>JBBDNT010000206.1:0-18380 GCA_040877445.1 Planctomycetaceae bacterium
CTCTCCCCCAAAAGGGGAGAGGGGGACTCCGCGCGAACACCGTCAGGAAAATGGCGAGTTCCAGGTGGCATGGCGGATCATGCCGCGCAAGTTCCGTCGCACGCCCCGCGACCACGCGCCGGGTCGATCGACTCCGGGCGTTGCATTTCCGCACGGACCTGTTCCTGCTACGCTGACCGCCCGAACGGTCGCTCTTCCTCGCGAATCCAGGGACGAACATGCCGCTTCTCGGCGCCCACATGTCGATCGCCGGCGGTTATCACAAGGCCGTCGAGGCCGCCGCCGCGCTCGGCATGGATTGCGTGCAGATCTTCACCAAGAACAACAATCAATGGCGGGCGAAGCCGCTGACCGAGGCGGATGCCGACCTGTTCCGCGAGGCGCTCGCGCGGACCGGGGTTCGCGAGCCGTGCGCGCACGACAGTTATCTCATCAACCTCGCCAGCCCGGCCGACGAATTGTGGCGGAAGTCGCTCGAGGCGTTCGTGGTCGAACTCGAGCGGGCCGAGGCGCTGGGATTGAAGGGAGTCGTGATGCATCCCGGCAGTTTCACCACGACGAGCGAAGCGGAGGGTCTGGCGCGGATCGTCCGCGCACTGGACGAAGCGCTCGACCGCACGGCGGGGCAGTCGGTCGAAATCCGGCTCGAGAACACCGCCGGGCAGGGGACGAACCTCGGGCACCGCTTCGAGCACTTGAAGGAGATCATCGAGGGCGTGCGGGATGCGACGCGAATCGGTGTGTGCATCGATTCCTGCCATCTGCTCGCCGCCGGCTACCCGATCGTCGAGCGGAAGGACTACCTGGCGACGATGAAGGAGCTGGACCGCGTGGTCGGACTCGACCGGGTGCGGGCGTTCCATCTCAACGACAGCAAGCGCGAGCTGGGCAGCCGGGTCGATCGGCACGCGCACATCGGCGAAGGGCACCTGGGAACGGAGACGTTCCGGCACATCCTCAACGACCGCCGCTTCCGAAAGTTGCCGATGTATCTGGAGACGCCGAAGGGAATGCGCGACGGGCAGGAGCTCGACGCGATCAACCTCGCGGCGTTGCGGTCGCTGGCGAAACCGCGAATCCGCTCTTGACCGGTTGGGAATCGGGTTCTATTCTCCCGCCCCCCTGAGTCTCTCTCTCCGTCCATCGTCCATTTCGTTCGCGGGTTGCCGAAGTCGGGCTTTCGGCCGATCGCCGCGTGGCCGCGTTCTTTTCGCGCGGGCCGCGGCGTTCCGAATCGACCGACGGCCCCGTAGCGCACGAAGGGAGTCGTGATCCGATGCATCGAGCGCCGCGCCGCTACGTGGTCGTGCTGTGCCTGGCGATGACGGGCTGCCAGCAATTCAACGTGGGCACTTCGGCCTGGAACGCGTTCCGGCTGGGCGGTCCCGCCGGCGGCGAAACGTCCGGCGACGACGACCTGTTCAGCGCTCCGAACGAGACCGGCGTCTCCGTGAACACGAGCTTCGTCGGCGATTACGGGACCGTCGAAGGACTGAACGTGGTGGCGATCACCGGCGTGGGATTGGTGGTCGGGCTGAAGGGGACCGGCGGCGATCCGCCCCCCTCGATGTACCGCAATCTCATGCTGGACGAGATGCGCCGCCGCGGCGTCGCCAATCCGAACGCGGTGCTGGCGTCGCCCGACACCGCGGTGGTGGCGATCAAGGCGTACCTGCCGCCGCTGGTCCGCAAGGGAGAGAAGTTCGACATCGAAGTCTCGCTTCCCGACACCGGAGAAGCCACCAGCCTCAACGGAGGCTATCTGCTCGAGACCCGATTGTCCGAGCAGGCGATCGTTCCCGGCCGGGGTGTCATCGACGGGCACGAGTTCGCGAAGGCCGAAGGGCCGATCCTCATCTCGACCGGCGAAGGGGACGAAGGGTCGCTCGCCGGCGTGCTCCGCCGCGGCCGCGTGCTGGGCGGGGCCACGTCGCTCAAGGACCGGCACATGGCGTTCTACCTCCGCCACGACTTCCGCAGCGCGCGCAACGCCAAGCGGTTGGCGACGCGGATCGGCCAGCGGTTCTACAGCCTGAACGAGCACGGCATCCGCGAGCCGCTCGCCGAGGCCAAGACCGATCAGCAGGTCGAGTTGAAGATTCACCCGCGCTACAAGGAGAACTTCCCCCGCTACATTCAGATCGTGCGGGCGGTGTCGTTCAACGAGACGCCGGTCGCCGAACGAATTCGCCTGCAGCAGCTCAAGGATCGCCTGCACGATCCCGAGGAATCCGAGCGGGCCGCGTTCGAACTGGAGGCGATCGGCACGAACGCCATCGACACCCTCAAGGGGGGGCTCGACAGCCGGCGCCTCGAAGTCCGCTTCCATTCCGCCGCCGCCCTGGCGTATCTCGGCCGCGACGACGGCGTGCCGCAACTGGCCGAGGCGGCCCGCGTCGAACCGGCGTTCCGCGTGTACGCGCTGGCGGCGCTGGCGGTGCTCGAACGCAGCGCAGCGCCGCGCCACCTCCGCGAGTTGATGAGCGAACCGAGTTCGGAATTGCGGTACGGATCCTTCCGCGCCCTCTCGACGCTCAACCCCGGCGACTCGTTCATCCGCGGCGAGACCCTCAACGACGCCTTCCGCCTCCACGTCCTCGACACCGCGGGCGAGCCGATGGTGCATCTCACCCACAAGGCCAAGCAGGAGATCGTGCTGTTCGGCGCTGGGCAGCTGTTGAAGACCCCGATCACCGTGCGGGCCGGAAACCAGATTCACGTCACCGGCCATCCCGGCAGCGAGACGATCACCGTCAGCCGCTACGATCGCGGCATTCCCGTGCGGAAGGAAGTCTCGACGCGGCTGGTCGACGTGATTCGCGCCGCCGCCGAGTGCGGCGCGACCTATCCCGACATCGCGCAGATGCTCATCCAGGCGGAGAAGGGTCACAATCTGGAAGGGCGAATCGAGATCGACGCGCTGCCTCGCGCGGGGCGGGAATATCTGCGGCCGAAGGACGGCCTCGCGCAGGTCGCCTCGCGGACGACCCGCATCGGCCGCGGGAGTCTCGCTCCCAACCTGTTCGCCCTGGAAGAGGGCGAGGGGGGCGACACGACCGCGTCCGCCGCGGCCGGCGCGGCGGGCGGCGATGGCGGATGGGCCGGCGACGACGCCGATTTCGCCTCGGCCGAAACCAAGTCCGACCGCGACGCCAAGAAGCAGTCTCCCAAGCGGTCCGACATGCTGCTGCGGCCGGAGACTCCCTGGTACGACGTCCGCAAGTACTTCCTCGATCCGAAGACCCCATGAGGACGTAGTGCTTCGCTCGCTCGAACTGTTCGGCTTCAAGAGCTTCGCCGACCGGATCCGCTTCGATTTCCACCCCGGCATCACCGGCGTGGTGGGTCCGAACGGCAGCGGGAAGAGCAACGTCGTCGATGCCGTGAAGTGGATTCTGGGCGTGCAGAGCGCCAAGAGTCTGCGCGGCAACTCGATGACCGACGTGATCTTCAACGGCGCCGCCGGCCGCAAGCCGAGCGCGATGGCCGAGGCCACCCTCACCTTCGACAACAGCAGCGGTTTCCTGCGGGTCGACGCGGCCGAAGTGCAGATCGGCCGACGGATCATGCAAGGGGGCGACGCCGAGTATTTCATCAACCGCGCGCCCGCGCGGCTGAAGGACATCGTCAAGCTGCTGCTGGGAACGGGCGCGGGGGGCAACGCCTATTGCATCATCGAGCAGGGGCGCGTCGATCAGATATTGCAGGCCAACGCCTCCGCGCGACGCAAGGTCTTCGAGGAAGCCGCGGGCATCAGCCGCTACAAGACCGACAAGGTCGAAGCCGAACGCAAGCTGGCACGCGTCGATCAGAACCTGCTGCGGCTGAGCGACATCGTCGAGGAAGCCCGCTCGCGGCTCGATTCGCTTCGCGGACAGGCGACCAAGGCCGCCCGCTTCCGCGACGTCACCGATCGGTTCCGGGAAGCGTGGCTGGGCCTCGCCGCCGACGATCATCGCCGCCTCTCCGCGCAACTCGCGCGATTCGACGAAGTGCTCGCGGAGCGCACCGAACACATCGCCGAACGCACAGCGCGGCAGCGCGAACTCGAGACCCAGTTGGCGGCGATGGATGGCGAAGTCTCCGAAGTCGACGACCGCCTCCGCGACGCGGAACGCCGCGCCGCCGCCAATCACGAGGCGATCGCCGGCCGGCAGGTCGCCACCCGGCACGAAAGCGAGCGCGCGGCCGATCTCGACGCCGAAATCCAGCGTCTCCGCAAGCAACTGGCGCTGATGAATTCCCGCTCGGGGGAAATCGCCGCCGAGCACGCCCGCGTTCACGACCAGTTGCGACGCTTCGCCGAGGAGCATTCGCACCTCGCTGAGAAGCGCGCCCGCCGCGAAGAACGCATCGCGGCGCTCGCCGCGGAAGTCGAACGCGGCCGAACACGGCTCGCGGACGATCGGCAACGACTGCTGGACCGGACGCGCAACGCCTCCGCGCTCGGCAGCCGCGTCGAAACGTGCGAATCGCAAGCCGCCGACCGCCGCCAGGAACGGGAAGCGATTCGGCGGCGACAGGCCGCGTTGGATTCCAAGCGCGCCGATCGTGCCGGCGAAGTGGAACGCCGCCGCGCCGCGCTCGCCGAGACCGCGCGGATCGCCGCCGCCGCCGAAGACGTTCTGCAAGGCGTTCGAGACCGCCGGGCGGCGGTCGGCGGCGAGTTGGACGACGCGCAGCGCGGCCTCGCGCAGCACCGCGAGCAACGCACCGGCTGGCAAGCGCGGCTGGCGGTGCTGGAAGACCTCGAAAGCCGCAAGGAAGGTTTCGGCATCGGCGTCCGCGAGATTCTCAGCCGGGCCGAAACGTCGGACTATCCCCCCTGGAACCACGTTCGCGGCAGCGTGGCGGACTTGCTCGAAGTCGACCTGGAGCAAGCGCCGCTGATCGAAGTCGCCCTCGGTCACCGCGCGCAGCTCATCGTGCTGGATCGCATTCAGCCGTTGCTCGATTACCTGCAAAGCGAATCGTGCCGGATCTCCGGCCGCGTGGGGTTCGTGCCCTACGGGAGTGACGAGTTGCGAGTGACGAGTGACGAGTTGTCCGATCGACGGGGCGTGATCGCTCGGGCGGACCGCCTCGTCCGGTCGCCGGACGAGTTGCCGCGACTCGGCGAGCAGCTTCTGTCGGACACGTGGATCGTGGACACGCTGGCGACGGCGGTCGCGCTGCGGGCGGAGATCAGAGGTCGTAGGACGGGCTTCAGCCCGTCCGCGACGCTGGATCAGAGATCAGAGGTCGCAGTCCGGAGAAGAGGTTCCCTCGACTCTCGACCCTCGACCCTCGACCCCCGACTTTCCACTCCTGCGCTTCGTCACTCTTCAGGGCGAATTGCTCGAGCGCGACGGCACGCTCTCCGCCGGGACCATTCGCTCCGAGGGGGCGCTCGTTTCGCGCAAGAGCGAACTGCGGCGGCTGAAGAACGACATCGCCCGCCTCGATCGCCGCATCGCCGAGGGGGAACGGCGGCTCGAAGCGGTCGAGAACTCGCTCGGCCAAGTCGATGAAGAACTCACGGACGCCAAGACACGGGTCGCCGCCGCCCACGCAGCGCAGCACACCGCGAGCAGCGGCCTCGCCGACGCCGAGCGCGAACTCGGCCGTCTGGACGCCGATCGCGCGGCACTCGCCGAGGAGTCGGAACGGACCGAGACGCTCGTCGCCCGATCCGACGAGGCGGTCGAACGGGCGCGGATGGAACTGATTCGCGACGAGGAGGAGCTGCGCGCCTTCCAGGCACAACTCGCGCAGGGGGAACGCGATCTCGCCCATGGCGAGCACCGCTGCCGCGCGCTCGAACAACAGCACGCCGCGGAACAGCTCGATCTCGCCAAGCAGGAAGAGCGGCTCGACGGTCTCCGTGAGGCCGACGCCCGCCTCGTCGAGGAATCCCGGCAGCGCGCGCAGCAGCGCGACGAAGCGGCCCGACGATTGGAAGCCTCGCTCGAACGGCGATCGAAGGCGCGGCTGCGAATTCTCGCCACCAGCGCCGAACTGGCCGAGTTGTTTCTCGCCGGAGAGCGATTCGACGAAGAATCGCGGCGCCTCGCCGACGAGAAGCGCCGCGTGCGCAGCCGCCGCGCCGCGCTGCTCGAAGAGGAAGCCGCGGTCCGCGACGATCTTCGCGAACTGCACACGCAGCGGCACGAAGCGGAAATGCGATCCCGCGATCTCCGGCACGAAATCGCCACGCTGGAGCAGCGCATCGCAGAGGAGTTCCAATCGTCGCTCCCCGAGGTCGTCGCGGAGGGCATGTCGGCCTACGAGCGCGCCGTGCAAGCCCACGGGCAGCGCCCCGTGGGGCACGAGGATCAGACGTCCGAGATCGCGCCCCCTTCAACCCTCGATCCTCAACCTTCGACCCTCGGCTCTCAACCATCCTTCGAAGAACTCCGGCCGGAACTCGAGGCCGAGGTCGAGCGGCTTCGCAGGCAGGTCAAGTCGATGGGAAGCGTCAACACCGACAGCCTGCACGATCTCGACGACCTCGAAAGCCGCTACTCAGTGCTCGCCGCCCAGTTCGACGACCTGAAGCACGCCAAGGCGGAACTCGAGGACATCGTCCGCAAGATCAACGGCGAATGCCGCAAGCGATTCGGCGAGACGTTCGCCGCCATCCAGGGCCATTTCCGCGAGTTGTTCCGCAAGCTGTTCGGCGGCGGCGAAGGGGACGTCATCCTCGAAGACCCGGACGATCCGCTGGAGTGCGGGATCGACATCGTGGCCCGCCCGCCCGGAAAGGAACCGCGAAGCATCTCGCTGCTTTCGGGCGGCGAACGCACGCTGACCGCGGTCGCCCTGCTGATGGCGATCTTCCGCAGCAACCCCAGCCCGTTCTGCATTCTGGACGAGGTGGACGCGGCGCTCGACGAGGCGAACGTGGACCGCTTTATGAACCTGCTGCAGGACTTCCGCGACACGACGCAGTTCATCATGATCACGCACCGCAAGCCCTCGATGGCGCTGTGCGACGCGCTGTACGGCGTGACGATGGAGGAATCGGGCGTGTCGAAACGGTTCTCGGTGCGGTTCGAGGACGTGGACGAAAACGGCGAATTCCACACCGGCGGCCGCTCCAGCGCCGCCGCGTGACGACGGCTCGCCGGTTGCTTCCGCTACCAAGACGGCGAGCCTCCCGCGTCAGCGGGGGGAGCGCCGCACTCCTTGACAGAAAGATGAAGGACAGAAAAATGACTGTCAGGCATTCGAGGTCGTTGCGCAATGAGGGACGACACGATGGATGATCGGGGGCGGCTCGAGGCCTGGCTCGCGCTCCTCCGCGGCCCCGGCTACTTGGGTCGGGACGAGCGGGAGGGGGCCGTTGCCGAGATGCGTGCCGCCGGCGTGGAGCGGCTCTTCCCGCTTCTCGTGCCGATGTTGACCGACCGGGATCCGGAAGTTCCGTAGGGCCGGCTGTGCCGGCCGGATCGTGATGGAATCTCGCTTGGTCGTTCGGCCGGCACAGCCGGCCCTACTTCTCTACGAGTATTCCCGTCGACCACGCTACTCGCTTGCGGTTTCGCGCCGATGGACACCATCACCGCATCCTTCACCTACGAACCCGGCGAGTTCGCGCGGGGCCTGCGGCGCGTGCTGGCGCGCCGGCACCGGGCGCGGTTCGATTCGCTGATCGCCGCCCTGTTCGTGGTGTTCGGCGGATATCTGTCGGCGACGCACGGGTTCAGTCTGCTCGCCGCGCTGCTTTGCGGCGTCGGGGCCGCCTTCGGGGGACTGCTCGCCTATGGCGTATTGATCGTCCCCGTACTCGTCGAGCGCAGCCACTCGAAGTTGCGCGAGCCCTACACGCTGACGTTCTCCCGCGACGACATCCACTTCCAGACGCCGACGATCGACTCCCGGCTCGAATGGTCCCTGTACCACTCCTGGGCCGAGGACGACGAGTTCCTGTACCTCTTCCATGGAAAGCGCGAAGTATCGATCGTTCCCTGGCGGGGGTTCGCGATCGACGCAGATCGCACCGCCCTGCGGGAACTCGTCGCCGCTCGGGTCGATGCGGGAAATGCGGATTGACCGCCGTCGATCGCAACCCGCCATTTTCGTAAAACTTTACCGGAGTGACGTGGCGCACGGGCGGTGGCGGGATTCGCAAGAATTCCGGCGATGTCCCAGTTGCTGGCCCATGGCGGAATTCTTGCGAATTCCGCTACGAAGCCGACTGCTCCGCCATTCGGGTAAAGTGTTACCCATTTTCTTGCCTTCGATCTTCTCGCCGGTTCGCCTTTCCAGACGACTGCGATCCGGCGGCCGCATCGTCCGTTGCGGCGTGCTATGTTTTCACGACGCGCGGCGGCGCCGGTTCGCGCCGGTTTATCGATTCCGCCGTCATGATCCGCACATCCGGGCGAGGCGACAGGACATGACTCAGCACGCGCGATCCACCGCCGCGAGACCGGCCGCCACTCTCACCCCCGGCGCGACCGCAGCGGCCGCGCGCGACGCGAAGCGCGCCGCTGATGCCGGCGACGGCGATCCGGTCGCGGCATGTCCGCGGTGCGGATCGACGACGCCGTGGGGCTGCGCCTCGTGGTGTCCCGATTGCGGATACTATCCGAAGTTCGACTCGCGGCCGGAGGCGTCCGTCGCCGCCGCGCGCGAAGCGGCGGAGGCGAAAGCGGCCGGCACGCTGTTCGAGGCGATTCCCACCTGGGCCTGGACGCTCGGCGGCGGGGCGCTCGCGGTCGCGGTCTTCAGCGCGGCGGCTTCGCTGATGCTCCCCGCCGAGGGCCCGGCGCGCGCCTGGTGGGCGGTCGGTCAGTGCGCGATCGGGTTGATCGCCTGCGTCGTGGCGCAGTTCTCGGTGTTCTTCAAGGCGCTGTCGATCACCGACCGCGTGGGGCCGATGGACATCGTCTTCAAGCCGCTCGCCATCTGGAAGCCCTCGCTCGACGCGCTTCCCGAGGGCGCCTGGCGGGTGTGGTCGGCCGGGTGGGGATTGACGGGAATCGTGTGCGCCGTGGCGATCATCGGCGGCATCCGGTACTCGGCGTTGTTCGACGATTGGGGCGTGAAGGCGCCTCCCAAGAAGAACCTCGTGAACGCCATCGCCGAGGAGGCCCGCTCCAAGGGGAACGGGGCCGACTCGCTTTCCGACGCGCTCGAGGAAGTCGGGAAGGAAGACGAAGACCCGGCCGCCAAGGTCAAGCTGCAACCGATCGACTGCCTGATCATCGGCTTCACGAAGTTCGGGCAGGACGACTTCGCCGAAATCTTCGTCGCCAGCGAGGTCGAAGGGAAGCTGAAGTACGTGGCCCGCCTTCCCGCGAGCGAAATTCCCGAAGAGCAGCGGCAGGTGTTGCGGCAGCGGATGTACGGGTTCGTGCGGACCGAACCGTTCGTCGACGGTCCCGACGGGGCGACATGGCTCGAACCGGTGCTGCTGTGCCGGTTGAAGTTCGCGGAATGGACGCAGCAACGGCTGTTGAAGCAGCCGAAGTTCGACGCGCTGCTCGCGGACGCCCCCCGTTCGTAATCGTTCACAGCATCGGGTGGACAACGCGGCACACGCCCTGACGCTTTGCGCTGTCGGTCCGACGGGTCGTCATTTCTTCGCGGCGGGCTCGGTCGGCACGATCCGCAGCGTGCAGCCGATGCGGGCCAGCGCCTTTTCGAGGGTGTCGATCGCGAGATGCTTGCGGCGGGCGAGCACGTGGCTGAGCATGTCTTCGGAAATGCCCGTCGCCTCGCAGAACGCCCGTTGCGACTTGAATCGCTCGCGGATCAACTTCTGCAATTCGTCGCGGTAATCCGGCGCGCGGGCGAGGCCCTGGGCGATCGCCAGCCGACTGTCGAGATCTTCCGCGATCCGATACAGCGGCGAATCGGCCGATTCGGCCCGCGAGACGCCGCGCCGCTCGTACAGCGCCGCGATCTCGGCAGTCCAGTAATTCGTGAACTCCGCCCAGTCGGGATTTTCGGCGGCCCGAGCCTGAATCCGCTCGAGCACCGCGTGTTCTTCATGATCGAGTTCCGCAATCGGCAACTCGCCCCCATGCAGATCGACGTAGTAATTCAGAGCGATCATGATCACGATTCCGGCGGATGTTCGATGAATTCGACTTGACCTGCGATACTGAGATAGATCGACTTCTGGTGAAATCGGATCGACGCTTCAGCTAAAAGCGCCCGTAATTCGGTGATCTGTTTTCGACGAATCGCGACCGTGAATCGCCGGGATCGATCGGATATTCACTCTCCGGTGTCGGAATCAGCGTAGAATCCATCGACCATTGCGACCGTCGCACCGCCGAATCGCACCCACAACTCCCGCTCGAACCAGCGCCACGTCGTCACCGAATGCCGCCGACCATCGGACAGGTGCGAGTCCCGCACGATCGGGATCGGAAACTCGCACTCGACCAATTTTTCGGGCATTGATTCGATCGACGGGTGATGGCTCGAACACTCGACATCGTACATCTGGGTTGACCTACGGTCAATCTCCGCGACGATCGGATTGCTCTCGGAAGCCGCAAGCAAACACAACGGCGCGAACATCATGCAAATCCTCCTCACCAACGACGACGGCATTCACGCTCCCGGTCTGCGGGCGATGCGCGACGCACTCGCGGGAATGGGCGACGTGCATCTGGTCGCCCCCTACATCGAGCAAAGCGGTGTGGCGCTCGCGATCACGTACCTGCACCCGCTGATGGTCCACGAGGAGTTCCGCGACGGCGAGCGGTTCGGCTGGGCCGTGCAGGGGAGTCCCGCCGATTGCGTCAAGCTCGGCGTCCTCGAATTCTGTCCGAAGAAACCGGACCTCGTCGTCAGCGGCATCAACGCCGGGGCGAACGTCGGCGTCAACGTGCATTATTCCGGCACGGTCGCCGGGGCGATCGAAGGAGCGTTCTTCGGCGTGACCTCGATCGCCGTGTCGCTCGATCTGGCCGAGACGCCCGACTATTCCGCGGCCGCCCGCCACGCCCGGACTCTCGTCGAGCGCATTCTCGCCCTTCGACCTCCCGCCGGTTCGCTGTGGAACGTCAATCTCCCCGCCTCGACTCCCGAGGGACCGCGCGGCGTGAAGACCGCCGCGCTCGGCGTGAAGCGGCACGTCGACGTGATGGAGAAGCGGATCGATCCCCGCGGACGCCCCTACTACTGGAGCGGCCAGACTCCCATCGACGACCATCAGGCCGAACCGGGCACCGACGTCCGCGAACTCGCCGAGGGCCACGCCACGATCACTCCGCTCCAGCTCGATTACACCGACCGCCCGGCGCTGAAGGAAATCTCCGAGATCGATTGGCGGCTCGACTGAGAAAAACTCGAGCGGCCTCTCCCTGCTCGACCGGCCTCCGCAGCGCTTGCGGTTTCGCGGCTTCTCCCGACAACTCCGATTCAGCCGGATCGAAGTTCTCTGCTGGACTTTCCCTCCCGCGGCCGGTCGGGCACAATGGCGTCGGCCGCGTTCGCCCGCGGCCGTATCGGATTTCGAATCCGCCCTCGAATCAGCAAGGACAACCGCGATGACGCAACTCGCTCCGCCGATCCACTCCCCTGCCGGCACCCGCCGCGACTTCCTGAAACGCTCCCTCGCCGGGGCCGGGGCCGCGGTGGCGGCGACCGCCGGAGTCGGCTCTTCCGCCTTCGCCGCCGAGGCGGTCGAGCGTCCCGGCAAGCCGTACATGAAGCTTTCGCTCGCCGGGTATTCGTTCAGTCGTCAACTCGCGCGGGGATGGTCCCAGACCGCTCCCCCCGCGGGAAAGATGCTGCTCGACGACTTCATCAAGTACTGCGCCGAACTCGACCTCGACGGCTGCGAGCCGACCGGCTACTACTTCCCCAACGACACCGACGACGCCTATCTCAATCATCTCAAGAACCTCGCGTTCCGCCTGGGGCTGGACATTTCCGGAACGGCGATCGGCAACGACTTCTGCCAGACCGACGACGCGAATCTGAAGAAGGAGGTCGACCTGACGAAAATGTGGATCGACCGCGCCGCCGTGCTGGGGGCGCCGGTCATTCGCATCTTCTCCGGCAATGCGAAGCGGGGACAGACCGAAGAGCAGGCGTTCCAGATGGCGGTGCGGGGAATCGAGCAGTCGCTCGAGCATGCCGAGAAAAAGGGCGTGTTCCTCGCGCTCGAGAATCACGGCGGACTGACCGCGACGGCGGACGGCATGCTCAAGCTGATCGGCGCCGTCAAGCCGACCGCGTGGTTCGGCGTGAACTTCGACAGCGGCAACTTCCATTCGGCCGATCCCTACGCCGAACTCGAGAAGATCGCACCCTACACGTTCAACGCGCAGGTCAAGGTGGTGATGCACCGGGCGGGGAAGCGGGAAGACGCCGACCTGGGGCGGATCGTGAAGATCCTCAACGACGCCGGCTACCGGGGCTACCTCGTGCTGGAGTACGAGGAGCGGGAGGATCCGAAAGTCGCCGTCCCGCGGTACATCGGCGAACTGCGGCAACTCATCCGCCGCGCATAGCCGAGCACTCCGTTCGGGGAAGCTTTACCGCCCGCGTCGGATGTGCGTTCACCGAATCCCCAAAAGGCTCACCTCCGCCGATTTCGCCGAAAACCAGTTGTTGCAAGCGGTCCGCGCCCCTTTACAATGGGTCGCGGACCGTTTTTCGCCTACGGACGGGGTGACTTCGCACGTTGGGAATCGCAGCTCCACCCGCGCTGCGGATGCGTCGGGTTCGTGCGGAGTGTTGCCCGTCCTCTCCGATCCTCGTCGGAGGCATTCGATGGAACCGCGAACTCGAGAGCACGCCCCCCTCCCACTCGACTCCGCCTCGCCCGTCCCGCGGAGTCCATCCTCGGGACAGCCGGGCAACGGCGCAGCCACGATGCGTGCCTCGCACTCCGCACCGAATGATCCGCGGGATCCAGTCTCCTCGTTCGAGAAATGGATCCTGCGCCGCGTGCTGGGCGGACTGGGGCACCCGCCGGTGAGCTTCGTCCTCTGGAACGGCGAGGAGATTCGCCCGCTGCAAGGCGAGCCGATCGCCCGCGTGCGGATCCTCGATCGAGCGGCGCTGCGGCGAATGCTGTTCGATCCGTGGTTTCAGGCGGGCGAAGCCTACGCCGACGGACACATCGAATTCGACGGTCCGATCGACGAGTTCTTCATCATCTTGTGGCGGGCGTTCGATCGGCAGGTCGCGCGGAGTCCCGGCGGGTTGATCGCCAGGCTCGCGAATCGTCCGCACCGCACCACGCTCCGCCATTCCAAGAACAACATCCATCATCACTACGACATCGGCAACGACTTCTACAAGCTCTGGCTCGACGAGCAACTCGTCTACACCTGCGCCTACTTCGCGGAAGACGCGTTCTCCCTCGAACAGGCCCAGGTCGCGAAGCTCGACCACGTTTGCCGCAAGGTCTGGCTGCGGCCAGGCGAACAGGTGATCGAGGCGGGTTGCGGCTGGGGCGCGCTGGCGCTGCACATGGCCCGCCGGTACGGCGCGAAAGTGCGGGCCTTCAACATCTCGCGCGAGCAGGTGGAATACGCCCGCGAGCGGGCGCGGCGCGAAAAGCTCGCCGACCGCGTCGAGTTCGTCCTCGACGATTGGCGGAACATCGACGGCCGATGCGACGCCTTCGTCTCGGTGGGAATGCTCGAGCACGTGGGGCGGGAAAATTACCGCGAACTGGGGGACGTGATCGATCGCATTCTCGTCCCGGGCGGCCGCGGGCTGATTCATTCCATCACCCGCAGCCGGCCCAAGCCGCTCGATCCCTGGATCGAGCGCCGCATCTTCCCCGGCGCCTATCCCCCGGCGATGAGCGAGATGGTCGATATCTTCGAGCCGCACCGCTTCGCGCTCCTCGACGTGGAAAACCTGCGGATGCACTACGCCGAAACGCTGCGGCACTGGGTGGCGCGGTTCGAGCAATCGGCCGACGCGGTGCGGGGAATGTTCGACGAGCGGTTCGTGCGGACGTGGCGGCTGTACCTGTGCGGCTCGATCGCGGCGTTCGTCTCGGGCGAACTGCAACTCCACCAGATCACCTTCGCCCGCGACCACGAAACCACCCTCCCCCGCACCCGCGCCCGGCTGCACGGTGGCGAAGCGGCGTTCTTCGAAGACGGCGACGGTTGAAGACGCGGCCGTCATGAATCGCGATCCGATTCGAAGATCCCGCGAACCGAGGGTCGTCCGCGGAAGTCCCACAGGGTAGGATATGCGATGAAGGCGGTGTTCGTCGAGTCGAAGGAGTTCACCGCGTGGGTCGGCGAGTACCTGCCCGATGAGACCTACGCGGCCCTTCAGGAGGAACTGATGGACGATCCGCGAAAGGGCATGCCGATTCGGGGGTGCGGCGGACTGCGCAAGATTCGGATCTCCGATCCCGGACGGGGAAAGGGAAAACGCGGCGGAGCGCGGATCATCTATCTTCATGTGCCCGAAGCGAAGCGGTTCTATATGCTCGATATCTACGGAAAGGACGAGAAGGACGATCTCTCTTCGGACGAGAAGAAGAC
The DNA here is from genome assembly GCA_040877445.1 of Planctomycetaceae bacterium. GTDB lineage: Bacteria > Planctomycetota > Planctomycetia > Planctomycetales > Planctomycetaceae > JBBDNT01. Next base: position 14,469 of record JBBDNT010000206.1, read on the forward strand.
GCTGCGGGCGTTGGCCCAGGAATTGAAGAAAGAGGCCAAAGCGGCGTTCGAACGGTCGCAGGGAAAGGATGAGTCATGAGTCGAAAGAGGCCCCGTCAGCCCCTCGCCGCGCGGCTCGCCAAGTCTCTCGAAGAGGGGATCCGGCACGCCAACGGGGAAGTTGAGCTGAAGACGGTCGAGATGCCCCAGGAGCCGCCGGAAGTGGATGCCTACACCGTTCTGCGCCTCCGCAGGAACGCGAACATGTCGCAAGCCGTCTTCGCCCGCCTGCTCAACGTCTCGACGAAGACGGTCCAGAGTTGGGAACAGGGAGTCCGCAAGCCATCGCACGCCTCGCGCCGGCTTCTTCAGATCCTCGGAAAACACCCGGAAGTCGTCCGCGAGACGGCGGGCGTAAGCGCGCCGAACCGGCGACACATTATCCTTCCCGTCGATATGGCGGATATTTCCTTCGCTCCGCCAGACGAATCGATCCCCGCCAAGCGAACGGATCGCACATGATTCTCGACGGCAGCGAATCGATGCCGATATCCCAGCCCTCGTGGTCTCGACGAACTCGATGAGTTCGATCGCTGCTATGCCGCAGCCCGTAACTCATGCGGTGAGGAGTCGGCAACCGATCGATCCATCGAGTTTCATCGCAAGGAGTCGCCATGCGCGTGCGGCGAAAGCATCTCGCGGCGATTCTCGCGGTCGGCGGCGTACTCGTCGCCGCCGCGTTGTTTTATCGCGAATTCTTCCTCGCCCGGCCGATCGGCAGTGGACCGGCCGGACCGGCCGTCCACGCCGAAATCTTCGAACGTGTCTGGACCGAGCGGCGAGTGAAACTCCTCGGCCTCGGCGACAGCGTCACCGCCGGACTCGGCGCCGCATCGCCCGAGCACTCCTATTTCATGCGGCTCGTGCGGAACCCGCGCGACGAGTACGCCGACATGCGCGGCAAGTGCCTTTCGCGCGTGTTGCCGAACCTCGAATACGAGAACCTCGCCGTCTCCGGATCGGATTCGTTGCACCACGTCGCGATGGTCGAGGACAAGCTCGAATCGCATCCTCCCGAGATGTTCGGCCTGGTCGTGCTCACCACCGGTGGAAACGATCTGATCCACAGTTACGGGATGCGGCCTCCCCGCGACGGGGCCATGTACGGTGCCACGCTCGAACAGGCGCGGCCGTGGATCGACGCGTTCCGCACGCGGCTCGAAACCATTCTCGACCGTCTCGATGAATGCTTTCCCGGCGGATGCGAAATCTACCTGGCCGATATCTACGATCCGACCGACGGCAGCGGCGACGCGCCGAGCATCTATCTGCCGCACTGGGCCGACGGATTGGCGATCCATGCCGAGTACAACGAGGTCATCGCCCACTGCGCCGCGTCTCGCCCCAACGTGCACGTCGTCCCGCTGCACCGAACTTTCCTCGGCCACGGATCGAAGTGCCGTCAGTTCTGGCGGGCGACCTACGTGAAGGACGACCCGCACTACTGGTACTACTCGAACGTCGAAGATCCGAACGACCGCGGCTACGACGCGACCCGCCGCGCGTTCCTCAACTCGATCTTGGAGCACTCGCAACTGCCGCCGAAAGGCGAATGAGAGTGGTTCCCAGTTCCAGCGTTCCAGAAACAGGAAGCTCGAATCCCGACCCTGAAAGGGTCGCATTCCAAAGCCCAGGGTCGCGAGCGACAGCGAAGCGCACCCTGGGTCCACGGCCCCCGTCAGAGATCTACCCTGAAAGGGTTGCACTCCGACGCATCGCGACCGTCGAGAAACGATGCGCGTCGCGCCCGGGGAGTGCTACCCTTTCAGGGTAGGCGTCGATTCGACGGACTCGAACCCAGGGTGCGCTCCCTCCGGTCGCGACCCTGGGCTGCGGAATCGCACCCTTTCAGGGTGCCCCGCGCCGCGCGTCGAACCCATCGAGAGCGCCTCGGCGAGTCGGGCTGCTACCGGTTCGAGGATCGGATCGAATGTCATTGTACCGGTCGCTCGAGCAGCAGGTCGCGAATCTCCGCCAGCAACTCCTGATCGCGGGTCGGCACGGGCGGGGCGGCCGCTTCTTCACGGCGGATGCGCATGATCCAGCCCAGCAACTTCACCACGAAGAAGAACAGCGCCGCCGCCACGATCACGAAGTTGACCACCTCTCCCAGAAACAGCCCGTAAGGAACCTCCTTGCCGTCGATCACCCACTTCCATTCCAGGTAGCTTTGCTCGCCGGGAAGCAGCACGCTGACGAGCGGCATGATGAGGTGCTTCACCAGCGAATCGATGATCTTCGCGAACGCCGCCCCGATGACCACGCCGATCGCCAGGTCGATCACGTTCCCCTTGAACGCGAACCGCTTGAACTCGTCGAGCAGCGAGAACGCAGACGACCGCGACTCGGGCGATTCCGACTTCTCCGAGGAGTTCATGCCATCCACCTTTCTTCATGACGAGTTCGCCGACGCCAGCCGATCGGCTGATGTCGATCGACTTGCCTGACCGCGCCGCCTTGGCGAACATCATACCCGCCCATGCTCCTCTTGGCGTCTCACGCGATCGCGAGCTAGAATCGAGCAATGAACCGGCTCAACCTGCTGATCCTCGCGATCCTCGCCGCCGGGCACTGCGAGCTCCTCGCCGCGCTGCTCAACCGGCTGCACGCGCGGCGAATCCAGGCGCGGTGGCTGAGGCACATCCGACACGTCGAAGACGCCTGCATGGCGGCGTTCCCCTTCGTCGTCCTCTGGTCGATCGGACTGCGCGGACCGCGGCTTTTGATCGACGGAAGTTGGAGCGATCTGCATCCCGCCTGGATCGCCTACCTGTCGCTGTGCGCCATCGGCACGGTGTCGCTGGCGGTCTCGACGCTTCGCTGGTGGACCCGCCGCCCGCCCCCGCTGCTCGCCGAAAACCACTCCACGACGATCGACGTGGCGGAGCGGCTCGGCCGGCCCCCGGTCGGCGTGGGACCGTTTCGCTTCCTCACGCGGCTGCCGGGGAACGAGAGCTTTCTCATCGAAGTCTCCGACAAGTCCTACACGCTGCCGCGCTTGCCCGTCGAGTGGGACGGCCTTTCGATCCTGCACGTCACCGATCTGCACTACAACGGCACGATCGACAAGGCTTATTTCGAGGAAGTGTTCGCCCTCGCGGCGGAGATGCCCGCCGATCTCGTCGTGTTCACCGGCGACCTGCTCGATGAACCGCATCTCGCCGAGTGGATTCCCGACACGCTGGGCAAGCTCGATGCGCCGCTTGGAAAATTCTTCGTCCTCGGAAATCACGATTGGTACCTCGACCCCGCCCCGATTCGCCGGGCGCTCGACGAACTCGGGTGGATCGACGTCTCGAGCCGGACGGAGACCATCGCCCATCTCGGCCGGACGCTCGCAATCTGCGGCAGCGAACGCCCGTGGATGGGAACGCAGCCGGACGACCTCGCGGCGATCGGCGGCGACGCGTTCCGACTGTTCCTGTCGCACACGCCGGACAACATCGGCTGGGCGAAGCGGAACGGCGTCGACCTGATGCTCTCCGGCCACAATCACGGCGGCCAAGTCGTGCTGCCGATTCTGGGTCCGGTCTTCTCGCCGAGCAAGCACGGCGTGCGTTACGCGGGGGGTGCGTTCTACGAGCCGCCGACGTTGCTGTACGTGTCGCGCGGCGTCTCGGGCGACCATCCGCTGCGGTGGAACTGCAAGCCGGAACTGACGCGGTTGATCCTCCGCGCGCCGACGACCACCGTTTTCGAGTCTCAAGGTGTGTGCGACGCGGCTCGTATCATTCAAGGTGCGGCAACGGCTGACGTCCCCTCTCCCCCGGCTTTGCGGGGGAGAGGGTTAGGGTGAGCTGATGAAAACCCCGGAATTTGGAGGAATTGGGGTGGTGGAGAAATGAGAAATCTGTTGCGCCCCTTCGTGTGTAT
>JBBDNT010000207.1:0-18302 GCA_040877445.1 Planctomycetaceae bacterium
GCGCCACGGGGGCTTCCGCGTTGCGGAGCGCCCCCGCCACCCATCGCCGAAGAGAACCGGCGTCCCCAAAAACTCTTGCCACACCCTGGCCGAAGCAGTGGCACGCAGCGCTTGGCACCGGTCCCGCTTCGTTTATATGATCGAGGAGACGGGTTCCTCCGTCTTCGGCCGGCGGCTTCGCTTTTCACTTCTTGCCGACGGATCTTCGATGATTCTCCGTGTGCTGGCGGGCATCGCGATGGCGCTGACCGGAGCTTCGCTCCGGGGCGAAGGGCCGCGTGCCGATCTCGAGTCGCGCTCCGCCTCGACCGCGGAAGGCTTCGATCGCGACGTCGCGCCGCTGCTCGCCGGCCGCTGCCTCGAATGCCACGACTCCGTGCGGCGCGAAGGGAACCTCGATCTCACGTCGCGCGCGAGCGCGCTCGCCGGCGGCGACGGGGGGCCGGCGATCGTGCCCGGCGATCCCGAGCGCAGCCTGTTGTGGAGTCGCGTGTCGGCCGGGGAGATGCCTCCCGACGGGCGCGCGCCGCTCGGCGACGACGAACGGGAACGGCTTCGCGCGTGGATTCGCGACGGCGCGCGATGGGGAACGGACCCGATCGAACGCTTCGGGCACACGACCGAGATGCGCGCCGGGCGCGATTGGTGGGCCTTTCGAACAGTCCGCCGTCCCGAGCCGCCCGCGGTCGAAGACGAGAGCTGGCCGCGGAACGAGATCGACTTCTTCGTGCTGTCGAAACTCGAGGCACACGGGCTGTCCCCTTCCCCGGAGGCGGATCGCCGGACGCTGATCCGCCGTCTGCACTTCGACTTGATCGGCCTGCCGCCGACGCCGGAAGAAGTCGACGCGTTCATCGCCGACGAATCGCCCGACGCCTACGAGCGACTGGTGGAGCGGCTGCTCGATTCGCCGCACTACGGCGAACGCTGGGCGCGGCACTGGCTCGACGTCGTGCGGTTCGGCGAGAGCCAGGGGTTCCAGCGGAACTGGCTTCGCTCCGAGGCGTGGAAGTATCGCGACTGGGTGATCCTCGCGCTGAACGACGACATGCCCTACGACGAATTCGTTCGCCGGCAGATCGCGGGAGACGTGCTTCTCCCCGACGACCCCGCGGCGGTCGTCGCCACCGGTTATCTCGTCGCGGGACCGTACAACCTGGAAGGGGATGAACTCGGCAGCGACCTGATGCGGCGGCAATTCCGCGAGGAAGAGTTGGCGGACAACGTCGCCACGCTGGGGCAGACGTTTCTCGGCCTCACGATTCACTGCGCCCGCTGCCACGACCACAAGTTCGCGCCGATCGCGCAGCGCGAGTACTACCAGGTGGCATCGGCCTTGGCGACGTTTCGGCACAATCACGGCCTGCCGCGCGATGTCGAGGGCTTGCCGGACGATTCCGCCGAGCGCCGGGCCTTGCGGGTGAAGATGGAACCGTTGCGGGCGAAGATGCGGGCGATCGAGGGGGATTTTCCCGCGATACTGTTGCGGGAAGCCGAAACTCGACGACACGAGGCGATCGAACACGCCCGCGCCGAGTTTCGCGATCGACAGACCGAATACGACGCCGCCGTCGAAAGCGCCGGCGTGCGCTATCTCGACGCGGACACCGGCCTGCCGGTCGCGGAACCGAATTCCGAAAGGACGTGGTGGATCGGCGTGTTGCGCGCGGGCTGGCCGTTGGCGGCGGCGGTCGGCGTCGTGCTGTTGTTCCCGCTTCCGCCGGTGCGCCGGTTGGTGCGCCGCGTCGCCCGGCCGGTCCACGTCGCGGTCCTGCTGCTCGTCCTCGGCGTCGTTGGAACGGTGCGCGCCGCGATCGCGCCGGCGACTTCGCCGGAGACGGCGGATTCGGCCATCGTCGCCGAGGCGATCGTCACGAACGAAGTCAACCAGGCGCAACGAGCGCGGGCATATGCCGAGATCGCCCTTCGGAATCTCACGCGATCGCGGGCGTCGGTCGATCCCGGCGAGATCCTCGAGGGATTGCCCTTCGAGTCGCGGGACGAGTATCGGGGGCTGATTCACGAACTGTCGAAACTCGAGATGCGCGAGGCGTTGCTGGCGGGGGGAGCGACGTACGCGGTCGTTCCCGATCAGCCGCTCGATCCGCTCCGCGTCCTCGAGCAGGGGGACGTGCTGCGGCCCGCCGACGAAGTGGTTCCGTCGGGAGTGGCGGCGCTCGGGATCGAAACGGGCGACTTCGGCCTTCCGGCCGACGCCGCCGATTCCGACAGACGGATCGCGCTGGCGCGGTGGATCACCGATTCGGAGAATCCGCTGACCGACCGGGTGCTCGTGAATCGGGTCTGGACCCGTCATTTCGGTCGCGGGTTCGTGGCGCTGCCCAGCGATTTCGGCATCGCGAGTGGCGAGCCGACGCATCCCGAACTGCTCGACTTCCTCGTCCAGTCGTTTCGGGCGAACGGAAAGCGGCCAAAGGCGCTGCACCGGATGATCGTCACCTCCGCCGCGTATCGGCAGGAGTCGCGCCGGCGGCCCCAAGCGACGGCGATCGACCCGGAGAACCGGTTCGTGTGGCGGCATTCTCCCGCGCGGCACGAGGCGGAGACGCTGCGCGACGCCGTGCTTTCGGTCTCGGGCGCGCTCGACCTCCGGATGGGAGGCCCGGGCTATCGCGATTTCGAATGGAAGCCGCATCATCCGGTCGATGCGGTGTTCGACGTTTACGAGCCGATCGACCCGTTCGGAGGGAAATATAACCGCCGTTCGATCTATCGCACGCTGGTTCGCTCGGCGAACAACGCGCTGTTGTCGGTTTTCGATTGCGCCGACCCGTCGATCTCGACGCCCGCCCGCGCGGTGACCACGACGCCCCTGCAGGCGTTGTCGCTGTTGAACAACCCCTTCATGGAGCAGGCGGCCGAGCGTTTCGCCGAGCGGCTCGAACACGAGGCGGGACGCGACTCGTCCGCGCAGGTCGAGCGGGCTTATCGACTCGCGCTGCTGCGCCTTCCGGAGGATGGCGAACTCGCCGCCTCCGCGGAGCACGTCGCGCGATACGGATTGGCGGAGTTCTGCCTGCTGCTCTTCAATTGCAACGAGTTCCTGTATGTCGATTGACGAATTCACGAATGCCGGGGGCGACGCGTTTCACCAAGAAAGCCTGCGCGAGGGCTTGCGCGGTCGCCGCGACTTCCTCCGCGATTTGTCGCATGGCCTCGGCGGGATCGCGCTGGCGAGTCTGCTGCGGCGCGATGGGCTGCTGCGGGCGGAAGAACCGTCCGCGGGAGCGCGCGGCGTCGCGACGCATCACGCCCCGAAGGCCCGGCGGGTGATTCAAATCTTTCTCGCGGGGGGGTTGAGCCACGTCGATTCGTTCGACTACAAGCCCGAACTCGAGAAATGGCACGGCCGGACGCCGGGCGACATCGACAAGGCGCAGTTGTTCGGCGGGAACTACGGTCCGCTGCATCGGAGCCACTTTCCGTTCCAGCGTCGCGGCGACAGCGGGCAGTGGATGTCGGACCTGTTCCCGCACATCAACGATCTGGCCGACGAGTTGACGTTCATCCGTTCGATGGTCTCGCTCAGCGCCGACCACGCGCCCGCCACTTACGTCGCCCACACCGGGTTTCGCGAGGCCGGCTTCCCCGCGATGGGCGCCTGGCTTTCCTACGGTCTGGGAAACGAGACGGACGACCTTCCCGAGTTCGTCGTCATCCCCGATTCCCGCGGTCTGCCCGACGGCGGCGCGAGCAACTGGTCGAGCGGGTTTCTTCCGGCGCGGCATCAGGGCGTCCCGTTCCGCAACGGCCCGCGGCCCGTGAAGGATCTCGCCGCGACGAAGTTGCTCACCGAAGAGGCGCAGGCGGCGCGGTATTCGCTGTTGGCCGAGATGAACCGCCGGCATCTCGCCGACCGTCCCGGGGAAGACGCGCTGTCCGCCCGCATCCGCGGTTACGAACTGGCCGCCCGCATGCAGTCGTCGGTGCCCGAAGCGACCGAACTCGGACGCGAGAGCCGCGCGACGCACGCCCTGTATGGAACCGGCCGGAAGGAATGCGCCGATTTCGCCCGAAGCTGCCTGATGGCGCGGCGGCTGCTGGAGCGCGGCGTGCGGTTCGTCCAGCTTTGGTCGGGAGGGCGGCTGGGCGCCCGCGAGGCGTGGGACGCCCACGAGCACGTCCCGTCGAATCATGCGGGCAATGCGGTGCGCATCGACCGCCCCGTCGCCGCGTTGCTCCGCGATCTGAAACAGCGGGGACTGCTCGACGACACGCTGGTGCTGTTCAGCACCGAGTTCGGCCGCACGCCGATCACGCAGACCGACAAGTCCGAGAAGGAAGGGCAACTCGGCCTGGGACGGAACCACAATCCCGGCGGGTTCTCGATCTGGATGGCCGGCGCCGGGCTTCGGCCGGGCCTCTCGTACGGCGGCACCGACGCCCTGGGATTCAAGGCGATCGAAAACCCCGTCACCCCGCCGGACTTTCACGCGACCATTCTGCACCTGCTGGGCATCGACCATACGCGGCTGACGTTCCATCACGGCGGGATCGATCGCCGGCTGACGAACGTCTCGGGCCGGGTATTGCACGAGTTGTGGTGAGGCGCGAGCCGCCGCGTGAATGCAGTTTGCGGTTTCCGGGCCGCGCCGCGGCCGTGGTCCCCTCGCCCCCGGCTCTGCGGGGGAGAGGGTTAGGGTGAGGGGGTTCGGCTGCCGAACGCATCGCGGCGGCGGCGCTTCGAACGGGACTCCTGTCTTTGATCCAAGCCGATCGGCGCGGCGACCGGTTCGGAGTGCGGCCCCCTCGCCCCGTCCCTCTCCCCCAAAAGGGGAGAGGGGGACTCTGCGCGGCGTCCGTCACGCTGCGGCGAACTTCATTCGGCGCGAAGGATCGTGCCGCGCCATGTGCGTTGCACCCGGACGATCCGCCGCGGCGCGGACCGGGGTTGTGTTTCGCGCGTGCGGGCCGCATAATCGAATATTCCTTTCTCGCTTCGGGCTGCCGTCCTCGGCTCGTCATTCCACTCCTCTTCGTTCGCGATGTGTTCGATGGTCGGGACCGTAATGTCCGCCAGGTATCGGCGCCGGCGCGCGACGCGGTGCGTGGATCTGGGCATCGGCGTCACCAGCGTGAACTGCGTCGACGCCGCGGTGGGCATCGCCGACGAGTTCGACCTTCCGCTGATGCTCATCGCCAGCCGCCGCCAGGTCGACGCCTGCGACTTGGGCGGGGGCTACGTCAACCGCTGGTGCACCGAAGAGTTCGCCCGCTACGTGCGGGCCCGCGACCATCGGCGAAACGTGACGCTGGCCCGCGATCACGGCGGCCCCTGGCAACGCGATTCCGATCTCGAAAGCGCATCGGCCGACGAGGCGATGGCCGCCGCCCGCTTCTCCTTCGAGATCGACATCGCTTCCGGCTTCGAGTTGATCCATCTCGATCCGGTCCGCCATCTCGGCCAGAACGGCACCGACCGCATCGAGCGGTACATCGAGCGGACGATCGCGCTTCACGAGTTCTGCCACGCCGCCGCGCACCGCGCGGGGCGCGCGATCGGCATCGAGATCGGGACCGAGGAATGTCCGATCGGCGACGCTCCTCCGCGGGACGTGGCCCGCATTCTCGACGGCGTCGTCGCGCACTGCGATCGCGAGCGGCTGCCGCGGCCGCGGTTCATGGTGGTCCCCTGCGGCACGAAGGTGATGGAGACGCGGAACGTGGGACCGCTGTCGACGCTGCCGTCGCCGGAGGGCGACGAACCGCCCGACGACGACCTGCGCGACTTGATCGCCCGCTGCCATGCCGCCGGCGTCGCGGTGAAGGCCCACAACGCCGACTATCTTCCCGACGCCCGGCTGGGGTGGTTCATCGAGCACGAGATCGACGCGGTCAACGTGGCGCCGGAGTTCGGCGTCGTCGAGACCCGGGCGCTGCTCGCGACGTTGCGCCGTGCCGGGTGCGATGCGCTCGCCGAGCGGTTCCTGGAACTCGCCTTCGCGTCGCGCAAGTGGGAGAAGTGGATGCTTCCCGATTCCGACGCCGACGACGTCGCCCGGGCGATCATCGCGGGGCACTACGTCTACTCGACGCCGGAGTTCGCCGAGATCATCGCCGCCGCGCGCCCGGCGTGCCGCGGCCGGGGCATCGATCTCGACCGCGAACTCGTCTCCGCGGTGCGCGGGGCGATTCTCGGTTACCTGGTCGCGCTGGGGTGTTGCGAGCGATTGGCGCGATGAGCGAACTTCCTCCCGTGTGCATCCTCACCGCCGGTCGCGGAACCCGCATGGGCGCCGCCGCCGGGGCGATCAATAAGGCGCTCTTGCCTTTGGGGCCGCAGGCCGTCCTGTCGCGGATCATCGCGGCCTTTCCTTCGGGAACCGAGTTCGTCATCGGCCTCGGGCACAACGCGCGACAGGTGCGGGATTACGTGCGGATGGCGCATCCTGCCTTGCCGGTGCGGTTCATCGAGGTCGATCGCTACGAAGGCGAAGGGAGCGGTCCCGGCCGGTCGCTGCACTGCTGCCGCGACGAACTGCGGCGTCCCTTCTACTACGTCCCGTGCGACACGCTTTTCGAGGCGGACTTGTCGCGGGCGCCCGCGGGAAACTGGATCGGCGTGGCCCGCGTGCGTCCGGAGGAATCGGCCGCGTACTGCAACGTCGCGATCGCCGACGGACGCGTGACCGGGTTCCGCGACAAGCAACCGTGCGACGATTCGTTCCGCGCTTTCACCGGACTTTTGTTCGTCGAGGACCACGCGACGTTCTGGAACGCGCTCGAACGTCCCACGCTGGTCGAGCGCGAGCATCAGGTGACGGATGGACTGCGCGGATTGATGAACGGACCGGGCCTGGGCGCCTTCGAGATCGGCTGGACCGACCTCGGCAGCGACGACAAGTACCGCGCCGCGGTCGCCGCCGCCACGCCCTATGATTTCAGCAAGAGCCGCGAGTGCCTGTACTTCGTGGGCGACCGGGTGATCAAGTTCTTCGACGATCCGGAAACCGTCGCGCGGCGGGTGGCGAAGGCGCGGCTCAAGCCGGCGGTGTTTCCCCCCATCAGCGACGTTGCCGAGCAGTTCTACTGCTATCCGTTTCAGCCGGGGCACACGCTTTATGAGCGCAACAGCCCGGCCTTGTTCCGCAAGCTGCTCGACTGGCTCGACCAGGAGGTGTGGACGCCGATCGACGTGCCGCCGGAAGTGATCCGCGCCCGCTGCCGGACTTTTCATCGCGACAAGACCTTTTCCCGGATCGCCGACTACGAGCGGAAGCGCGCGGGCAAGCTCCCACGGCACTTCAACGAAGAGCCGATTCCCAACGCAGCGGAACTGCTCGAGCGCATCGACTGGGACCGCCTGTGCGAGGGAATCCCGCGGTTCATCCACGGCGACCTGCACTTCGAGAACCTCGTTCACGATCCCGAAACCGGCCGCTTCACGCTGCTCGACTGGCGGCAGGACTTCGCCGGCGAGATCGAGTTCGGCGACTGGTACTACGACCTCGCGAAACTCCACGGCGGACTGATTCTCGATTACGATTACATCCGCCGCGGGCTGTTCTCGGTGGAATGGCAAGGGGACGGCGTGATCGTCGATTTCGCCACGCGGTACAGCGGCGCGGCCTATCGGAACATCTTCGAGGAGTTCGTCGCCGCGCGGCGGCTCGATCTCGACCGCATTCGGCTGCTGACCGCGTTGGTGTACCTCAACATGGCGCCGCTGCATCATCCGCCGTTCGACGACGCGCTGTACGGTCTGGGCACGAAGCTGCTCGCCGATGCGCTCGCGCCTTCCTGATCGAGATCGATTCCAATCGTGACTCCGCCGGACCCGATCGCATCTCACGACGGCAAGTCTCCGCGCGAGCGGATTCTCGTGTTCGTCCCGATGTACGATTGCGAAACGCAGATCCCGCGCGTGATCGCGCGGTTCACTCCCGAGGTGTGCGCGCTGATCGACGAGATCCTGGTGGTCGACAATCGCAGCAAGGACGGCAGCGTCGCCGCTTGTCGGACCGCGATGGAGGCGCTGTCGGGCGTGCGGCGCACGATCGTCCGCAACGCCGAGAACTACAATCTGGGCGGATCGCACAAGACGGCGTTCGACTACGCGCTCGCGCACGGCTACGATTACGCCGCGATCATCCACGGGGACGATCAGGGGGACATCGGCGACCTCGTGCCGCACCTCCGCGCGGGAGCGCATCGCGAGGTCGATTGCCTGCTGGGGGCGCGGTTCCTGAAGGATTCGCGACTGGTGAACTACTCGCGGTTCCGCACGTTCGGCAATCACGTGTTCAACGCGGTTTTCTCGGCCGCGTGCGGGCGTCGCCTGCACGACCTGGGGGCGGGGTTGAACTGCTACGACACGCGGTTTCTGCAGTCGCGGTTCTACCTCCGCTTCCCGAACGCGCTGACCTTCAATTACTACATGGTTCTGTATATGGTGGCGGTGAAGGCGACGTTTCGCTTCTTCCCGTTGACGTGGCGCGAGGAAGACCAGGTGTCGAACGTGCGGATGGTCCGCCAGACGCTGAAGATGATCGACATCCTTCGCCGCTACGTCTTCTCGCGCGAGAAGTTCCTGACCGACTGGCATCAGCCGCCGCAGGACTACTCGTGCGAGGTGCTGTACTCCGCCGGCTGAGAGACCGTCTTCGTAGCGGAAGTCGCAAGACTTCCGATGCGCGTGTGGCGATGCCCGGAATTCTTGCGAATTCCGCTACGACCAGGGCTGAATCGAACCCGCTCCCGAGTTTTCGAAGACAGTCTCTGACATGAAAGGCGCCCATGCCCCGCCTGTTCCTGCTCGACGTGGACGGCGTTCTCACCACCGGCCGGATGTACTACACGGCCGAGGGCAAGGCGCTCAAGGTCTTCGGCCCCGACGACAACGATGCCCTGTGCCTGCTGAAGCCGCATCTCGAAATCCGGTGCATCACGTCGGACCGGCGGGGCCTGGAGATCAGCCGCAAGCGCGTCGTCGAGGACATGGGCCTTCCGCTCGACCTGGTTCCCACGGCCGAGCGCGTGCGATGGGTCGCCGAGCGGTTCGATCCGGCGGAGGTGGTCTTCATGGGGGACGGAATCTTCGATCATCACCTGTTCCGCGCCGTCGGTTATTCCATCGCCCCGGCCAACGCGCATCCCCTGGCGAAGCGGTACGCGAGCTTCGTCACCGAGTGCCGCGGCGGCGACCGGGCGGTCGCGGAAGCCTGCCTGCACCTGCTCGAGAAATTCTTCACCCCCTACGATCCCGAGGCGCCTCTGTCGCCCGACCAGACCGCCTTCGGACAATCGGGGTGATGCCATGTCCGGCGGACCTGTCGATTTTCACCCACGGCCGAAGATCCCCGCGCCGCGCCCCGCGTTCGAGACGATCGTGCTCGCCGCCGGATTGCCGGCGATTCTCGCGCTGTCGATCGCGGCGTGGCCGGCGCGCGACGCGCGGATGTACCTCTTCGAGACCCCCCACGCGTCCGGCGTGACGTTCGACGGAGTGAATCTTGCCGCGCTCGCGTGGCTCGCCGCCAATTACGCGCTCACCGCCTGGCTGGGTTACGCGCTCGTCGCTCCGTTCTTTCGCGGCGTGGCGGTCTCGCGGCCCGTGCGGTTGGTCGCTGCGTTTCTGCCCGGCTACCTCGCGGTCATCGCCGTGGCGCGCGTGTTGGCTCTGGTCTTCGGAAGCGTTCTGTTGTCCGGTGCGTTGTACGCCGTGATCGCGGGCATCGTCTATTCTCGGCTGCAAGCGTCGCGGTCGGGCGAGAACGGCGACCGGACGCTTGCAGCCGGCGAGTCCACGGGCGGAAGGCGCGACGCGCGGACGATCCTCTTTCTCGCCGGCAGCGTGCTGTTCGTCGCCGCCGTCCTGATGCTTCAGATCTTCCAGAACTACATGTTCTGGGTGGGGCACGGCACGCAGCAGTATGCGATTCATCTCGAGAAGTGGGGCGGGATGGGACTGCTCCATTCGTTCCCGATCGTCCTGCAGCACTACGACGAGTTGCTGTATCACTACGCGATCGCGTGGCCGCTCATCGGCCGCTTCGACCCGATCCTGCCGTGGTGGAGCACGCTCGCGCTCGTCAAATGGTCGGCGTGGGCGGCGATCTTCGCGTCGCTGCGCGCCTTGCGCGTGGCGCACTGGCCGGCCGTCGCGTTCTCGACGTTCTTCCTACTCGGCACGTTTTTTCCGCCGGGGCTTGAATACTACCTGATGTTCGACTCGGCCAACCCGTTGGCGATGTGCGCGCATTCGGGTCGCATCGCGGGGGTGGTGATCGTGCTGATGCTGGTCGCGGACCAGTGCCGATCCGACCGGCCGGGGCGGCTCGATCGGTTCGCGCTCGCGATACTCGCCCTGGGACTGACGGCGACGAGCCTGTCGAACTCGCTGTGGCTGCTGGCGATCACGGCGGCCCTCACGCTGCCTCTATCCGGGGCGATGACGCCTTCCGACCGCTGGTCGCGGCGGGAGTTGTTCGCGTCGAGCGCGTGCGTGCTCGCCGCGGCGGCGATCTGCCCGCTGCTGTACGCGCTGCCGTTCGATTCACCGTTCGTGAAGTTGCGGCTGGCGCTGGTCGCGGCGCCGGCCGGGGTGTGGGGGGGCGTGCTGCTCGTCGAGCAATGGCGCGCCGCGCATCGCGAGGCGGACTGGAAAGCCGCGCTGCGGGCGCGATTCCGGAGGTTGGCGGTCCCGGTGCTGGCGGCGTCGCTGGTGGGGCTGGTTCTGCTGGGCAACCTTTACGCGGGCGGCCCGCGGAACGGCTTCAGCATGCTGATGAAGATCGTCTTCGGCGCGGCCGGCCTGCCGCTGGGGGAAGAGCGGCTCGAAGGGGAGATGTCCGCCGGGAATTGGAGCGATCTGGGCGACCACCGCGAGCTGGACGTGTTCCCCGAGACCTACGCGCTGAACGGTCCGTACTTCGTCGCGTACTACGGACTGCTGCTGGCGATGATGCTGGCGGCGAATCGCCGGCTCGCGCTGCGCGTGCGCGCGGGCCGGCGGATCGGCCGCAGGAACCGCTTGCTGCACCGGCTGTTCGTCTCGGCCGTGGTGTCGCTGCCGGTCTTGTTCTTCTTCATCGATTTCATCGGCGTGGGACAGCGGGCGGGGATCAAGCTGCGGTTCCTCGAGATCCCGACGTATCTGATCGTGTTCCTGTTTTGCGTGTTCGCCAGCCGCTTCGCGCGGCGATCCCGGAAGCTCATCGTGGCGGCGGCGATCGCGTACTCGATCGCCCCGTTCCTCGGCACGGAGCGCCCGCGGCAGATCCAGGCGAATTTCGAGTTGTTCGTGGAGTTGCTGGTTCAGTGAGCGTCGGGGAGTTCCTTCACCTTGCAATCAGAGGAACTGGCTCCGGCTGCGTTGCATTGCTTCTCGAGCAGATCGAGCCGCGTTGTCAGCCGCGCGACGGTGAGTTTGTCGCCCTTCGCGTGGGCCTTATCGCGAAGGCGTTCAAGCGCCCGAATTCGCGGGGGAAGCGCTTTCCTCAAGCGGAAGGTTCGGAGATCCTTGAAATGGCCATCCATCTTCAGCGTGATTGCTTCGATAGCCGCCTTCCCGTCGATATCGGACGGAAGGACGTTGCCGATTCCGCCCTTGGCCAGCAACTCCTTGATCTTCTCTCGCCTGTCATCAACCTTCGATTTACTCATCCCCTTGTTCAGCACGACGCAATCGAGATCACCGTCAATCGCCTTGAGCGCACTCCCAACCGTGAAATCGGACGCGTCCCCGTACACGACGTAAAAGCCGATCGGAACGCTATCGCGATCCGGATCCGGCGGTTCGACCTCGACGACGCTTTTCCACCTCAAGTGCGCGGCCTTCGAGCCGACGAAAAATCCCTTCGGTCTCCAGGTTCTCGCGTACGAGGGGCTGCCTGAGAGCGTATTGTCCAGTTCGCAGAGGACCGTGGCGAGTTCGTCGTACTTGCGTTTCCTTTCAGGCACGTCTCCGGGTTGCGCAGCTCGAGATTTCTGGTAGCGAGAGGCGGCGACGGTGATCTCGACCTCAGAGAATGCGGTCCTGTCTTCCGGGAGATTCGCGGGATCGATATCGTAGTACGCGTCGAACGACTGCCCCGTCTCCGCGGCGAAGTCGGTGCTCGCGGCCACCAACGGATCCTCGTCGTGGAATTTCGCCGAGATGCTGCCTTGGACGACGGTCAATTCGCATTGGTAAGGATCGCCGCCGGGTTCCAGTTCGAGATTCTCCATCACTTCGGTGCTGGCGAATCCGCCTTCCCACTTGGCGAGTTCATGAAAGGCAAACGTATCTTCGCCGTCCCTGAAGTGGCCGATCTGCCAGTTCCATTTGTTCCCACCGTTCTGCCGGCGAACGGCGCGGGTGGCCCACATCTGCCCTTGGTCTTCTTCGTCGGTTGGAGAGTCGGCGATGCGAACCTTGTGCTTGGCGACGAACTCGATCACTCCTGGATCGAAATACAATTCGGCATTCGTGCCGGCCCCGTGATTGCCGTGCGCGAGCTTCGGACTGCCTGCGGCGATGATCCAATCATCGCTGCCGTGATATCCGAGCGGAGTGATTTCGCCGTCGTGCTCGACGATCGGATCCCCGTTGTTCCCCGTGAAGCTATCGAACCAGGCGATCTCGCAGTCGGTGTGGCCGATTTCGACGCCCTTGAAGTTGATGAAACGGGCAGCGCTCCAGCCCGATGAATCGAACTGCGCCCGCAGCAGCAGCCAGTTCTCCGTGCCTTCCTCAGCGCCGGGCACGAGGTCGTCTCCATTGAAGTGGAAATTGCATTGCGCTCCACCGAATGGTTCCGTATCCGGGGTGACCTCCGTCGCGCCGTCCCAGTCGGGCGTGGGTTGCGGGATCGATTGAATGATCTTCGCCTGAACCGTAATCAGCGTCTCGGTGCTGTGGGACACGAAGCCGACAACACAGATCTCGCCATCGTCATTCACCGCGGCATTCCCAGTTGAGCGGTCCAATGGTACATGGACCTCCCAGTTGGCCGCGTACCTGAGCCCTCCGACAACCGGTGGTGCCGATGTCGGCTCCTGTTGGGCCCCCACCGACACGCCGGGGAGCGAAAGGCCGCCGAAGGCGAGCCCGCTGGTTTGAAGAAAGCGTCGCCGCGACCACGCGTCGCCGCGGTTGAGGTCGTTGGATTCGGCCCGCATTCGAGTCTCCCCTTAGTTGTTTATGTCGTAGGACGCCGTCGCTCAATCGTCGAAACGCTCGCCGCTGTCGACGCGGACTCGCGCCTTCAGGAACATCCCATCGCGATGTCCGTGATACGTGCCGAATTGTCCCCGGTAGTCCTCGGGTTCGAAATGCCGGTTGACGTCGGGACCGACGAGTTCCGGGAGATCGTCCCCGTTCCACCGCACCCGCGCCAATCGCCCCTGCCGGACGATGATCTCCAACTGCCGCGATTCGAAATTGTCGAACGGCGCCGGTATGAGCGCTCCCGCACGAACCGTGCCGGGGTTATGTATCTCTCCATCGGCGTCGCGCCACAGCCATTCCTGCACGCGAACGACTTGGAACCGCTTGTGGCTGATCGTCGCCGGATCGAGCTTGATGTACTGAAAGGACCACTTTCGATCGTCTCCGGACCCCTCCTCGTGGAACCCGAAGAACACGCCCAATCCGCCTTTCCAGCCATTCTGGTGCAGGTCGATCTGGAACGTGTAGTTGTCGTGGTCGATGGTCCCCAACGACAGCAATCCTTTGCCGGCGACGTTCGCCTGTAAAGCTTCCTTGTCGGTATCGACATGGAAACTCGACAACTCCGTAGGGGGCCACAGCAGCATCCGCGGCTGGTGCTTCAGCAGGTCGTACCACTTGCCGCGCTGGATCTGGTCCGGGGCGAGTTCCGCGAAACCGCGCGGGGCGGCGACCAGGTGGGGGGGGATCTTGTCGGGTTCCCCCGAGCCGAAGAGTCGCGTGCCCGCGGGAAGCGACGCCAGAGCCGTTCCTTCCGGAAGCCCCTCTTGCTCCGTCGGCGCCGCCGTCGGTTGCTCCGGCGCAACGCCGCCGGCCCCTTGCCACAAGGCGACGCTCACGGCGCCCAGCACGAGCGCCGCGGCGAGCGCGGTGACCGCCGCGGGGCGAACGCGCCGCCGTCCCCCGGTCGATTGAGGAAACGTCGCCTCGGCGTTGGCCGTCGTGCCGCCGAACGTCCCGGTGTGCTGCAGGCTGACGGCGAGGCCGCCGTCCCCGAGGATGATGTCGGTCCGGTCGCGCGCGTCGCCGACCCGCGCGGCCAGATCGGCGTCGCGGGCGAACGGCGCGAGCGCGTCGGCGACTTCTTCGGCCGATCGCGGCCGCTCGTGCGGATCCTTGGCCAGCAGGCAGTGGACGAGTTCCGCGATGTCGCGCGGCACGTCGTCGCGGATGCGTTCGATCCGCGGCGGATCGTCGTTGACGTGGCCGAACAGCTTCTTCATCGAGCTGTCGTACCGTCCGCCGTGGAAGGGAGGCCGCCCGACCAGCAGCCGGAACAGAACGCAGCCGAGGTTGTACAAATCGGCCCGCCCGTCGAGTTCCCGCGAACCGGCCGCCTGTTCGGGGGCGATGTAGTCCGCCGTGCCGACCAGGTTGCCGCTGGCGGTGACGGCCGCGGTGGAATCGACGTTCATGAACCGGGCCAGCCCGAGGTCGGCGACCTTGACCACCCCCTCGCGCGAAACGAGCAGGTTCGACGGTTTGACGTCGCGGTGGACGAGACCGTGCTCGTGCGCGTGCGCCAATCCGGTGGCCGCTTGCCGCGCCGCCTCGCAGGCGTCGGCGACCGAGAGTCGCCCGCGCGGGCCGGCCAGCGCTTCGAGATCACAGCCGTCCACGAACTCCATCGCCAGATAATGTTTCCCCTCGATCTCGCCCGCGTCGTAGGCCTGCACGATGTGCGGATGATGCAACCGGCCGATCGACTGCATTTCCCGGTCGAACCGGGAGACCGCGGCGGCGTCGCGAAGCCGGTCTTCCTGGAGCAGCTTGATCGCCACCGAACGTCCCAGCCGCGTGTGCCGCGCCCGGTAGACGATCCCCATTCCACCACGGCCCAGTTCCGACAGCAACTCGTACTGCCCGAACATCCGGGGGGTGAAGACCGCCCCCTCGGCAACCAGGGCGGTGGACGGCGAGGACGCATGGCTCACCCCGGCCGAACTGTCGTCGGCAGCGGTGTCGATCGGCCGCGGAACGGCCCTCAGCCACTCTTCGACCCGCGCCTCGACTCCGACGCCGGAGGCGGCGCTCGTTGCGGTCCCGGCGGCGGCAGAGCGTACGCGGTCGCACCAGCCGCGGAGGCCCGGATCGTCGCACAAGTCATTCAAGCGCGATCGGCAGTCCGGGCAGGTTTCGAGATGGTCCGCGACTTCGAAATTCCGCGGAGCCGACAGCCGGTCGGAAAGAAAGGCGTACAGTTCGTCGTCGCGGAAGCATGGTTTCATGACCGCTCTCTTCGCGTGCGCTTGGTCGAGAATAGCCCTTCCACCCAGCGATCTTCCAGCAAAATCCCCGAAAAATCCCGCCGAATTATGAAACAATCGCCCCCCCGCTACGGGCGGCTCGAACCTCGGGGGCGACTCCCGAAGCGTCGAAAAAAGGCCCGATGCGCCTTAAGCCCGCCGTCGACCTCCGGCTCTCGCCGCAGGCGCGCGCCGATCATCACCCGATGTCGGCCGGATCGCACGGATCTTCTTTATTGCGCCGATCGACGCCCCGAGGAACTTGCCGCCGACCGGGCTTTCGCGGTTCGACCGCTCGTGGACGGCGGGCGTGTTCGTCGAACGAATTCACTCGCACTCAATCCAGGCTCACCGTCACGGTCTTGAGCTCGGTGTAGTTGGCCAGCGCCGCTTCGCCCAGTTCGCGGCCGATGCCGCTCATCTTGAACCCGCCGAACGGCGCCGCCGCATCGAACACGTCGTAGCAATTCACCCACACCGTCCCCGCCTTCACGTCGTCGGCGATGCGGTGCGCCTTGCCGATGTCCCGCGTCCAGACGGCGGCGGCGAGGCCGTAGAAGGTGTCGTTCGCCCGCTTCACGACTTCGTCGATGTTCTTGAACGGCAGGATGTTCATCACCGGGCCGAAGATCTCGTCGCGGGCGATCTCCATGTCGTCCGTCACGTCGTCGAACACCGTCGGCTCGATGTAGAAGCCCTTGTCGCCGTGGCGCGAACCGCCGGTGAGGCACTTCGCCCCGGCGGAACGCCCCTTGTCGATGAAGCCGAGGATCTTGTCGAACTGGGCCTGGTCCACCTGCGGCCCTTGCGTCGTCTCGGGATCGAAGGGGTCGCCCAACTTCCGCGACTTCGCCTGCGCGACCACCTTCTCCACGAACTCGGCGTGAATCGATTCCTCCACGAACAGCCGGCTCCCCGCGCAGCAGCACTGCCCCTGGTTGAAGAACAGGCCGAACTCCGAGCCGGCGACGGCGGCGTCGAGATCGGCGTCGGCGAAGACGATGTTCGGGCTTTTGCCCCCCAGCTCGAACGTGAGCCGCTTGATCGTCTGCGAGGCGTCCCGCATGATGATCTGCGCCGTCTTGTACTCGCCGGTGAAGGCGATCTTGTCGACGTCGGGATGCTTCACGATCGACGCGCCGGCCGTCGGTCCGTAACCGGGAACGATGTTGATCACTCCCGGCGGAAAGCCCGCTTCGATCGCCAGTTCCCCCATCCGCAGACAGGTGAGCGGCGTCTGCTCGGCGGGCTTCATCACGATCGTGCAGCCCGCCGCGAGCGCCGGCCCCCACTTCCACGCCGCCATCAACAACGGGAAGTTCCACGGAATGATCTGCCCGACGACGCCCAACGGCTCGCGCTTCGTGTACGAGAAGAAGTTCCCGCGGACGGGAAGCGTGTCGCCGTGAATCTTGTCGGCCCAGCCAGCGTAGTAGCGGAAGCAGTCGATGACGAGCGGCAGGTCGGCGGCGCGGGCGTCGCGGATCGGCTTGCCGTTGTCGAGCGTCTCCAGCGCCGCCAGTTCTTCGAGGTTCTGCTCGATGAGATCGGCGAGACGGTTGATGAGCTTCCCCCGGTCGCGGGCGTCCATCGCCTTCCACGGGCCCGATTCGAACGCCCGGCGGGCGGCCTTGACGGCGAGATCGACGTCGGCCGCGTCTCCCTCGGCGACGTCGGTGATCTTCTCCTCGGTGGCGGGATTGACCGTGGCGAACGTCTTCCCGCTGACGGCATCCCGCCATTCGTTGTCGATCAGGATCCGCGTCTGGCGAACCTTGGGACCGGCGGATTTCTTCGGCTTCTCGGCGACGGCGGTGGCCATGATTCGCTCCTCCTGTTCGAGTCCGAATGGGTGCGCGTGAATGCGCGGTCGATTATAGCAGTCGCGGTTGGAAGCGAATATGATGCGGGAGCGTCGAACGACGTGCCGCGAAACCGCAAGCGTTCCGCACGCCGTCACTGCCGACTGCTTACTGCCTACTGCCTACTGCCTACTGCCATGCCTTCCCTCGGCGTCAACATCGATCACGTCGCCACGATCCGCCAGGCCCGGCGGACCGTCGAGCCGGACCCCGTGTGGGCCGCGGCGCTCGCGGAACTCGCCGGGGCCGACGGCATCACGCTGCATCTGCGCGAGGATCGCCGGCACATCCAGGACCGCGATCTGCAGGTGCTCAAGCAGACCGTCCAAGTGAAGCTCAACCTCGAGATGGCGGCCGAGGACGCGATCACCGAGATCGCCCGCCGCGTGCTCCCGCACCAGGTCACGCTCGTCCCCGAGAAGCGCGAGGAGATCACCACCGAAGGGGGCCTCGACGTGGTGAGCAACAAGGCCCGCGTCACCGCGTGCGTGCAAAAGCTGGAGGAGGTCGGCATCGAGGTGAGCCTGTTCATCGATCCCGAAGAAGCGCAGATCGAGGCGGCCCTCGACATCGGCGTCGGCGCGGTGGAGCTGCACACGGGGCGGTACGCCGAGGCGAAGGACGAATCGGAACGCAATCACGAGTTCTCGGTCCTCGCGCAGGCGGGCGGACTGGCCCGACGTGAAGGACTGCTATTGCACATGGGACACGGGCTGACGTATCGCAACGTGCGGCCGATCGCCCGGATCGAGGGGGTCGGCGAATTGAACATCGGCCACAGCATCGTCGCCCGCGCGGTGATGGTCGGCTTCGAGCGGGCGGTGCGGGAGATGAAGGCGCTGATCGATTCGTAGCGCCGGTCACGGCGCGTCTCAGCCGCAATCCGCGACGGATTTCGACGCAAAGGCCACAACGCGGCGAAGCCGCAACCAACGGCGAGTTTCGACGCAAAGTCGCCAACGGCCGCCAAGGTGCGCAAAGAGAACAAGTAGAGCGAGCCTCCCGCGTCAGCGGGGGGAGGCG
>JBBDNT010000208.1:0-18290 GCA_040877445.1 Planctomycetaceae bacterium
GAACTCGGGGGAATACGGCAGCGTGACCGCCGGCCCGCGCGACAGTTGCCGTTCTCCCGTGCGGACCAGCGTGCGGAAGGTTCCCAGACGGTCCATCTGGAAGCGGGCCTCCAGCGTGTGCGGGCCGGTCCACACGAGATCGGGAGTGAGCACTTCCTGCCGCTCGCGGCCGGGGGGCACGACGACGAGCTGCGGCGGCTCGTTCCGCGGGCGATCGGGGTCGAGCTCGACGGTGACGACCGCGTCCTGGCCGCGGCGGACGACGTCGACGAAGGCGTCGGCGTTGTTATCCCCTCCCATCAGCCAGCGGGCGTGCGTGACGAGGAAGTCGGCGTATTCGTCCCAGTTGGCGAAGCCGCCGGAATGCGCGCCGTCGACTTCGACCGTGATCGCCGCCGAACGACCGAGGCCGATCTGCCAGAAACCCGAGAGGGGCGCGGCGTACTCGTCGCGGGAAAGGGCGGCGACCGTCGCCTTCGGTTTGCCGTAGGTCAGGTTGTAGCCGCCGACGTTCGGGAAGCCGGCGGAGGCGAACGGTCCCATCAGTCGGGCCTCGCTGAGGCGGAGTTCGCCGGGAATGCCGGCCGGCTGCGTATCGGGATCGGGCGTGACGAACGAACTGCGGGCGACGCTCATGGTGTCTTCGGTGAACAGCCGGGGCAATTCGGCGGCGTCCTCGGTGAACATGATATTGCCGCTGCCGCGCTTGGCGATGTCTTCCAAAAGACCGGCATCGACGTCGGCCTTCGTTCCCAGGCCGATCACGCTGACGGTGATGCCGCCGGCCTCGAACTTCTTCAAGAGGTTGATGTAATCGCCCGGCTGTTCGCTGTCCTGCGCGTCGGAGAAGAGGATGATGTGCCGAGTGGAATAGCCTTCCGCCTTGGCGAGTTCCTTGCCGGCGGCGACGAGGGCGTCATAGACGAAGATGCCACCCCCCATGCTTTCGATCTTCTTGATGCGGCTGGTGATTGCGGCCTTGTCGTCGCCGATGGGGACGAGCGGCTGAATGACGTGCGGGCTGCTGTCGACGGCGATCACCGCGACGCTGTCGCCGGCGGAAAGCAGGTTGACGCACTCGGCGGTGCCGAGGTTGGCGAGGTCCATTTTCGTCTTGCCGCCCGCGACGGGAGCCATCATGCTGCCGGAGCGGTCGAGGGCGATCGCGATGGCGACGCGCGTCTTGCGGTGCTCTTCGCGGAGTTCCATGCTGACGGGAAGGACGTCTTCCAGCGGGCTATTGAAGTACCCGCCGCTGCCGAAGCTCTTTTCGCCGCCGGTGAGCAGCAACCCGCCCCCGAGATCCTCGACGAACTGGGCGAGCTGCTCCATCTTCAGTCGGCCGAAGTCGCCCGCGGGAACATTCTCGACGATCACCGCGCGGTAGGGATCGAGGGCGTCCTGCGTGACGGGGAACTCGGCGGCACGGGCGAAATCGACCGGCAGCCGGGCGGCTTCCAAGGCTCTTCCGAGGTTCCCCGGTTGGCCGTCATTGTTGAGGACGAGAATCCGCGGCCCGGCCTCGACCCGCACGATTCCTTCGCCGCGGTTGTTTTCCTGAAGTGGATCGTCGATGCCGTCCAGTTCGACCACGTAGCGGTAGAACCCGCCGGTTTCGAGCACGTCGCGGAACACGACGCGGTTGGGGCCGAGGACCAGGTCGACCTCCTTCTCGGCGAGCACTTCCCCTTCGCGCAGCAGCCGCACCGTGCCTTGCGTCTCGCGTCCCGCGACGACGACGGCCGAGAACTGGAACGGCTCGCGCGGGGCGACGCTTTCGGGAAGCTCGACCGCCCGCACGGCGATGTCGCCCGTGCGAACGAGTTCGAAGTGCCGATGATCGACCGGCACGCCTTCTTCGCGGGCCCGCCGAGCGGCCGAGAGCGGATCGCCGCCGTTCGCCTCGCCATCGGAGAGCACGAGAATCCGCGCCGGGCGATCGCGAGAGATCATGTCGAGGGCGATGCGGATCGCCTCGTCGAGATTGCTGCCGTCGGGCGCGACGTCGAGCGCGTATCCGGTGCGGCGGGTTTCGGCGTGAGGCATTCTCTCGACGTGCGCCCGGCTGCCGAAGGTGACCAGCCCCACGCGATCGCCGAGGCCGCGGTTGCGGTCGAGATTGTCGATCAGCTCCTTGACGTTCTCCTGCGCCTCGGGAGGCATCGAGCGGGAGCGATCGGCGACGACGACGATGTCGATCCCCTTGCCGCCGACATCGATCTCCGGCCCGGTGAGCGCGAGCAACAGGGCGATGAGCGTCGCGATCCGAATCCACCCGGTCGCCCCCGGCGCGCGTCCCCAGCGGCGATACGCGAAGAACGCCGGAATCGCGAGGAGCGCGAGTTCGGGGAACTGGAAGTGCATGGAGGTTGTCGGTGGTCCGTCGTCAGTGGTCCGTTGTCGGTGGGCCGGGGGTAGGATGGGCTTCAGCCCGTCCGCGATGCGGTTTCGTGCGTGGTCGAGAACCCGATCGGTCATCGACCGTGACTTGTTGCCGATCGTGTCAGTATACCGAAGCATTCCACCGTCTGCGCCGATTTTGGTGCGGTCGTCGCGGGACGATGAACGACCGCCTCGATCGCGATCATTGAAAGAGCCGCGCACGAAGCAATTGAAAGAGCCGCGCACGAAGTAAGCGGCATGGGCGATTCCCGCTTACGTCGTGCGCGGCTCTTCTTACATCGCACAGACCGGCGGCTTCAGCCGAATAGTTCCATGATCGGCGTGCCGGTCGTGATCGGGCGGGCGCGGTCGTTGCCGAGGCGCTCGTCGAGCGGGACGCCGAGCGCGTGGTAGACGGTCGCGCCGAGATCCTGCGGCAGCACCGGCTTGTCCTTCACGTAGGCGCCGATCTTGTCCGAGGCGCCGTACACCGCGCCGCCGCGAACGCCCGCCCCGGCGAGGATCGCCGAGAAGCAATCGGGCCAGTGCAGCCGGCCAGGATTGTTGCCGCTGTTGACGATTTTCGGCGAGCGGCCGAATTCCCCCACCACCACGACGAGCGTGTTCTCCAACATGCCGCGGTCTTCGAGGTCGGCGAGCAGGGCCGAGAGCGCCTCGTCGAGGCGCGGCAGGCACCAGCCCATGCCGTAGGAACCGTTGCCGAAGGCATCTCCCATTCCCATGTTGCCGCCGTGCATGTCCCAGCTCGAACTGGGAGGGCCGCCTCCTTTGTCGGGCGCCTGGCCGGTCCAGCCGTTGACGGTGACGAACCGGATTCCCGCTTCGACGAGTCGGCGCGCGAGTAACAGGTTCTGTCCCAGCGGGTGGCGGCCGTAGCGGTCGCGGACGGCGGTCGGCTCGCGATCCATCTGGAAGGCCTGCCGCCCTTCGGGACTGTCGACCATTTCGAATGCCTTGCGGCGCAGGTCGTCCCATTCGGGAGCGTTCCGTTCGCCCAGCGGGGACGCGGCGTCGAGACCCTCGAGCAGCCGCCGGCGTTCGGGCAGCCGCTCGGGCTGTGCCACGTGGTACAACTCGGGGGGCTTGAAATCGGGCATCGCGGGGTGGTTGTCGGCCGAGCCGACGAACACGGGCGCGTACACCGCGCCCAACTGCCCGGCGGCGCCGATGTTGGGCGCGCAGAACACCGGCCGGCCGACGCACTTGATCAACCAGGCATACGACAGAACATTGCGGCGGCTGGGGCGAAACCTGGCGACGATCGACCCCAGGTACGGCGAATCATCGGGCGGTCCGGACGACTGCCCGCTCAGAAGGTTGTGCATCGCGTCGAAATGATTGGCGATGTTGCCGGCGTGCTTCATCGACCGGATCAGGCAGAAGCGGTCCGTCAGCTTCGCCAGTCGCGTGTGCAGTTCGGAAATCTGCATGCCGGGGACCGCCGTCGAGATCGGCAGGTAAGGGCCGCGAATTTCCGCCGGCGACTCGGGCTTCAGATCCCAGGTGTCGAGATGACTGGGTCCGCCGCACAACAGGATGAAGATGCAGTTCTTCTCCGGCGCGCCGCGGCCCGCGGGATCGACGGAGGGGCGGGCGATGACCGCTCCCGGAACGCTCATCGCCAACGCGCCCAGTCCGCCGGCCTGCAATACTTGTCGGCGAGAAAGCGACGCCCGATCGGCATCGGTCGGATGGCTCATGGCGGTTCCTGGCGATACGGCGGCACGCTCGGATCGTGAATGCGAATCACGAACGGATCAGCGTTGTCGGATTCGTTTAGTTGTACCAGTTGACGACGATATGTCAAATGGGATTCGGGCAATCAATGGCCGCACGGCCGCGGTCGGCGCTACTTCGCGGCGCGGGAACACCCCGAGAGCGCGACTTCACGATTGCGGCGCATGGTGTCGGAGAACCACGTATTGCCGTTCCGCGCGTCGAACTGCTCGGCGAGCTTCCACGCTTCTTGATGAAACCAATCGGCGAGTTCGGCGGGTTTGTAGGAATCGTGTTCGCGCCGGCAGGGCAAGTCCGGCGGAAGGCGGAAGCGGCGGCGACGATTGCCGCGGGTCGCGAGGCTTTCGAGAAAGACGGCGGCCGCCGAGTAGAATTCGCAACGCTGCCACGGCGTCCCCCTTTCCGCCGCCCAGGAAAGGACGCTTTCGAAGGTCTTGACGGCGCGGCGGGTCTCGGCGGCCCACGTCGTGAACAGCAGGTGCGTGGCGGCGTAATCGAGAGATTTCCGGCGGACGACGGCCGCCTGAAAGCTGAGCTGGTGCATGTCGCGCGCGGACTCTTCGTCGCCCCGGCAGGCCATTGCCCACATCAAGCTGGATTGCGTCGTCGTCTGCGGAAACGAGCCGCATTTCATCGTGCCGTCGAGAAGGGGCCGGGCCGATTGCCATGCGAGGTCGAAGCGATCGAGGACCAGGTGCAAATCCACGATGGCGTCCTGCTCGCATGCAACGCATTCCGTGTACTCGTCGCGCGGGGCGCGTCGCCACGCATCGAACACCTCCTGGCTGGCATTGAGTCGCCCGGTGAACCGCAGAGTCGACAACTGCGTCGCGAGACCGGAACGCGGGCTGTGCCCACGCTCCTCCAGCCGGCGCAGCAGATCGTCGGTCATCGCATCGATGCGCTCCAGCGATACGCCGGGATACGTCGTCGCACTCCCGATGATCCATTGGTACTCCGCCAGCAACTTGTACGGCGAAAAACGCTCCGGTTCGGCGTCGCTCCGGGCGAGACACCACGAAAACGCGACGATCGCCTTCTCGTCGAAATCGGAAAAAACCGCGTAGTAGACGAGCAACTCGCGAGCCTCGAATGCCACATCGACGTCGTTCGTCGAGTCGGCCAGGCGCACCGCCTGCTCGGCGAGCGCCACCTGCGTGGGGCCGTGTTGGAGTTCGGCGGCCTGGTCGAGCAGGCTTTCGATTTCGTCCCGGCTCATCGCTCGTCGTCTCCGGTGGCGCCTCCCGCGAGCGCGAGCGCGCGGGCCTCGTGCAGGCCGCGCGTGAAGGAGTCGTTCCCGTTGCGTTCGTCGAAGCGGGCCGCGGTCGCCAGCGCTGCGGCGCGAAACCACTCGGCGAGTTCGGCCGGCTTGTAGGAGTCGTCCTCGCGGCGGCAGGGAAGGTCCGCGGGAATCATCAGCTTGCGGCGTCGGTTGCCGCGCATGACCAGCGATTCCAGGAACACCGCGACCGCCCAGTACAACCGGCATCGGTCGCCGACGACCGCGGTCGCCGCGGCGAGCGGCAGTGACTGTTCGAGAATTTTCACGCCGCGCCGCGCGTCGCCGCGCCACGTGACGTAGTGCAGATGCAAGGCGTGCTCGCGGAGGTAGTCGGCGTTGCCGGCGATGCGGCGATAGCCCCGGCGATGACAATCGTCCGCCTCTTCCCGGCGACCCAGGCGAATCAACGGGGAAAGCACCTGCGCGTGGGTGACTTCCGGGACGCAGGCGCAGAACAAATGTCCGGCGAGGATCGGCCGGGCCGCTTCAAGCGCCCGCTGGTCGTCGCCCAACAAAAGATGCCAGGCGACGATGCCGTCTCCTTCACACGCGTTGCAGTCCGCCATTTCATCGCGCGGGGCGGCCTGCCAGGCGTCGAACGGCCGCCGGGCGCACTCGGCGTCTCCCATCTCCCGCAGGCATCGCCAATGCATGTAGTTGGCGGAGCGGCGGCTGTAGCCCGCCCGTTCGAGCCGGCAGGCGTAATCCTCGCACATCTCTTCGATCCGCTCGCGCGAAATGGCGGGAAACGGCAGGACCGAGCCGAGAATCCACTTGTATTTCCACAACAGGTCGTGCTGCTCGAACGACTCGAATAGTTCGGGACGCGCGTCGTACTGGGCGAGGCACCACGAGAACGCGACGATCGCCTTGTCGTCCAGCCCCGCGTATTCGCAACACTCGATGAGATCCATCCGCGCGCGAATGCCCGCTTCGACGTCGCCGGCCGCGTCCGCCTCTCGAATGGTGTGCTCGAGCAGCGCCGCCTTGGTGCGGCCGGGGGGCAGTCCGTCGGCTCCTCCGAAAATGATGTCCAGGATCGGATTGCTCATGGCGCATCTCCGTCGTCCGAATGCTCGCCCTCGCGGTGCGGAACGTTGGGGGACCGAATGCCGATTTCGATCAGGTCGAGCAACCCGGTGTTGAGGAGATTCATCTCCTTGCCGTGCAGCGGATGATGCCCCAGCAACAGCGCCTGGACGTAGAGCATTTCGATCACTCGCCGCGCCAATCGGCGATCGCGAACTTCCGCGAGCCGGCGGATGAGCGGATTGCGATGATTGAGACACAACTGGGCGAACCCGGCCTGCGTGCGATCGGCCGCGACCGCGTCGAGCACGCCACCCCACAGTTCGTCGGCCGTGTCCTTCGACTGCTCGACACTTCGCAGGAACGAGGCGTCGTCGTTGACGGTGTACAGCGTGGGAAGCACGGACGGCTCGAACTTGCGGATCTCCGCGCCGCACCGGTACGGCTGCAACACCAGGTTCGCCAGCTTCACCAGGTCGAAGAACTCATCGCGTTCTTGCAGCGACAACTCCTCGAAATTCTGCGCGAAGTCGCTCAAGTCGACCCGCTCGACTGGCCAGTCGCGAAAGACGCGCGGCAATCGTTCCAAGAGATCCGCGTCGTGAATGTATCCCCCGTTGACGATCCCGATCGACTGGGCCGTCGCCACGCCGGCGATCTGCCGAAACTCGTCCACCGTGCGGACGTAGCGGATGGCGTCGTGAGCGCGGCGGAACTCCCCGAGCGTCGTCCGGCCGAGCGTGGTCTCGAAGGGGAGCCAGTCGGCGAACATTTCGAGGAACTCGTCGTCTTCGAGGGCGAGCGCCTTGATCGCCACGGCATGTTCGAGCACGATTCGCTCGAGCCGCTCCGGATCGTTCCGCGCCAGATCGACGAGGTGGTTTCGCAGGCAGCGGCCGAGCGCGTCGCGGGCTTCGTCGAGCGTGGCGTCTTCGTAGAAGGCGTCGCGGGCGGCGGTCGGGGAAAGGTCGTCGGCGTTCACCACGCAGCGGACGAAGAACGCCCAGTCGGGAAGCAGGTTGTCGGCCCGCTCGGAGAGCAGCATCGACTTGAGATACACGCGGTCGGCCCGTTTCCGAGAAGGGGCCGCCGTCGAGGGGAGGACGAACGCGACGCCCCGCACCTTCCCCGCCGACGATTCGAGCGGAATCGCGTCGAGAAACTCGCCGCCGAACACACGCTTGCCGTACTCCAGCAGATGCTCGCGGCGCATCGCGGCGTTCTCGAAATGGTGGTCCCAGGGGAACGGCTCGTCGATGCGGCGAGTGCGGCCCTCGGCGGCGACGTGGACCGGCATCGGCAAGTGCCCGCCGAAGTGAGCCGCCGTCCGCCGCACGTAGTCCTCCTCGAAGAATTCGTGACAGCCCGGCTTCGCGCGAAGGAACACCTGCGTTCCCGGCTCGAAGTCGCGTTCGAGCGTGCGGAGGGAATACGTGCCGTCCGATCGACCGGTCCATTCGACCCCCGGGTGCTCCGGTTTCGCCGAGCGGGTGATGACGACGATCTCGTCGCTGACGATGAAGGCGGAAAGCAGCCCGATGCCGAACTGGCCGATGAAGTCGCTGCGGTCGAGCGGATCGCGTTTGGAAGACCGGCCGATAGTGGCGAGGAACTCGTGGACCTCGGATTCGGTGAGTCCCACGCCGTCGTCGTGGACGATCAACGTCCGCTGCACGCTGTCCGCCGCACCCATGATTTCCAGGCGAATCGAACCGCGATGGTCCGGTTCGATCCGCCGGCGGGCGGTGATCGCATCGACGGAGTTCTGCAACAGTTCGCGGACGTAAACCTGCGGGCCGCTGTAGAGATGGTTGGACAGCAGGTCGATCACGCCGCGGAGATCGACCTGAAACTTATGGGCGCCGCTCATGCGGAGGCTTTCGGATGGGATGGATGTCGTTCGAAACGTTCTTCAAGACGCGATTCGCGCCCCGCGAGTTCGCCCCCTCCAGAAGGAAAAACAGTGGCCGCGACTTCGGCAGGAGCGATCGACGCGCGCCAAGCGACGATCGTACACTGACGGGAAGCCATTCCAATCGGCGCGGCGGACGATGTCAAGGAAAAAATCGCGGACCGCGGCGATGCGGAGGGCGCCGCGGCGCCGACACGCTCTTGACGCCGACTCGCCGCACCCGCAGAATCGACGTCGCCCAGTTCGGAGCTTGTTTCATGCCTTGGTCGCATTCCTCGCTGCTCGACTCCCGCCGCGCCTTCCTGCGCCGTTCCGGAATCGGCGCGGGATCGGTGGCGTTGGCCTCGCTGCTGAGTCGAGCGCGCGGCGACGCCGCGGAGTCCGGAACATCGGGGGAAGCGCAGCCCCGCGGCGTGGTGCGCCCGCTGCATCGTCCCGCGCGGGCGAAGCGGGTGATCTTCCTCACGATGGGGGGCGGGCCGTCGCACCTCGAAACGTTCGACCCCAAGCCGGCGCTCGCGAAACTCGATGGGAAGCAGATGCCCGAGTCGGTCACGGCGGGGCAGCCGATCGCCCAGTTGCAGGGGGCGGCGCTCCGCTGTCTCGGGCCGATGTTCGACTTCAAGAAGTGGGGCGAATCCGGGCAGGAGATCACCGAGTTGTTCCCGCACATCGGCGGCATCGCGGACGAGATCGCCATCGTCCGGTCGATGCACACCGACCAGATCAATCACGACCCGGCGTACAACGTGCTCAACACCGGCTCGTCGATTCCCGGGCGGCCCTCGATGGGCGCGTGGATCAACTACGGACTGGGCAGCGAGGCCGACGACTTGCCCGGGTTCGTGGTGCTCGTTTCGCAGGGAGGCCGGCCCCCGCAGCCGCTCGCCACGAAGTTCTGGCACAACGGTTTTCTGCCGAGCCGGTTTCAGGGCGTCCGCTTCCATTCCACCGGCGATGCGGTGTACTACGCGCAGAATCCGCGGGGCGTGACCGACGACCGCCAGCGCGACGTGGTCGACGCGGTCCGTTCGCTCAACCGGTTGCGCGCGGCGCAAGTCGACGACCCGGAGATCGCGACCCGCATCAGCCAGTACGAAACCGCCTTCCGCATGCAGATGTCGGTCCCCGGACTGACCGATTTCTCCGACGAGCCGAAGCATGTGCTCGACACGTACGGCACGCGGGGGGCCGATGGTTCCTTCGCCGGCAACTGCCTTCTCGCCCGCCGGCTCGCCGAGCGCGGCGTGCGATTCATTCAGCTCTATCACCGCGGCTGGGACCACCACAACGGGCTGAATCAATACATGCGGACGTCGTCGAAACTCACCGACCAGGCGACCGCCGCGCTGATTCGCGACCTCAAGTCGCGGGACATGCTCGACGACACGCTGATCGTATGGGGCGGCGAGTTCGGCCGCACGCCGATGGGGCAAGGGAACAAGGGAACCATCGGCCGCGATCATCACATCAAGGGCTATTCGATGTTCCTGTGCGGCGGTGGAATCCAAGGAGGAATCACCCTCGGCGCGACCGACGAACTCGGCTACCACGCCGTCGAGGATCGCGTCCACACGAACGACCTGCACGCGACGATGCTGCACCTGCTGGGCATCGACCACAAGCGGCTCACGTACCGCTTCCAGGGCCGCGACTTCCGCCTGACCGACGTGGGCGGGACGGTGGTCGAAAAAATCCTCGCATGAATTCGCGACCCGGTTCGCTGCGAGCCGAAGCGTCGCGGCGCAGCCGCAAGCGCAGGGGAGCGCGCCTTTCGAGTCGGTTGAACGGTAGAGTACGAGGAAAGCTCGATGACCAGTCCCACCCTGTTGCACGGTGTCATTTACGGAAATACCATTCGGCTCGACCAAGCGCCCGGAATACCGGACGGCCAGTCGGTCACCGTGATCGTCGAGCCGATCGAAGCGCAGCAGTTGCCGCCAGGTGAGGGCATCCGCTCGGCAGGAGCTTGGGCGGATGACGCGGTGGGAATGGACGAGTGGCAGGAAGAGATGCGGCGCAGCCGGCAAGACGACCGACCGGAGTTTGCCTGATGTCGTACCTGATCGACACGGACGTCTGCTCCGCCCATCTCCGGCAGAATCCCGGCGTCACGCGCCAGTTCTCGCAAAATATCGGTCGGCTCAATGTTTCCGTTCTAACGGTTGGCGAGTTGTTGAGTTGGACCTTGCGTCCGAAGACGCCAGCCAAGCATCATCACGGGCTGCTGGCGATGTTGTCGGATGTCGTCGTGCTCGAAGTGACGCAGTCGGTCGCTTGGGAGTTCGGCAGAGTTCGGTCTGAATTGCTTGACCGAGGACAGCCGGTCGCCGCGATGGACCTCATGATCGCCGCGACCGCGCTCGTACACGGCTTGACCGTCGTCACTCATGATTCGAAGCACTTCGCGAAGGTTCCCGGATTGGCGGTCGAGGATTGGCTGACGCCGTAGTCGAACGAACGAGAGGGCGACGTGCGGAAACGTCTTCAGTCTTCCTGGAGGGCGCCGACTTCATTCGGCGTGCAAATCGCGCTCGCGCTGGCAGTTTGCGGAGTGAGAACGCACGGCGCGGACGAGGCACCGGTGTGCTCGGCCCACTGGCTCTGGGCCGGCGACCGGAGCGCCGCGGATCACCGGGTCGCGTTCTCGAAGACCTTCGATGCCGCCGATGAGGTCGCATCCGCGCGGCTCGTCGCCGTCGCCGATTTCTGCCGCGTCACCGTGACGATCAATGGCGAGATCGCGGCGACCATCGAGCCGTACGTCCAGCCGATCGATCTCGACGTGCGGCGCTTCGTGCGCGCAGGCCGGAACCGCATCGCCATCGAGGCCGAAAGCATCGCGGGACCGAGTGCGGTCGGGTTGTCTCTCGAAATCGTCGCGGCGGACGGTTCGCGCGAGACGGTCGAGACCGATCGATCGTGGACGGTCCGGCGAATCGACGAAGACGACGCCGAAAAGGGTGATGACGCGCCTCTGCGCATCGAAACCTACGGTTCACTTGCCGCCGAAGCGTGGCTCCGGCCGGGCCGCGATCATCGCATTCACGAGACCGACAACTACGGCCAGTGGAAGCAAGCCCTCGGCGGCGCGCAGGCGAGCGACCCGTCGGCGTTTCACGTCTCGGAAGGGTTCGAGATCGAGCTGCTGCGCGCGGCCGGCGAGGACGAAGATTCGTGGATCGCGGTTTGCTTCGACGACCGGGGCCGACTGATCGTCGCCCGCGAAGACAAGGGACTGCTGCGGATGGCGCTCTCCGCCGATCATGCCGCGGATCGCCCGATGATCGGAAAGGTCGAAACGATCGACGATTCTCTCGAGGAATGCCGCGGGCTGCTCTGGGCGCACGGTGGATTGTACGTCAACGCGAATGAGAACCGCGGGCTGTACCGCCTCCGCGACACGACCGGCGACGACCGCTTCGACGAGGTGAAACTCTTGTACCAGGGAAACGAGCCGAACGCCGGGCACGGTCGCAACGGTCTCGCCCTCGGTCCGGACGGGATGATCTACAGCGTCCACGGCGACGCCGTCCGGCTGCACGAGCGGTTCGATCGCGACCTGACGTCGCCGTTCCGCGAGCACGCCTGGAACAAGCCGCGTCCGCAGGGGCACGTCGTCCGCTGCGATCCCGACGGCACGACGTGGGAACTGTTCGCCAGCGGACTGCGGAATCCCTACGGCCTCGCGTTCGATCCATCGGGAGAACTCTTCACCTACGACGCCGACGCCGAGTACGACATGGGAAGCCCCTGGTATCGCCCCACGCGGGTCGATCACCTCGTCGCGGGTTCGGACTTCGGCTGGCGCGGCGTGACGCGGCAATGGCCGCCCTATTATCCCGACCATCCGGAAAACGTCCCGTGGACGGTCGATATCGGAAAAGGCTCGCCGACCGAAGTCGAGTTCGGCACGCAGAGCGATTTCCCGTCGCCTTACAAGGAGGCGCTGTTCATTCTCGATTGGGCTTATGGCCGAATTCTCGCCGTGCATCTCGAACCGCGAGGTGCGGGGTACGTCGGCGCGGCGGAGCCGTTCGTGAAAGGCCGCCCCCTCAACGTGACCGGCATGGACTTCGGCCCCGACGGGGCCATGTACTTCGTCACCGGCGGAAGAAAGACGCAATCCGGGTTGTACCGCGTGCGTTTCGCCGGCGATCGCAAGGAACATCCGACGGCGACGCCGCAACAGCTTGCCAGGCGAAAGCATGCCGACCACGCGCGGCGCGTGCGCCGCGGGTTGGAAGCGCATCGCGCATCGACCGATGCCGACCGGTTGCCGAGCGTGCTCGCCGCGATCCGGCCGCATCTCGCCGATCCCGATCCGACGTTGCGCTACGCGGCCCGCACCGCGCTCGAACATCAGCCGATCGACGCGTGGCGCGATCGCGCGGACGACGAGTCGCGACCGCTCCCGCGGCTCGAAATCGCGCTGGCATTGGCCCGTGCCGGCGAGATCGAACGCTGTGCCGAGGCGCTCGCGAAGTTCGATCCGCATACGATCCGCGAACTCCCGGCATCGCAGCGACTGATCGCGATTCGCGCCTGCGGGATTTGCCTCGATCGCGCCGCCGGAAACGAACCGCCGCAAATCGATTCGGCCAGGCTGCTGCGACTCGTCGATCGGCTTTATCCCGGCGACGATCCCGCGGTGAACCGCGCGGCGAGCGCCCTGCTCGCGCGGCACGAATCGCCCGGTCTTCTGGAAAAGACTCTGCCGCTGCTCGTCGCCGCCGAAGAGCAAGCCGAGGAACTGCACTACCTGTTCGTCCTGCGGAAAGTCGCCGCGGGCTGGACGCCGGAAACGCGGCAGGCGTACTTCGCGCGGCTGCGGGGCATGCGGCGGTTCCAGGGCGGCGAAGGGATGCCCGACTTCATTCGCCTCGTGCGGAACGACGCGCTCGAATCGGTTCCGGAGGCGGAGCGCGAGACGTTCGCCAAGCTGCTCATCGAAGAGCGGCCCCGGTACGAGGATGTCCCGCCGCGTCCGGTCGTGCGAAAATGGAAGTCGAACGACGTGGAGGAACTGCTCGCCGATGGAAACGGCGACGGAGGCGTTCCGGACCTCGCGCGCGGGCGACGGATGTTCGAAGCCGCGTCGTGCATTCGGTGTCATCGGGTGGGAACGGAGGGCGAGGCGGTCGGTCCGGACCTGACGTCGATCGCGGGACGTTTTTCCCGCCGCGACGTTCTGCTGTCGGTACTCGAACCGTCGCGCGTGGTGGCTGAGCAATACCGCCCGGTGCAGGTATTGACGACTCAAGGAAAGGTATTCACCGGGCAACCTCTCCCGTCATCCGACTTCCGGGCCGAGACGCTGTCGCTGCTGGCGGACCCGCTCCGTCCGGACCGCGTGACGGAAATCCCCAAGACGGAAATCGAGTTCTCGAAGGTACTCGAAACCTCGCCGATGCCGGAAGGCCTGCTCGACACGCTCACCCGCGAGGAAATCCGCGACCTGCTGGCGTTTCTGGAAACGGGAGGCAAGGCGTCGAACGTCGGCCACCGGTGAATTCCGACGGCGTTGCGGCAAGCGCGGCACGCGGCACGGGCCGCACCGGCTCCGGTTGACCGGTTCGCGGCGATTCGCCTATAGTCCGCCGCTTATCGGGATCAAGCCCCGTCGGAGCGCGGGGCCGGGTGGAACCAGGGAAGGAACGAAATGCTCTTCACGCGCAAGGTGCGGATCGTGGCGTTGGTGGTGCTGATCGTCGGGCTGGCCGCCGGCGGGTGGGCCTACCGCAATCATCATCGATACAAGCACTTCCAGGTGCACGATCCGGGGCTGGTCTATCGCAGCGCCTGGCTGGAGGCGGACGTGCTCGATGAAGTCATCGAGACGTACCAGTTCCGCACGGTCGTCAACCTTTGTTACCAGGGTGAGAAGGGTGACGGGAAGTGGGAAATGGGTGAAGCGCGGTGGGAGGAGGAACGCCGCGTCGTCGCGAACGCGGGGGCGAAACTCATCGAACTGCCGATGCCCTTCACGATCGACGCCGACGATCCGTGGATTCGCAAGCACATCGACGTGATGCGCGACCCCGACAACTATCCCATGCTCGTCCACTGCCAGCACGGGGTGACCCGCACCGACAAATTCCTCGCGATCTACGACATCCTGTTCCGCGGACTGACCGCCGAGGAATCGCTCAACGCCCAGCCGTTGTTCGGTCGCGACGACCACAACGTCCACGTATGGGCCTTCGCCCGGCTGTTCGAACGCGAGCGGGACAACATTCTCCCGCGGCACTCGGCCAATCCCCGCGACGTGCTCCGCCGCTGAGCGACCGCCTTCGTATCAGCAGCGGAAGCCGGAAGACTTCCGATGCCACACGAAAGCGGTCGGAATTCTTGCGAATTCCGCTACGACGCCTTCAAGTTCGTTCTTGTGAGACGATGCATGGGCGGGTGTACGCCATCAACGTTGAACTTGCGGGTGGAAGGCCCCGTAGGATGGATTGGCAATTCGACGGTGCGGTCGCCACGTCGCCGGAGGCCAAAACTTTCGGCGGGCTCGACTGCCGTTGGAAGGATTGCCAATCCGTCCGACCACGCCGCCGACCTCCGAATTCGAAATTGGTGGGGTGGTAAGTACGACGTCAACCTTGAACTCGTTGGGCGAAGGCCCCGTGGGATGGATTGGCAATTCGACGGTGAGGTCGCAAGATACGCGGAATCCGACACGAAGCGAGGCTCGATCGCGTGAGGGCCGCCAATCCATCTTACCTCGGCTCCAACCGCCAAAGTCAGGGTTGAGGGCGCAGTAGGATGGTATTTCATTCCGTCGTGGCCGCCCGCTGGCGAGAGTCCCGCGCACGATGACCTCCAGTCCCGATGGTCGGCTCCATCGGTGCGGTTCTGCTGGCGGACGGAATGCAATTCCGTCCTACTACCGCTTCAGGCTTGAACTTGTCGGCTGAAGCCGTGGTAAGACGGATTGGCGGCACCCATGCGATCAAGCCTCACTGGCGTGTCGGCCTCCGCGCACCTGGCGACCTCACCGTGTCATGGCCAATCCATCCTACGGTCGACCCACAAGATCAAGGTTGAACGCGTCCTACGGCGTCGCTGGCTGCAGTTACTCGCAGTTTCGATGTTGACGGCGCACTACGGCCGCGGACGTTCGCCGCGTCGATCCCCTCACGAGGGCCGCGGCGGCGACGCGACTGCCGCGGCGATCGTTCCGAGAAGTTGCTCGAGCGCGTCCCCGCCGCGCAACACCCGCGCGCCGATGTTCACCCCCCACAACGGCAACCCGCCCGATTCCTCCGCGGCGATCTTCACCAGATCCTTGAGCGTCGTGGCGAGGATCTCCGCCTCGGCGACGCGGGCCGCGGCGGCGACGTCGTCGAGTTCCTGTGCCGTGTAGTGGTGGTGATCCGGGAACGTCCGCCAGTGGACGACGTTCGCGCCGAGATCGTCCAGCGTGCGACGGAAGGCCGGCGGATTGCCGATGCCGCAGAACGCGCCGACCTTCTTGTCGCGAATCGCGGCGAGGCCGGTCCGCGCGCCCGACGCATCCACGAGGTCCGCGGGCGGGAAGGCGATTTCGATCGGCGTTTCGCCCGCCGGACGATACGGGGCGATCGTCGCGAGGATCGCGCGGCGCGAGTCGTCCGTCAGCCGATCGGCCCGCGAGATGACGATCGCGTCCGCGCGACGCAGCCCGGAGAGCGGCTCGCGCAACAGGCCGCGCGGCAACAGGCGACCGTAGCCGAAGGGGTCCACCGCATCGATCAGGACGATGTCCAGATCGCGGCGGAGGCGGCGGTGCTGAAAGCCGTCGTCGAGAATCAAGACCTGCGCGGCGTACTCGTCGACGGCCCGCCGCGCGCCGGCGACGCGGTCGGGGTTCTGCACGTGCGGAATACCGGGGCACAGCCGGGCGAGCACGAGCTTTTCGTCGTTGATCCGCTCGGGAGTCGGCAACTCTCGTTCGAACGCTCGATAACCGCGGCTGAGGATCACCGGCCGCAGCCCCTGATCGACGAACCACCGCGTGAGGAAGGCGACGACGGGCGTCTTCCCGGTGCCTCCGGCAGTCACGTTCCCGACGCTGACGACCGGCACTCCCGCCGCGAAAGTCCGCTTCCAGCCGCGATCGAAGCATTCATTTCGCGCCCACACGCCCGCGCGATAGCACAGGGAGGCTGCCGCCAATCCGCCGCGCGCGAGCGACGCCAACGGGCCTCGCCGCGCTCCGGACACCAAGCTGCGATGGCTGAATGATTCCATTCCCAGGACGACCGGCCGGACATGATGCGGCGGGCACGACGGATTACGATTCCGTCATACTACGTCTTCGAAATCGATCTCGTGGGTTCGTCGAAATCGAGTTCGACGCGGCGGGCTTCGTAGGGCGAACTTCAGTTCGCGGTGCGAAGCCCGCGCCGGGATCTCGACAAGTCGCGCTGATTCTCGCTGATTTTCACCGAAGATGTTTTCGACCTCGCGGCTGTTCCTCTCGACCGGCGGGCACGACGAACTGAAGTTCGTTCTACCCGCCCCGATCCTCGGCCCACAAGATCGAACTTGACGAAGTTCTACCCGCCGTGAGTCGGAACGGCATTCCGTCCGCCAGGATGCGGCGTCGCGCCGCCGCGGCGTTCAGCGGGGCGTGAATCGTACGCTGCGAACGATTTCGTCGGGGCGGCCGCCGAGCTTTTCTCGCAGTTCGCTTTCCACCGAAAACACGAACGACACCTGCCGGCCGCTGGGGTCGGCGCAGAGATAGTAGATCCAGGTCATCGGCGTCTCGCCCGCCGCGCCGAGCGCTGTGACGCGCAACAAGTGGCGTCCGTCGTCGGTCGGTAGCCGGCGGGATTCGGAGATCGTCGCGAACCGCTCGCCCAGCGACGTGCGGATGTCCTGCTGGAATTGCTCGAGCGACGTGTGATCGCCGGGGGCGGCCGCGGCGATGCTCGCCACGTTGCACTGGGCGACGAAGCTCCCCTGCTCGATCAACCGCAGGATCGCCACCTTCCCGGTCTGCTTGAACAAATGCCAGCCGCGATCGTGCAGGAAGGCCGCCTCGCCCGGCGTCTGGAACGTGAGCAGCAGCGATTCCGGCGGCGGATCGAGCGGGATGGCGCGGGCCGCCTCCTCGGCGAGCGGACCCGCGGCTTCGGCCGGAGCGCGGGTGAGTTCGACCGTGGCGATCACTTCCAATCCCGGGCTGACCGCGCCGACGGAGCGCTTCTCGGTCTGCCGCAGCGCCAGCGAACGAATGTGGTTGTTCCGCACGTCGAACCCGAAACTTCCGGCCAAAGCGATGCTGGTTTCCGCGCCGTCGCTCGCGCCTTCGAGCTTTCCCTCGAAACTCACCGTGGCGATGTCGCCGACGACGGAATCGAGCTTGCAGGTCAGCTCGTTCTTGACCACGGCTTCGAGGTCGGCGAGCATCGGCGCGACCCAGCTCGCGGGGGTCCATTCCTCACCCGGCCGAACCGGCGACGCGGGCAGCAGGCCGACCATCGCCAGCGAATCGCCCGGCATGCGGAGCAGATCCAGCTCGATGCGGGTCAACGGTCCCGCGGGGGAATGTCGTTCGATTCCGCCGGGCAGGCCCTGCGCGACGACGCGGGCCAGTTCGGGACGCAGGCGGTAGAACGATGTTTCCTTGTCGACGACGATCTTCGACCCGGCCCGCGTGTATTGCCTCAGCGAACGCAGTGTTCGCGCGTCGCGGCCGGTCCCGGAGAGGCGGCGTTCGAGGTAACGCAGGTCGGCCTCGACGTCGAGCGGATGCGTTTCGGATCGGCCGCCGCCGAGCGCGACTTCGATCTTCCCTTCGACGCTCAATTCGGACCGCACCTCGAACACGCGACCGCTCTCGGCCGGCTCGGCGAGGGTGACGGGTTCGGCATCGGCGGCGAAGGCGGAGGCGCAGGCCGCGAACGAGATAGCGAGCCATCCGCAGGAGGCGAG
>JBBDNT010000209.1:0-7995 GCA_040877445.1 Planctomycetaceae bacterium
GCAAGAGCGACAGCCGGGTGGTCCTCGACGAAGGGGGGGCCGACAAGCTGCTGGGGAACGGCGACATGCTGTACCTCGCGCCGGGGACGAGCAACCTGACCCGCGCGCAGGGAACCTATGTCTCCGACGCGGAGATCGAGCGGGTCATCGAGTTCTTCGGCGATCACGAGCCGCAATACAGCGATGAACTCGCGCGGGTCAGCGCCTCGGCGTCCGGCCGCAGCGGCGGACCGGAGACGGAGCGCGAGCGGGACGATCTTTACGAGCAGGCGGTCGGGGTGGTCATCCGCGAGAACCTCGGGAGCGTGTCGCGGTTGCAGCGGTTCCTGGGCATCGGCTACGGCCGCGCCGCGCGGCTCATCGACTGGATGGCCGAGGACGGCATCGTCGGCGACTACAACGGCTCGAAAGCCCGCGAGGTGCTCTACACCTGGGACGAATGGCAAACGGTGCAGGCGCAACGCGACCGGGAGCCGGTGGAGGTGTGAAGCGCCGCATTCAAGCCCACGGGCAGCGCCCCGTGGGGTAATTCGAGTCGGCAGGCGGCAGTCGGCAGTCGGCAGGAGGCAGGAGGCAGTCTTGGCGATCCTTCGGCACCGGCCTGCATCGGACCCGCGGATGACGTGATGGGAGATTCTCCGCGCGTGGCGTATAATCGCAAGGGGAAGACTGCTCACGCTGGTCGAGGAGAGTACGCGTGTTCCGCGAGTTGCGGCTGACGAACTTCAAGAGCTTCGCCGAAGAGCAGACGATCCCGTTCGCTCCGGTGACGCTGTTCGTCGGCGCGAACGCGAGCGGCAAGAGCAACGCGCTCGACGCGCTGCGGTTTCTGCAGGGATTGGCGCTGGGGTTCTCGATCGCGGAATGTCTTTCAGGAAAGCGCGAAGGCGGGATCCCGGTATTTCCGGGAATCCGAGGCGGCGCTGCGGAAGTCTGTTGGAAAGGATCCGATCGTTTTCGGATCGATTGCGCAGTCACCGTTCGCGATGACCCCCGATTTCACATGATGATCGACATCGCGACCGAAGAGCGATACGTCGATCCTACTGCAGAACTCTCGCATGTACCTTGGGAACTTGTCCACCGCATTGCGGTTGAAGTGCCCCGGCTCGAGTCGGCGAACGGTTCGGCGCCACTTATTGAAGATGAATGTCTCCGGATGGAGCGTTTCGCGGGAGATCAGCAAGACGACGGAACGGTAATTCGAGGAACAAGAGACGCTGGCGATCGGGTGCAACTGGGGATTGGAACTCGCCCGATGTTTCGGCTCGACAAGCGACTCTTCGATCGAACCGTCTTACGGCTCGGCCGTGGGTTGATTGGCATGCACCAATTGCCAGTCGTGAATGCGTTTCGAAGTGGGTTGGCCGAAATCCAGTTCATCGACCTGACCCCTTCCGCAATGAAGGATTATGTGTCATCGCAGATTCACGATCTCGGCGACCAGGGCCAGAATCTCTCGCAGATCGTGCATCGAGTCAGTGAAGATGACCAGACGCGGCAACGCCTTCTCGAATGGATCAGCGAAGTTTCCGCTCCCCGAATCGTCGATTTCGACTTCGAGGTAACCCGGCTTGGCGACGTGCTGCTTTATCTCGTCGAAGAGGACGGACGCAGAATCTCCGCCCGCAGCCTCTCCGACGGCACGTTGCGGTTCCTCGGCTATCTCGCCGCGGTCTTCTCCGCGGAAGAAGGTTCGGTGTTGCTGTTCGAGGAAATCGAAAATGGGCTGCATCCCACGCGGGTGCATCTCCTGGTCGAACTGTTCGAGCAGTTGGCGGCGCTGCGGAACATCCAAATCATCGCCACGACGCACAGCAGCCAGGTGCTGCTCGCTCTCAGCCGTGAGGCGCTCGAAAGCGTCGTCCTGTTCGCCCGCAACGAGGAGCATCCCGGGACGATCGTTCGCCGTTTGGGAGAACTTCCGCACTTTCACGAGACCATCGAGCGCACGCACATCGACGAACTTTTCACCACCGGCTGGCTGGAGTTCGCGGTATGAAGGTGCTGGTCATCCCGGAGAACCCCACCCTCGATCAGCACGTGCTCAAGCCGGTGGTCGAGCGAATCTTCGAAGACCTGCGGCGAAGCGTGCGAGTGAAGATCCTCACCGATCCGCATCTCAACGGCGTCACCGAAGCGCTTGATCCGCGGATGGTCGAGCACATCACCCGCACGTACGCGATGACCGATTTGTTTCTGCTGATCGTCGATCGCGACTGCATCGAGACCCGAATCCACCAATTGCAGCAACGGGAACATGAATCCGCCGCGATCGGCAAGACGCTGATCGGTTGCCTCGCGATCGAGGAACTCGAAGCCTGGCCGCTCGCGGTTCACTGGTCGCGAAAGTCGAAGGTGAAATGGCAAGACGTCCGCGCGAACTGCCATCCGAAGGAAGCGTACTTCGAGCCGCTCGTCGAAGAGCAAGGCTGGGCGGCATCCGCGGGAAGGGGGCGGAAAGCCGCGATGCGGGAATTGTCCGGGTCGTGGAAGCGCCTCCAGTCGCGCTGCCCGGAAATTCGGGAATTGACCGGGCGCATCGGCGAATGGCTGCGAAATCGCCCCTGAATCGCCTTCGAATCCCGGCCGCACTCCCTTCCTCATTGACAACTTCCACCGGGAAATTACGATGAACCATCGCACCGCGCCGTCGGTCTCGTTGCGGACGGCGGGCGTTTCGGAGCAGTTTCCAGCGGAACCACTTATGACGAACGACCGGACCGTCGAGATCGTGCGCGCCGGTGACGTGACGGTCATCGGATTGGGAGCGGGTTACGAGACGCTCGACGAGCCGGCCGTCGAGGAATTGACCGATCCCATTCTCGATGCCGCCCGCGCCGCCGAGCCCCCTTGGATCGTCCTCGACCTGTCGCACAGCACGTTCTTCGGATCGTCGTTCATCGAGATTCTGTTCCGCGCCTACAACCGCCTGCGCGAGAAGGACGGGCGGTTCGCGATCTGCGGACTGACCCCCTACTGCCGGGAGGTCGTCGAGATCACTCACCTCGACCGCCTGTGGAAGGTGTACGCCAGCCGCGATGAAGCGGTCGCGGGCGTGCAGCTAGGGGCGTGAACGGAAACGGCTGCGCCCGGCACGATGAAGTTCGAAGCCCGGGCGAACGCTTGTCGTTTCGCGCCGTCACCGCGCCGGAAAAACCGCGTCGGCGTCGCCGGCGAAAGCGACTTCGCCCTGTTCTTCCAGCGAGTCGATGCGGAATCCGACTTCCGCTCCGTCGATGTCGACGACCGTCACCGTGTACTCCCCGACTTGCAGGATCTCGCCGATCGAGAGTTCGAGCTCGTGATCTTTCACGAGATGTCTCCGTGCGATTCGTGATGACGTGCGATCGAGATGGGACGATCGTGAAGTGTGCCGCGCGATGTCGCGCGAAGCGAGGAATATAGCAACTCGAACCGAACCTGGCAAGACGATGGATCCGCTCGTTTTCGAACCACTTCTCAAACGCATTCGCTGGGGCGGGCGACGCCTCGGCGACGCGCTCGGCAAACCGATCGGCGACGCCGACGATTACGCCGAGAGTTGGGAAATCGCCGATCACGGCGACGACCAGAGCATCGTGGCGCGCGGGCCTCTCGCCGGCTGGACGTTGTCGCGACTCGTCCGCGAACGCGGCCAGGAGTTGCTCGGCCGACATGCGCGCGCGGGACTCGAACAGTTCCCGCTGCTCGTGAAGTTCCTCGACGCGCAGGACCGGCTGTCGGTGCAGGTCCATCCGAATGACATTCAAGCGAAGCGTTTCGATCCGTCGGAGAACGGCAAGACCGAAGCCTGGGTCGTGCTCGAAGCCGCGCCGCACAGCCTGATCTACGCCGGACTGCGACCGGACGTCGACGCGGAT
The DNA here is from genome assembly GCA_040877445.1 of Planctomycetaceae bacterium. Taxonomy (GTDB): domain Bacteria; phylum Planctomycetota; class Planctomycetia; order Planctomycetales; family Planctomycetaceae; genus JBBDNT01. Next base: position 3,864 of record JBBDNT010000209.1, read on the forward strand.
TCGCTGCGCGCGCATCTGGCGGCGGGAACGGTGGTCGAATGCCTGCACGCATTTCACCCCCAACCGGGCGATTGCCTGTTCGTTCCCGCCGGAACGGTGCATGCATTAGGGGAGGGAATCATGATCGCCGAGGTGCAGCAATCGAGCGACATCACCTTTCGGATGTTCGATTGGGACCGCCTCGATCGCGAGGGAAACGCGCGGCCGCTGCACATCGAGGAGTCGCTCGCGGTGATCGATTTCACGCGCGGACCGGTGAATCCCGTGCGCCCGGAGATCATCGCCGACGAACCGGGCCGCCGCACCGAACGCCTCGCCCACAGCGAGTACTTCGAGTTGCGCCGTCACACGCTCGGCACGACCCTTGCGATTTCGCGGTCGAACGAATGCTCGATCCTGCTCGCGCTGTCCGGCACGGCCGACCTTCATTGGGACGGTGAAAGCCTGCCTTTGCCGCGCGGGCAATCCGTGCTCATCCCCGCCGAATCTCCGGACGTGCGCATCGAACCGCGGGGAGAAGTCACGCTGCTCGAGGCATTCCTGCCGTGAAATGGGGAGAGGACATGCACCGCCGGCTTTCCTGGCTCAGCGCGTTCATCGGGATGGCGACGATCTTCAGCGGCTGCATCGTCTCGATCGCACTCCGCAATCCGGGGGGCGAACCCGTTCCCGTCGATCGGGAACGACTCGCGATCCTCGTGGCATACTTCGCGTTCGGAGCAGGGTCGTTCGTCGCGATCGCGATTCCAGCCGGCATGATGCTGTGGAAATGGATTCGGCAGCGATGAGCCGACGCATTCGGCAGCCATGTCTCTCTCCGGTCTTCTCCGCGTCCTCGGCGGTTCAATGCTCCCAGGATGCAAGGAATCGAACCGCGGAGAACGCCGAGGGCGCGGAGAGTACGATCGGCGAGGTCCGATCTTGATCGCGCCATCGCGGCGCGAAATCAGCGGCGATCAGCGAGGATCGGCGTTCCCGGCATTCGCATCAAGTACTCGTCCGCCGCGTGGATCGCCGGGGTTCAGGAAGCAACTCACGCCCGCCGCTCGCCGCGGCCGACCGGCAGCGACTTGTACATCCGCAACAAGCCAAGCAACACCACCAGCGCCACGAGCGAGATGCCGCCCACGATGCCGATCAGCACCGGGTCGGCGAAGAACTCGCGGAGCATCAGCCTTTCGCGCGGGCCGGTTTCCAACTCGAACATCCAGATCCATCGCCAGCCCCCCGCGACGATCAACGTCGCCAGGCACAGCCACGGTCCGTAAGGCAGCATCGTGCGGTGCGACGTCAGGCGGATGACCATCGCGGCGACGAGACCGGTCAGCGGCGCGAACAGCACGATCAGCACCGCCGGCTGCCAGCCGACGAACGCGCCGATCATCGCCATCAAGGTGACGTCGCCGAACCCCAGCGCCTGGTAGCCCAACAGCGTTCGCGACACGGCGCGAATCAACCAGACCAGTCCCGCGCCGGCGATCAATCCCGCCATCGCCCCCGCGAATCCGTGCCAGTGAGGATGAGCGATGATCCACTCCGGGAGGACTTCCTGCCGCAGCGCGCGCAATCCCATCGGCGCCCGCCACTCCGTCCACAACGGCGCCAACTGCATCCCGCCGAAGGCCGCCGAAGCGGTGATCGCGAACACCGTTCCCGGCAGTGTGATCGCATCCGGGACGACGTACCGCCGCAGATCGGTCCCCGTCGCCGCGACCAGCAGCGCGATCAGCACCAGATAATACGCGAGTCGCACGACCATCGGCGGAGCGTGCGAAATCTCCGGCGCGATGCGGTGCGCCTCGGCCGTCGGCAACAACCACGCGAACGCCGCGAACAGTGCGGCCGTGCCGATCTCGACCAGTGGCATCCACGCCCCCAGCCAGCGCCCGCAGACGGGGCAGCGGCCAAGAAGCGCGATCCATCCGAAGAGGGGCACGCGGCGGATTCGCGGCAGCCAGAACCCGCATTCGGAGCACGCCAGCGGCGCTCGCAGCGGGTCGCCCTCGCTGAGCCGCACGATCGGCCCGATCAGCCGATTCCCGACGATCAACCCCAGCACCGCGCACGCCGCGACCGCCAGTTCCGGAGCCGGGTCGGCGAGAAGAGTCTGCATGCGCGCTGCCGCCGAGTGACGATCGCGGTGGAATGACCGCGGGGGATTCTTCGATTATCGCGCGTCGCGGGGCGCGCGGCAACGCCGACCGCGAGCCGACCAAGTCCGAATCGTTCACCATGAAAGGCACGAAATCCGGATCCGCATTCGGATCAGTCGTGATTCCGAACAACTCGTCGCGCAACCTTCCCGGCTCTGGGTGAAGGGCTTTGCATTCCGACTGGCGATCCATGTCCCGATCGATCCGTGTCCCGATCATCACCCCCGGCGACTTTTTCGAACAATCGCCGACTGTTCAACGGCCCGCGCGAACACCCCGCAAGTTCCCCAAGTTGACGATTTTCAGCATCGTGAAACGGTCGTATCCCCAGTGTTGTCACATGCGAAAACGCTCCTCCTTGCCTATCCCCCCGGGCGCGCAAAGCGAAGAAATCGCGTTTGGATACCACCCCAGCCGTTGTGGTCGCGATTCGGTCACGCACCACGGAGACGGCTCGAAACTCGACGCCGGCGCGGCCGAAGAAAGAGGACGGGTCCATTTTCCGCGGGCGAGTCGGCCATGTTCTCCGAGCATATTGCGGAAAATGGACCTGTCCCCGTGCTTCCCCAACCTCGAGGATTCCGGCGGCGGGAAAGAACGTTGACGATTCGATCACGAAAGAAAAAAAGTTGGACAGAAAAATGGGGGGCAGAAAAATGAAATCGAACATCGAACGATGCGACATCGTTGCTGCCTTTTCATTTTTCTGCTCCTCCATTTTTCTGTCCGCAGAGGCCGGCTGGCCGATCACTTGATAGACGTCCGCGTATCGGCGGGAAAGGAGATCGCCACTTGAATGTCTCCGTCGGGATCCATTTCCAATCGTGCAGTTGCTTTCACGGCAAATACAGACGCCCCGTGCCGCGGATGTCGTCGAGTCGGAATAGGTAGTCGTAGAGTCGTTCCACGACCGATTCCGCATAGTCTCGGTCACTGACCAACTTTCGGAGATCGGCGATCGTGAAGACGGGTAGGCTGTCCGATCCATTCAGCCGGCGAATCGTCGCCTCCAACGATTCCGGCGAATCCCGGTTGCGGTTGTGGGTGATGAGTATCCATCCCTCGGCCTGACATCGCAGCCAGATTTCAAGATCGCTGGCGTCGAGAGCCACTCCCGCATCGGCAAAGGTCCAGACGGACAGGTCGAGCTGGTTCCAGAATTCCGACCAAGGCTCGGCCTGCATCTTCGTCGCGAGATGTGCGACGTGCCGTTGCACATTCACGTCAGCCAGGATGACCGGCACGGTGAGATTCCCGCCGAGATTCCAGAAGCTGTCTCATCCGCCGGAGCCGTTCTTCGCGAGTCTCATTCGCAAGCGGATCCTGTTCCCGTTGCTTTCGGGCCTCTTCTTCGATCCGTTCGCGGATGCGGCGGTCCTCCTCGTCGAGTTCCTCCCGATGTGCTCGGTAATACGCCTCCGCGACGGCGACCTCTTCGCAGGAGAGCGTCGGGATCCAGTGGATGATCTCATCGCACGAGCACCCCTGCTGGAAATACGGAACGAGATCATGCACGGTGATCCGCGTCGTCGAAAGCTGCGGCCCGCGGCCGCGGTCGATGATTTCGATGGATGCCATGAACGCACTTCCTCCGTACTGTGATTCTATCGCGCCGTTGGTGTCGGTTCCACAGCCGTTTGGTGATTCGTCCTTCTTCATTCTTTCGTCATTCGAGCTTCGAGATTCGACATTCGACATTCCCGCGGTCCCGCCTCTTCCGATTCACCACCGCGCGAGGCTATGATACGCGCGCACCGATTCATCCCGGGCGAGCGCCCATGCCCCGCGATTTCACCACCGAGAGTCTCTCGCACGACCCCATCCACGGGTACATTCCCTTCATCTCGCCCGCCGGATTGCCCGCGGGGGAGGTGGCTGAGCAGGAGATCATCGATCATCCGTGGGTGCAGCGATTGCGGCACATTCACCAGTTGCAGACCGCGTGGTGGGTGTTCCCCTCGGCCGAGCACATGCGGTTC
>JBBDNT010000209.1:8005-18185 GCA_040877445.1 Planctomycetaceae bacterium
ATCGCTCGCCGACGTGTGCCCCAACGTCCCCTCGCGGGCCTGCGTCGAAAGCCTCGTGCGGATGGCGGCGCTGTTGCACGACGTGGGACACGGGCCGTTCGGGCACTTCTTCGACGACCATTACCTCGCGCAGTTCAGCGTCACGCACGAGGACGTCGGCGCCGCGATCATCGAACGCGAACTGGGCGATTTGCTCCGCCGCATCCGCCGCAATCCCCGCGGGCAGTTGCAACCTCTGGAAGAGATCGAGCCGCGGCAGATCGCCTGGCTGATCCGGCGGCCAAGCGGAGACAATGCGCGCGAGACCGGCCATCCCGACTGGCTCCGCAAGCTGCGGTCGCTGTTCAGCGGGATCTACACGGTGGACAATATGGATTTCGTGCTCCGCGACGCGTACATGTCGGGCTACAGCACGCGGGCGTTCGATCTCTCGCGGATGCTGCATTACACCTTCTTCACCGACGAGGGGCTGACGATTCACGTCCGCGGGTTGCCGACGCTCATCAACTTCATCGAGACCCGCGCGAACCTGTTCCGCACGATCTACTTCCACCGCACCGTGCGGGCGATCGACCTCGCGCTCGAAGACCTCTTCCCGCAGACGATGGCCCGCCTGTTCAACGGCAATCCGCTCGACGATCTCGAAGGCTATCGCCGGCTGACCGAGTCGTCGTTCCTCGTCGACGTGCAGCGCTGGCAGCTTGCGGACGGTCCCGAATCGAAGGAACTTGGCGATCAATGGGCGGAGATCCTCGATCGCCGGATCGCCTGGAAGATGGCCTGCGAGCGGACGATCAACTTCCACTCGAGCGCGTCGGAGCGGACCTCGATCTTCTCCGAGCCGGAACTCGTCGAACGCCGCCTGCGGGACAGACTCCCGGCGCGGATGCGCGACGTGCCGCTGAAGGTCGACGTCGCCCGGCACTATCACCGCCCCAGCGGCCGGCTTCCCGCGGGAGGGCAGAACTATCTGCTCGACCCGGGCATCGGCACGCCGCAGGAGTTGAACGACGACGAACTCTTCCGCTCGTTGCCGATCAGCTTTTCGATCTTCCGGATCTACTCGCGGGACCACTCGATCGATGCGGAACTGAACGCCGCGCTCACCGCGGTGCTGGGGGACTCGAGCGACATGAAGACGAATATGTGAAAGTGCGTGGGGCCGTGGGCTTCCGATCGACTCAATTGAACGGCCAGCGTCCCAGTGTCCAGGATCGTCTACATTGGCCTCCACGTCTTTGCGGTATACGTCGTGGTGATGCTGGTCAGCATCGCATTCCATGGCGGATGGCCAGTCTCGCTCCTGTTTGCCGCGATGTATTTTGGTGTAACGTATGTGGTTTCGAGAGTGCTTTGGCACCCGCTTCACCAGGCCTTTCCAGGGAAGGTGAATCCGCGCGGCAAGCGGCACTACATGGTCCAGGCATGGTTCTCAGAGCCGGTTTTTGCGCGCTGCACAGTCAATGTCACGATTGCAAATGAAGGAATTCGCCTTTCGGCCATTCCGATGTTCCGCCTGTTCTTTCCGCCTTTGTTCATGCCTTGGTCGGAGCTGAACGTCTCTCAGGAGAACCCACGGCTCGCGAAGCTGTCGTTTCTCGGGCGATCTCTGCCGGACCTCTACCTTGCATGTGACATCGAAACGTCGGGAACCAGTTCGCCTCCGTAGACGTCGCGAATCGAGCCTCCGCCGAACGGAAAGGCTCATGCGGCGGCTGGACGAGCTTCCGCCGCGCACGTTTCGTCACTGGAACCGCTTTGCCGACGATCCGTCAGTCGGTCGGCGACTACCGCACGATCCTGCACCAGAACGTAGCCCGTCGCTGCGAAGCAGGCGATGGTCGCGAACGTCAGCGATCCGTAACCCAGCGCGAGGTTCCCCAACGGCCGGCCGACGACGTCCTTCACCAGCAGCGTCGTCGAGACGAACACGAACGCGAGCGCGGCCATCACGAAGCGGTCGCGGCGGCGGTAGAGCACGTGAGCGGTGCACCAGGCGATCGGCAGAAACAGGGCGCAGAAGTGCTGCTTGCTGCTCATGGGGGAGAGCAGCAGCATCGCGCAGAGGATCGCGCTGCCTTGTCCGAGTCGCCGGAAGGCGAGCATCGATTCCGTCGATGAAAGATGGTTGACGGCGGTCGGACCGGCTGGCGTTCGTGCCGCTTTCGGTTCCCAAGTGACGAGCGCGAGCCACCCGAGCACCGCGAGTTGCGCGAGCAGCGTGAGCGTCTTGACTCCGCGCGGGCCGGCGGACCAGACGCTCACGTCGAAGAGGTCGTTTTCCGCCTCGGCGGGAGAGATCGGCGTCGACAGCCGATGGACGGTTCCCGCGAGGCTTTGATTCAGCATGTTCCACGAACGCCATGCGCCTTCGGCGTCCGCCGCCTGTCCCACGCCGACCTTCGACACGAACGAGCCGTACCACGACATCGCCCACCGCTCGCCGTTCTTCTGCGGCAGGACGAAATCGGGAAGCAGCGTCGCGGCCGCCGTCACGACGACGAGCGCGCCGGCCGCGGAGAATCGGCGCTGCCAGAGAAAGATCGGCAGGAACAACAGCGGGGTGGCTTTCGTCGCGGTGGCGAGTCCCGCCCACAGCCCGGCGGTCTTGTTTTTGGCGGCGCCCCACGCGACGATCGCCGCCGTCATCAGCGCCAGCAGGATCAGGTCGTGGGCCTGGTTCTCGATCGGCGAGACGAGAAACCGGGCCGAGAGAGCCGCGACGATCGTGAAGTACGCCCACATGGGAGGGCCGCCGGCGCGCTCTCCCGCGGAGATCACCGGCCCAACCTGCCGGATCACCAGGAACACGATCGTCCCCAGCAAAACGAAGTTCGCGAAGTAGAAGCAGCCGCGGCGAACCGGCTCCGACAGCGGCGACAGCGGCACGAAGTACAGCCCGCAGAAGGGCGGGTAGGTGAACGCGGAATCTTCTTCCGGCCGATAGACGCGCTCTCCGGCGAGCATTCGCTCGGCCCCGAGGGCGTAGACCTTCGAGTCGCCCGGTCTGTCCTTGACGACCGCCATGGCCGCCGCGACCGCCGCGGCGATCACGAGCCACACCGCGATCCAACGGCGTGATATGGGAAACCCGTTCGAATTGGAATCGGCGAAAGCATCCATGCCCCGGCTCCTGTCGGCGAATGCGCGAAAGGTACGGTTCCGGGGAAACGCCGTCAATGGAGATTGGCGGTTCGGGACCGTGCCGGGCGTGCGGATGTGGCGAGACTTCCCGGCGACGTCCCTCCGTCTGGAAAATTTCGCCGCGGGCACGAGTGTCTCTTGCAAGCGCCCGACGAAACGGGCACTATGCATATGAGTGATTCCGCTCGCGTTTTCTCGCACCATCTCCGACGCGTCCAGTCTGCCGGCTTTCGAGCATTCGCCCGAGGGCGAGACTTGTGTCGCGTCACGTCGGAACCGGGCTTCGCATCATGGTTGGACCAAGCGCGCGCAGTGTGCGGGGCGAATGTTCCGCCATCGACGTGGCGGATGAGGCCGCGGGTCTCGACGACACGGCGATCCTTCGCGGCACGCTGACGGAGTTGCCGGCGTTCGAGAACCCGGCCGCGGCGCCGGAAGCCGACGCGACCGGAACGGTCGAGATGCGCGCCGACGAGTCGGCCCCGGACGCGACGCCGCTCTGGCGAACCGCCCTGCTCGTGTGCGGCTGGCTGGCGGCGGCGGCGGTGTTGAACGTGGTTTGCTACGTCCTGCTGACCTATTGCCGGCACGTCGTGCTGACCGGGACGTTGGCGGGTTACTCGATTCGGCCGGCGGGTCTGTGGGATTGGCTGGCGGTGTTCCTGCCGATGGGCGCCGTGGGCATCGGAGCGCTGTGCCTCACGATCGAGGCGTGGGGCATCGGCTGGGAACGAAGTTCGCTGCGGCGATTGCTGCATCCGCGGACGAACTCGACGCGGACCGATCTGTTCTACATGTTCCTCGTCATCAGCGGATTGAAGAACCTGTTGACGTTCCTGTTCACTCTGGGGGCCGGGCTGGGCGCGGGGTATTGGCTGCACGCGCAGATTCAGTCGGCGTTCGGGTGGAATCTGCTCGAGAACGCGCCCTTCCCACTGGCATTGGCGGCGGTGGCGGTGGTCAACACCTTCACGTTCTACTGGGTGCACCGGATCATGCACTCGCGGTTCCTGTGGGAGATCCACAAGGTCCACCACGCCGCCGAAGAGATGAACATCATCACGCCGCACCGCAACCATCCGGTGGACCACGCGGTAGTGTTGGCGATGAATGCCTTTCCGATCGCGTTGCTGGGGGCGTCGGAAATCGTCGTGCTGACGTACATCGCCCTCAACGGCATTTACCAGGAGTTGGTGCATACCGATTGGGACTGGAAGCTCGACCGCTGGGGCCTCGGCTGGATCGAGAAACACGTGCTGCTCTCCTCGACAGCCCACCGCATCCACCATTCCCGCGCCGCCCGCCACTTCGACAAGAACTTCGGAATCACCCCCGTCTGGGATCGGCTGTTCGGAACGTACTACGAGCCGCGCGGCGAACGCGTGGAAGTCGGACTCGAGAACGAGCCGGAGCACAACACCGGGCATCCCGTGCGGGAGTTGTGGCGGGTCTATCGCAACGCATGTCGAGCCGCGGTGCGGGAGTTGCGCGGCTGCTTCCGCGGGTCGCGCCGAAGCGCTTCGCCTTCCGCGAAGTCGCCCGGCGCGAAGTCGTCGAATGCGAAGCGAACCCGCGCGAAGCGATCGGGGGCGAAGCGGTCCGACGCGAAACGGACCGCCGCGCGGCGGACCGATGTGCGGCGGAAGAGCGAGGAGCGGCGGGCATGATCATCAGCCGCACGCCGTTTCGGGTCTCCTTCTTCGGAGGCGGGACCGATTATCCGTCGTGGTACGCAAGACACGGGGGATCGATCCTCGGGGCGACGATCGACAAGTACTGCTACTTGACGTGCCGCTATCTGCCGCCGTTCTTCGAGCACCGGATGCAGGTCGTCTGGTCGCGGATCGAACGTTGCGACGAGATCGACGAGATCGAGCACCCCGCCGTCCGCGAGATACTGCGGTATCTGAAGATCGAACGCGGGATGGAGATCCATCACGTGGGGGATCTGCCGGCCCGCAGCGGAATGGGGTCCAGTTCGACGTTCACGGTCGGCTTGCTCCACGCGCTGCACGGGCTGTGTGGGCGAATGCCCAGCAAGTACGACCTCGCCCGCGAGGCGATCCACGTCGAACAGGAGATCCTCAAGGAGACGGTCGGCTCGCAGGACCAGGTGCTCGCCGCCTACGGCGGGTTCAACCATGTCGACTTCCTGCCCAACGGGGAGATTTCGGTGCGGCCGGTGACCGTTCCCGAGGCGCGGATCGAGGAGCTTACGTCGCATCTGATGCTGTGCTACACGGGCATCAAACGGACCGCTTCGATCGTCGCCGACAGTTACGTGCAGGAAATCCACGACAAGCACCGCCAGTTGCGGATCATGAAGGACATGGTCGACGAGGCGCTGTCGATCCTCGTGGGACAGGACGACCTCGCCGCGTTCGGCGAGTTGCTGCACGAGTCGTGGCAGATCAAGCGGAGCCTCTCGGCGGCGATCACGAACCCCGAGGTCGACGACCTCTACGATCGCGCCCGCCGCGCCGGGGTGATCGGCGGGAAGCTGACCGGCGCCGGGGGAGGCGGGTTCCTGTTGTTGTTCTGCCCGCCGGACCGGCAAGCCCGGCTGCGGCAGGAACTGGACGGGCTGATTCACGTCCCGTTCACGTTTTCGTACGTCGGCAGCCAGATCCTGTTCTACGACCCGGAGGCGGATTACTCGCAGGCCGAGCAGGACCGCGGCCGAAGCCCGATCCTCCCCTTCCACGAAGCGACGGCACAGTCGTCTTCGCCGTGAATCGACTCGCTGGAACGGTTCGGCATCGTGGAACGCACCGCCCGAATTTTCGTCGCCGGAAGCGAGACGCTGGTGGGAAGCGCGCTCGTCCGCGTTCTGGACGAAGAAGGATGCGCCTCGATCGCCCACGAACCGGATCTCCATGACGCGACCGAAGTCGATCGCTTCTTCCGCGACGAGCGGCCCGAGTTCGTGTTTCTCGCGGCCGGCCGCTCCGGCGGGATCGGCGCGAACTGCGATCATCCTTACGAACTGATGCTCGACAACCTCCGCGTCGATACGAACGTGATCGACGCGGCCCGCCGGCACGGCGCGGGGCGGCTGTTGTACGTCGCGCCCCCGTGCGTGTACCCCCGCGAGTGCCCGCAGCCGATGCGCGTCGAGCATCTGCTCACCGGGCCTCTCGAACCGACGAACGAGGCCTACGCCCTCGCCAAGTTGGCGGGAATCCAACTCTGCCTGGCGTGCCGCAGCGAGTTCGGCGTCGACTTCCGCGTGGCGATCACGGCGAACCCCTATGGTCCCGGCGAGGACTTCAGCCCCGAAAATTCGCACGTGATTCCGGCCCTCTTGCGGAAAATGCACGAAGCCCGCGCGCGGGATGACGCGGCCGTCGAGCTGTGGGGAACCGGCGCCGCCGTCCGCCAGTTCCTGTTCGCCGACGACGTCGCCCGCGCTTGCCTGTGGGCGATGCGAACCGCGAGCGGGAATGCTATCATCAATCTCGGCGGCGGCAGCGTCGTCTCGATCGCCGAACTGGCCGAGGAGGTTCGCGCCGTCGTCGGGTATGCCGGCGAGTTGCGGTTCGACGCGGCCCGTCCCGACGGCATGCCGGAAAAGGTGATCGACGGCGACGCGCTGCGCGCGGCGGGATGGTCGCCGCGGACCTCGCTTGCCGAGGGTCTGGCCGCCACTGATCAGTGGTACTTGTCGCGGAACGCCGAATGAGGGTCGGCGGCCGCGGCGGTGGGGGCGAACCGTTCGCGCCGCGAAACCGCAAGCGTCGTACGATCTTCCGACAGGGGGATGAACGGGCCATCCATCGACCGACGATTCACGGACCGTTTCATTTCGATTCACGTTTCCGATGCCGCATCCGCCGCGCCCACTCGTTTCCGTCGTCTTCTCGTTCCGCAACGAGGAACTCGTGCTGGCGGAACTGCTCGACCGGTTGCACGCGGCGCTCGAGCCGCTCGACGTCGATTACGAGTTCGTGCTCGTGAACGACGCCTCGACCGACCGCTCGCTGGAGATCTTGAAAGAGCGGGCGGAGACGGACGGGGCGATCCGCATCGTCACGATGTCGAGCCGCTTCGGCTTGAACCCGTGCTTTCGCGCCGGAATGCGAGAGGCGCGGGGGGACGCGGTGGTCACCATGGACGCCGACCTTCAGGATCCACCCGAATTGATCCCGGAATTGATCGCGACGTGGCGCGGCGGGGCCGACGTGGTGTACGCCACCCGCATCGCCCGCGAAGGAGAGTCGGTGTTCAAGACGTGGCTCACGAAGGCCGCCTATCGCGTCCTCCGCGGAGTCTCCGACACCGACCTGCCGGTCGAGACCGGCATGTTTCGGCTGATGTCGCGGCGGGTGGTCGAAGAATTGAATCGCATCGACGAGCGGGACGCGTATCTCCGCGGGATCATCACCTGGATCGGGTTCGACCAGCGCGGAGTGTCGTATCGCCGCGAGAAGCGGTTCGCCGGCCGCACGCATTTCCCGCTTTTCAGTCGTGGGCCGTATCGCGAGTTCACGGCCGGGCTGGTCGGCTTCGGGAGCGCCTTGCTCGACTGGATCTTCTTCGGCGGCGCCGCGCTGACGGGCGCGGCCCTGCTGTGGCTGCTGGGGCTGTTCGTCGTGAAGGTCTTGGCGGGGGGAGTGGCGGCGGCGTGGTTCCTCGCCGCGACGATCGCCCTGTTCGCGGGCGTGCAGCTTTTCGCCCTGGGACTGATCGGATCCTTCATCGGGAGGATCTACCTGCAGGTCAATCATCGGCCGGAGTACATCGTGGCGGAACGTTGGGGACCATCGGGCGACGGCGCCGACGGTGTGACGGATCCCGCCGTTTCCCCCGCGACGGACCGTGCCGCCGGCGGACGATGAAGCCCCCCCCCCGATTCCCGAGATCCCGTCGCCCGATTCCCAACTCACGATCCTCGATTCGCCCGTCCCCACGAGATCCTCATGCCCGATCCTTCGCGCGAAAGCGTTCCCTGGTGGCGGGGCGCGGGGGCGGTCGCGTTCGTCGCGGCGACCGTGGGGGCGATCGTCGGACTGCATCACGCCACGTGGCAGGCGATCGTCGAACCGGGGCAGGTGCTCGGAGGAGTCGTCGAGTATCCGCCGGACAACGTCTATCACCATCGCCATCTGCGAGCGTGGTCGTTCACCTCGCAGATTTCGGCGGGGTTCATCGCGGCGGGCGTTTCCGAAAAGGCGATTTCGATCGCCGTCTCGGGCCTGCTGGGGGGCGCCTATTCGGCCATCGCCGGGCTGCTCGCCTTCTCGCTTTGCCGCGGTTTCTGGTTGTCGCTGGCCGCCTCGGTTTCCGTCTACTACGTGTTCGGCAACTCGATGCCGTACAACGATTCGTACCCGATCGTGTTTTACGGGACTCACCATTCGAACGGCATTCTCGGCCAGCAGATGGCGCTGCTGTGCGTGGCGATGGCGGGATTGGGAAAACCGCGTCTGGCGGCGTTCTGTTGCGGAGTCGCCCCCGCCGTCCACGTCACCTGGGGGGCCTGGACCCTCGGCGTGATCGGCATGGCGCTCATCTGGGAAATGCTGGCGACGCGCGGCGACCGAGCCGCGACGCGACGCCCCGCTGACGAACGGCCGCCGGACGCGAACACGACCATGCCGCGAAGCGCGTCGCCGTTTCTCCGCGCGCGATTCGCCCGACTCGCGTCGTCCCGCTGGGCGGCGGGGTTCCTCGCGGGCGGCCTCGTGACGGCGGCGAGCCTCGGCTGGCAGCTTTGGCTGGGACGGGATCTTCCGGTCGTTTCGGCGGAAGAACAAAGGCGATACCTGCACGCCATGCTCGAGCTGTGGGACTTTCATCGATCGCGGATCGTTCGCCCGCTCGACGAGGGAATGCTGCTGGTCACCGCCTCCATCGTGCTGTCCGGCTGCTGGCTGTACCGATTCCGGAAGTCGCTGCCGCCCGATTCGGCGCGGCTGCTGCGCATTCTGGTGATCAGTGGGATCTTGGCGTACGGAATGGCGGCGTTCGCGCAGTGGCTGCCGGACATCGCGATCCGCACGATTCCAGCGCGGTTCATTTCGCTGAGCCTGGTGGCTTTCCCCGCGGTGTTGCTGGGGATGCTGGGGATCGCGTCCTCCGACGCGGGGTGCCGGTTGCTGCTCGCGTTCCATTTGTGCTTCCTGGCGGGACACCGATTGGTGATGCCCGGCGTCGCCTGGAGCGCCCGCGAGGCGATCGCGGTCGGCGCGCTCGCGGCGGTGCTGAGCTTCGCGAACCCCCGGGCCGAGGCCGCCCGTCGATTGCCGCGTTGGCTCGTCATCGCGTCCGCGACGGCGTTCTTCGTGATGGCGGCAAGCGTCGTCCGTCAGGCGGTGCGCGAGGGGGAGTTCGCGAAGATCCCCGGCATGAACGACGCCGCGATCGAGGCCGCGACCCGCGGTGAAGGGATGCTGATCGTCGCCGGCGACCTGGAACTGTTGCAGTTGAAGACCCGGAGGCCGGTGCTGTTCTTCGGGTGGATGCTCGACGACATCGTCTACTTTCCCAGTCTGGGCCCCGCGTCGAACCGGATTCTGAAGGACGTGTACGAATTCGACCTGTTCGACTCCACCGAGGGCCAGCTCAGCCTGCACCGCGGAACTCTCGTGCCCGACCCGCGACCGTGGGAACGACGCGGGCGGGGTGAGTGGATCGACATCGGCCACCGATATGGCGCGACGCAAGTGCTCACGCTGGCGACTTGGCGGCTCGATCTGCCGATCGTGGCGGAATCGCAGCGGTTGCGACTGTATTCTCTTCCGCGGGATGGAGACGCAGCGCGGGAATAAGGACCTGTCCAAAATCAACTTCGCACTTCAATCGTTCCAATTCCGTTCGTCGTGCGCGAATTTCGTGAGACCACGGATGGCCCAGCGCGGCCAATCCGCAACCAAAGGCGAGTTTCGACGCAAAGACGCCAAGGGCCGCAAAGGTGCGCAAAGAAAACAAGAATAGCGAGCCTCCCGCGTCAGCGGGGGGAGGCGATCGAACCACCAAGTCGAAGGACGAAGAACGAACCGTCGAAGTCATTTCACTTCGCGGCGCCATCGTTTCA
>JBBDNT010000210.1:0-17923 GCA_040877445.1 Planctomycetaceae bacterium
CCTCTCCCCCGCAAAGCCGGGGGAGAGGGGACCGGATTCTCTGACCTCTGACCTCTGATCTCCGACCTCTGCTTCCAGCGTGCAGTCCCACTCGCTGGCGTTGACGTCGATCGGGCGGACTTCGACGCCATGCTTCCTCGCGTCGGCCACGAGCTGCGCCGGGGCGTAAAAGCCCATCGGCTGCGAGTTGAGGATCGCCGCCGCGAACGCCGCCGGGTGGTGCCGCTTCAACCACGCCGAGACGTACACCAGCAGCGCGAAACTCGCCGCGTGCGATTCGGGAAAGCCGTACTCGCCGAAGCCGCTGATCTGCTGGAAGACCCGCTCGGCGAACTCGGCCGGGTAGCCGTTGCCCGTCATGCCGTCGATCAGCTTCTGCCGGAACACGTCGAGCACGCCGCGTTTCCGCCAGGCCCCCATCGCGCGGCGAAGCTGATCGGCCTCTCCGGGAGTGAAGCCAGCCGCGACGACCGCCAGCCGCATCGCCTGCTCCTGGAAGATCGGCACGCCCAGCGTCTTCCCCAATACTTCCCGGATTCGCTCGTCGGGGAACTCGACCGGCTCCTGCCCGGCACGGCGGCGGAGATAGGGATGCACCATGTCCCCCTGAATCGGTCCCGGACGCACGATCGCGACTTCGATCACCAGGTCATAGAAGCACGCCGGCTTCAGCCGCGGGAGCATCGCCATCTGCGCCCGGCTTTCGATCTGGAACACCCCCAGCGTGTCGCCGCGCTGGATCATCTCGTAAGTCGCGGGATCCTCGGCGGGGACGGTCGCCAATGTCAGAGGCGAGCGGCCGGCGTCAGCCGGCTGGTGATCCGCGTCACCAGCAAACTGCCTATCCCGTCGGTCTCGTGAATCACCGGGGGGCTGACGCCCCCCGCTCGCCTCGATCAGCTCGAAACACTTGCGGATCGCCGTCAACATGCCGAGCGCGAGGCAATCGACCTTGAGGATCCCCAGCGCATCGAGGTCGTCCTTGTCCCATTCGATGACGGTGCGGTTCGCCATCGCGGCGTTTTCGATCGGGACCAGCTCGCTCAAGCGGCTGTTGGTGATGACCATCCCTCCCACGTGCTGCGAAAGGTGCCGCGGGAAGCCGAGAATCTGCCGCACCAGCACGATCATCTGTTTGCCGAGGCGTGATGTCGGATCGACCCCCGCCTCGCGGAACCGCGCTGCGATCCCTTCGCCTTCGCCGTAATGGTCAAGCGACTTCGCCAGCAGGTCGACGCGGTCGAGCGACAGGCCGAGCGCCTTCCCCACGTCGCGAACAGCGGAGCGGGGGCGGTAAGTGATGACCTCGGCGGTCATGCCGGCCCGGTCGCGGCCGTACTTCTCGTACATGTACTGGATGACTTCTTCGCGGCGTTCGTGCTCGAAGTCGACGTCGATGTCGGGGGCCTCGTTCCGTTCCCGGCTGACGAACCGCTCGAAGAGGACGTCGATGCGGTCCGGATCGACCGAGGTGACTTCCAGGCAATAGCACACCGCCGAGTTCGCCGCCGAGCCGCGCCCCTGGCAGAGAATCCCCCGCTCCCGCGCGAACCGCACCAGATCCCACACCGTGAGGAAGTACGCCTCGTAATGCAGCTCCTCGATGAGCACGAGTTCGTGCTCGATCGTGCGGCGGACTTTCTCGGGGATGCCGTGCGGATAGCGTCGTGCCGCCCCTTCCCAAGTGAGTCGCTGGAGATACTCGATCGGCGCGATCCCCGGCGGCGACAACTCGACCGGGTAGTCGTACCGCAGTTCGTCGAGCGAGAAGGTGCAGCGGTCTGCGATCTCGACGGTGCGGCGGAGCGCGTCGGGACAATCGGCGAACAAGGCGGCCATCTGGGCGGGAGTTTTCAAGTACCGTTCGCCGTTGGGAAAGCGATCGGTTCCCAGTTCCGAAACCGGCCGCCCTTCACGGATCGCGACCAGCACATCGTGCAGGAATTGGCGGTCCCGAGCGTGGTAATGCACGTCGTTCGCGGCGGCGAGCGGCACGCGGGCCTCCAGCGCCACTTGCCGCATCCGGGCCAGCCGTCGGCGGTCGTCGGGGCCGAGGTGCAGTTCGGCGAGCGCGTAACAGCGGTCGCCGAAGGCGTTGCGATAGTCGTGCAGCGTGGGGCAGACATTCTTGTCTGCCAGTTCCGACAGACAGGAATGTCTGCCCCACAATGGCACGCAGGCGATCAGCCCTTCGGCGTGGGCGGCGAGATCATCGAAGAACAGAAGGCAGTCCCCCTTCTCCGCGCGGCGTTTCCCCAGCGTGAGCAGCGACGCCAGCCGGCTATAGGCGGCGCGATCGGTCGCCAGCAGCACGACGGGCGGGGCATCGAGCGGTGTCACCTCCGCCCCGATCAACAGCTTGAGCTTCGTTTCACGGGCGGCGGCATATGCCCGCACCACCCCCGCCAGCGAGTTGCGATCGACGATCGCCAGCGCCTCGTACCCCAGCGCGGCGGCCCGCTCCACCAGTTCGTCCGGATGCGACGCTCCCCGCAGGAACGAGTAGTTCGTCTTTGCCCGCAGCTCGGCGTATCGCGGTCCATTCAGCCGCTGTGGCGGCGGGACCACGGCTGGCACGGGATCACGGTGGTATTTCGCGGGAGGGAGATCGGGCATGGCGGCTCGTCACTCGAAAGTTCCGTGCAGATACCAGCGGCTCGCGGTTTCCTCGCGGTAGAGCCAGAACCGGCGGCCGTCGTCGGTCTCGACGCGGTAGTAATCCCGTTCGACGTGCGGGCTGCGCCACCAGCCGGCGGCGATCCGCTCCGGCCCCCACGCGAACCGGACGACGTGCGAATGGTTCCGCCAGCGCAACCGCACCGGCGGACCGTCCGGCACGACCGAGACGACTTCCACCGCCGCCGGTTCGATCAGGAGATGCAGCGGACGCGGAAGCCGCGTCGAACGCATCGGCTGGTCCTGGCGGGCCGAGTCATTCTCCAGGGCCGGCTCGAATCGGCAGGCGTGTTCCGGCTGCGCGTCGGGCACGAGCCGCGGCCGCAGGACGGCGTCGCTCCCCAGCCGGCTGCTCAGTCGATCCAGCAAGCGGTCGAATTCCAGGCCGGCATCACGGCTCGCGTCACGCGCATAGAGTTCCGGCTGGTGCCGGCTCAGGGGGGCGGTCGCAACGACGCGGAGCCGCACGGCGGCGATCTCCTCGGGAAGCGGCGTGCGCTCCAGCCGCAGCGCGAACAGTTCCCAGAGATTCGCGACGGCGTCGCCGGGGCGCGAGACTCCGATCGACAGCTCGACCGCTTCCCCCTGTTCCGGCTCCAGCCGGCAGACAAGCCGCTGGATCCCTTCCTGCCGCGGGCGGACCTGCTCCACGAGTTCGGCGAGCATCCGCCGCAGCACGGTTTCCAGGGTTCGACGATCGCTCAACGGATCCTCGAATGCCTGCCGGGTTTCGAGCGGTTCCGCCGGGCGGATCGGCTCGAGCAGTTCGGGAACGTTCCCGAACATGCGATCGAGCCGCGAGACGATCTCCGAACCGAACCGCGACGGCAGCGACGCCCGCGGCAGCGCCCGCAAGCAACCGATCGTCCGTACGTCGAGCCGGTGCAGCCGGTTGATCGTCGTTTCGGGGAGCCGCAGGGCTTCGATCGGCAGCGCATCGAGCACGCGTTCGGTCTGCTCGGCGGCGATGATCGTCACCCGCTCGCCGGTGAAGCGGGCGATCCCCCAGGCGGCCCCGATCGTGTCGGCCACCGCAACTCGGGCACGGCAGCCAAGCCGGTGCAGCGCCTGCCAGACCTGCCGGGCCATCAACGGCTCGTCGCCGAATAAGTGCGCGCAGCCGCCGATGTCGAGCGCCAGCGCGTCCGGCTCTTCGATTCCCACCCGCGGGGAGAATCGCTGCAAGTCGATCGCGAGTTGGCGCAGCGCGACGGCGTCGGCCTCGGGATCGTGCGGTTCGTAATGGGCGGGGAGATTTCGGCCAGCCGGATCGAGCAGCATTCGCGCCTCCGCCAGCGACAAGCCTGGCACGATCCCCTGCTCGGCGGCGAACCGCGAGCAGGCCGTCACGCATCGCCCCGCTCGTCCCGCCTCGGCGTGGATCACGATGGGACGTTCCCTAAGCTCCGGCCGCGCGGCCAGCAGTCTCTGCAACGGCCAATCGGGAAGCCACGCGCACAGCGCCCGTTTCATGGTCTTGCTCCAACTCGACGACACCGCCGGGGGGCACCGCCCGAAGGGTGCTCCTTCCGCGGCCGTGCAGCAGTTCCAGTCGCCACCGCCGTCCATGCGATTCGGAAAACGAAGGAAGCGGCTCGACCAGCCAGCGGGATTCGGCCCACGACGGCGTGCGCCGTGCGGCGACGGGCCGCAGCAACAAGCCGACGCCGCCTCCCTGCTCGGCCGCCAGTTGCCAACGGCGAAGCGTGCGGTCGTCGGCCCGCTTCACCCACGCCAGCGTGACCGTCGCTCCCCGACACCGCAGCGATTGCTCGATCGCCCACCAGGCATCCGGCAGCGTTCGCGGACGGACGACGACGATCCGCTCGGGGTCGATCGTCGCCGGCAAGGCGGGAGGATGAAAGTTCCGGGCGTCATCGACGACGATCAGTCGCCGGCCGTCGTGCAACGATGCCCCGGCGCAGCTCAGCGCCAACGTCGCTGCCCCGGTTCCCTCTCCCTCGGCCAGCCATTCGACGAGACTGCCGGCGCGATACCCCCCCGCGGGGAGCAGCCGATCGACCGCTTCGATCTCCGTCGCCACCGCCGGCCCGGTGGCGGCGGGCGAACCCGTCCCACGGGCGCGTTCCCAGTTCCGCAGTTGCCGTCTCAAGCGATCGACGGTGCGGAGAGCCTCGGGGGTGCTCGGCATGGCGGGGCGGTCGATGCGGGCAAGGGATTCTGACTGTACCTATATCTATCGACCATCTTATATGGCTTGGCGTACAGTTCAAGAGAATTCGGGACATTTTTCCGTCCGCCGTCGCGGCGATCGTGTGCAACTCTCGCGAGAGTGGCGACTTCCGTACGCGAACATTCACCATCGGAACTCCCGGGGGTTGTCGTTCTTCGGCCTGCACGCGAAACTGAACGCATTCAGGACTCGGAAAAGGGAGACGTGTGGGAATTCGCTGGACCGTCCTCGACGGCGTTCTATGAGCTGAATGCGGCGGGCTGGAAGGGGATCGTCGCCGGTCGTGATCCGCAGACGATCTCCGCTTGGACAACCGGCGGAGTACGTTCTGGTCGTCGTACCCCTGCCGTTGCTCGGGCGTCAACGGCACGGCGCGGCCGAACTCCATCAGGCCGTCGTCCCGCTTCTCGAATCGTCACCGCGGAACGTCCAGGCAGACCGCTCACGTCTCGGCGGGGGAATGCCAGCTTCGTGCCGTCCGGACGACCGACGAGCGGACCGTACTCCCTCGACAGATCGTCCATCCGCTCATCCAAGGACTTCGCCGAGATCGCATCGAGCGGGATCGGATAGCCGGCCCATCAAACCGGGCCAAGAGAATCCAGTCGCATCCTCGACGAGTTCACCACCTCGACCAGGCTCCGGCGAACCGCCTCCGGGAGTGTCGGCCAGGCGGTCACGATCGCCTGCAATCGCGGATCGTCAGCCCCAACCGCTACGGGCCCAGCACCGCATTCCTGCGCATCAACTGCACCCGAATGCGCACCACCTCTCCGAGAATGGGCGACTTCCCCGAGGTTTTGGGGGGCCTTTCGAGTCCAGTATCGCCCATCGTAATCCCCCTGCCCGTCGGCAGGGGGATTTTTTTCGCGGCCCAGCCAGCGCGAATCGCAGGATTCCGTCCGCCGCCGGGGTGCCGTTCGAGGTCGCCCTAACGAGATTCCGATATTCGTCAGCGACCGGCTGATCGCCGAGCGATCGCGAGAAAGCATGACGACGAATACACCCCGCTGGACTCGAACCAGCAACCTTCGGTTCCGTAGACCGACGCTCTATCCATTGAGCTAGGGGTGCGAAAAGTAGCAACCCATTGGCACGGCGGGTGTTACGAACCCGCTACTGAGCCTTCCTGCGTTGCTTCCATCCAGATTTTAGTGCCGCTTGTGCCATTTCTCAAGGCTTCCGTGCCCCGAACGGTGCCAATGCACAACCATTCTTTCTCGCAGATCGCGGTCCGAATTGCAAGCTCCACGGGATTTCGCCAGCTTCCGGGCCGCCTCCGTGGCACTCCAGCTTGCAGTCGAGCAGGGCTTCGATGATCCGCTTGCCCCGCTCCGTCACCGACCGCCTCCCCATCACCCTCCATGCGCCCCGTAGCGAAGAGTCCGACATCGCCCGGCGATACTTCGACGAAGTCCTCGCCCGCACGACGATTCGAGCGGGCGAATCACCAAGCGTCACCTGTATTCCATCGCCCGGCTGTCGGCGCCGCAGCAGACGCGGGTGCTCGGTCGCGTGCGGCAGAACTGACTCTCCGCCATCGACACGGAGAAGTTGATCGCCCGCATGGTCGAGGAACGCGATCAGCCGCGGACGGGGGGAGCGGCGGTCATGTGCCGCCGCTTCGTGACGAAGAATGCGACGGTCGTGTTCTCGTATCGATCTTCCTTCTTCAGTCTTCCTTCTTCAGTGTTCCTTCTTCAGTGTTCCTTCTTCGTCCACATCCAGCGCCTCCGTCGCATCGTGGGTTTGCGGCGGTTTCCGCGGGCCGAGCTCCACGCGGAAGCGCGCTCCGGCGAAGGCCAGTTCATCGCCCGGCAAGAGCGCCCCGCGGACCACGCGCTGGCCGTTCACCTTGGTGCCGTTCGTGCTCCCCAGGTCGCGAACGTAAAGCAACCCGTCGGTCTTGACCACGATGCAGTGCAGCTTGGAGACGCTGGCGCGGTCGAGCGCGAGGTCGCACAGCCCTTCCTTGCGGCCGACGATCGTCACGTCGCGGACGATCTCGTACGGTTCCCGCCCGTCGAGTGAAACCAGTCGCGCCTGCATGAAACGGTTCCGCGGAAGGGTGCCCCGAACTGCCGATCCCTCGATTGTCCGTCGGCGGGAAGTCGTGTCAAGGTGGACTCCCCGATGACCGCGCGAGACCGCAAGCGTGCGTCCGACCAATCCACCATCCACTATCCTCCCGGCCGCCCCAGCCGGTCCGCGACGAAACCGACCACCCGCTCCGCCATGTGCTCGAAGTAGGGCCAGCCGTGGCCTCCGTGGCGGGTCTCCAAGTCGTGCTCGAAGGGGATGCCGGTCGAACGGAGCTTGCTCGCCAGCCGCTCGATCCCCTCGAACCAGTCCTCGTCGCCGGGATCGCAAACGATCAACTGGTGCTTCGGCCAATTCAGCGGATGCAGGTGCAGGGTCGCCGTCTCCTGCCGGGCGTCTTCGCGCGTCGCGCACATCTCGTCGAGCGGCAGTCCGCGGCCGTGCCAGATGTGAAAGTCGACCGCGGGACTGATCGCGGCGACCACGGGGAACGTGCGGGGATGCCGGTACGCGAGCAACAGCGCCCCCTGCCCCCCCATGCTGACGCCGGTGAGGCCGATACGGGGCGGCTCGATTCCCCAGCGCTCGGCGATCCAGGGAACGACCGCGTCGAGCAGATGCCGCCGCGGCGTGACGTGCGGATCGAACTCGGCGCACACGCGATCGAGCCACCACGACCGCGCCCCGTGCGGACACACGACGCGCAGGCCGTGCTTCTCGAACTCGGCGGTGAACGGGGCGTTGTCCTTCAGCGTCGCCAACCCGTGCCCGTGCAGATGCAGGATCGCCGCGTCATCGGCGCCGCCCGCGGAACCGCTGCGCGGCTCGTAAACATCGGCGGCCTTCCCGCCGATCTCGATCGTTCTCCACCCGGACATGGTCGGTTCTCGAATGCCTCGTGGGCCTTGAAATTGTGAGTCGAATTCGCCGTAGGACGGACTGCCAGTCCGTCCGAGGCGCGTCGGCCCATTACGGGAACTTCGACCGCACGTATGGGAACCGGCAGGCCCGACGGAATGAAATTCCGTCCTACCCGCCCGTAGGACGGATTTGTAATCCGTCCACCAACAATCGGGCTCACGGTTCCCCGAAGTCAAGCACGGCGAAGAGGGGATTTACCGTTTGCGAGTTGCGTGATCCAACGCGGTGGGCGGGCACGACGGATTACAAATCCGTCCTACCCGCCCGTCCGATCGACCCACGAGTCCGAACCTCGGGGGGCACGATACGAGCGCGCCGCACGATCGACCGGCGTGCGGAATCGGCTGTCCGCGGGAATCGCATCTCGAAATCGACACTTCACGCCTCGTGCACCGTCTTCCCGCCGACCACCGTGCGGACGACGGGAATCTTCTTGATCTCGTCCGGGTTCACGTCGTGCGGATCTTTCGCGAGCATCACGAAGTCGGCGAGCTTGCCGGGCGTGATCGAGCCTTTCTCCTTCTCCTCGAACGAGGCGTAGGCTCCGTGCAGCGTGCCGATGCGGAGCGCCTCGTCGACGGTGACCTTTTGATTCGGCCCCCATTCGCGGCCTTCGAAGTCCTTGCGGGTGACCATGCTCTGGATCGCCATCAACGGCTCGAATGGGCCGGGGATGTAGTCCGACGCCCCCGCCACCTTGATGCCGTGATCGAGGAACGAGCGGTGCGCGAACATGCTCCGCATCTTCTCGGGCCCGTACTCCAGCCACTTCGGACCGTGGTAATGCACGTAGGTCCAAAACGGCGTGGGGATCGCCTCGATCGCCTTGATCCGCGCGAGCAGTTCGTCGTTGATCAGCGAGCAGTGCTCGAGGCGGAACCGCGGATCGGGGTGCGGCTTGATCCGCAACGCCCGCTCGTAGGAGTTGAGCACCATCGCGATCGTCACGTCGCCGTTGGCATGCACGCCGACCTGGAAGCCCCCCTGGTGCGCTTCCAGGATCTTCTCGTCGAGTTCCTGCTGGCTCATGGTGAGCAGGCCGAAATCGTTCGGGCGGCCGACGTAGGGAGTGCTCATCCGCATGGTCCGTTCAGAAGCCGAGCCGTCGGCGGAGAGTTTCAGCCCGCCGACCTTCAGCCACTCGTCGCCGAAGCCGGTCCGCAAACCGAGTCCGCGCAATCCCGCCAGCGCCGAGTAGCCGAAGAACGCGTACACGCGGAACCGCAGATCGCCGGCGTGGTAGGCGTCGACGTAGGCGGCGAAGCTGTCCGGCTGGCTGGTGTCGTGGACGCTGGTGAGGCCTGCGGCGGACATCTGCCGGGAGATCAGCTTGATTCCGGCTTGCCGGGTCTCGCGGGTGACGGGGGGCGTCTTGCCGACGTCGTCGAACGCGCCGCGGGCTTTCTCGGCGATGAAGCCGTTGAGTTCGCCGTTCTCGTCGCGGCCGAAGGCGCCCCCTTCGGGATCGGGGGTGTCGCGATCGATGCCGGCCAACTTGAACGCGAGGCTGTTGGCGACCTGCGTGTGCCCGCCGCGATGCGTGACGCGGGCGGGATGATTGGGGACCGCCTCGTCGAGGTCTTTCCGGTGCAGCTTGCGGCCGTCCTTGAGCTTGGTGTCGTCGTACTTGAAGCCGAGCACCCATTGCCCCTCGGGCGACTTGGCGGCCCGCGCGCGCATCCGCTGCTTGATCTCGGCGATGGTGTAGACGTCGCAATCGACGTTCGCGAGCGCGGCGACGCCCGCGCTCGCGGGATGCGTGTGCGCGTCGATGAACCCGGGGGTGACGGTCATCCCCTCGGCGTCGATGACCTGCGTCGTGGCGTCGGCGAGGCCGCGGATCAACGCGGTCCCCCCCACTAGGACGAATCGCCCGTTCTTGACGGCGAACGCCTCGGCCTTCGGCTGCGCGTCGTCGACGGTGTGGACCTTCGCGTTGACGACGACGAGATCCGGAGCGGTCGAACCGCGCAGCGCCGCAGCGTCGTTCTGCCGCTGCCGCGCGTCTTGAGCCGAAGCGCTTCCCGGCCACGAGACGAATCCCAGCGCGGCGGCCGCCGCGGCGGACTGCTTCAGGAATTCCCGGCGATCGTTGCTCGGCATGACTGGTTCTCCGTTTCTCCGTGGGGGATTTCGTCGATCGGAGGACGGATCGCCGATCCGTCCGAGGAACGCGGCGCGCGACGCGCCGGTCATGGTAACGGAACCGCGGCGGCATCTCCATCAATCGAGTCGCCGCGTGACGAGAGCGGTCGCATGCGCCGGTCACGTTCGAATGGGTGTGGCAAAACTTCCTGGCGGAAGGGTGGCTGGGGTCGGAGCGAAGCGCAGCCCCCAGCGAATCGCCGACGTGCTCGCCCATTCCTGGGGGCGATCCGCCGAGCGTCGTCGCCTGAAGTGGATGCCGTTCCCCGGCGGATCGACCCCAGCCACCCCACGGCAACCGCCGCCAGTAAAAATTGCCGCACCCGTTCGAATGACCGGTGTAGCGAGAACATTCTCCGGCGTTCACCCGTGAGAGTAGTTTCAAGTTGTCCATTCGGCGAGACCCCGCTGCGCGTCATGCCCGCGAAGGCGGGCATCCAGCAATCGCCAGGGCGGCAACCGATTGTCTTCGCTGTCCGCGCATCGACTGGATTCCCGCCTTCGCGGGAATGACGGCGTCGCGATTTTGGAAGTACTGAGTGAAGTCAAAGGGCGGCCGGCATCACAACCGATACAATCAGCAGATTCCCGCATTTCGCTCGCGGCGATCGGTCTGGCCGGGATGGTCTCCTTTTGATACGATCCCGTTCCTGCCCGGCCGTCGTGTTCGACGCAAGTCACTGTCCAGCAAGGCATTCCGCCCGAATTCGGGTGGTCCCGAGCGCATCATCGCTCGCGTTTGCCGTCCACCAACGATCGAAAAGGATTTCGACGCTCATGTGGGCCTCTTTCCGAACAGTCTCGGCGCGGTGTCTTCGTGGTCTGGTGATCGGATCGATCGTCGCTTCCGGCGTCGCATTTGCCCAGCGGCCCGCCGCGCCGCAGCCCGCCGGAGCGCAGCCGCGAAATCAACTGCAGCAGGTTCCGCTGCAAGTCCAGAACCTGCCGCCGGAGTTGGAGCAGATTCTGCACAACTGGTCGCGGTCGACGCAGCAGATCAAGGAACTGCACGGGGAGCACAAGCGGTTCGTCTACGATCTTGTGTTCGAGACCGAGAACTGGTCCACCGGAGCGTTCTACTATCGCGCCCCGGATATGGGCCGCATCGACCTCGAACCGTTCAAGTACCGCTCGACGCACGTCGGGAACATGAAGGACAAGGCGGGGCAGCCCTTCAAGCTGGTTCCCGCCCAGCCGGAAAAGTGGATCTGCACCGGCCAGCGGATCATGCAGGTCAACGAGCAGGAGAAGCAGGTCGACGTCTATCCGATTCCGCTGGCCAACCAGGGCGAGAACATCATGAACGGCCCGCTACCGTTCCTGTTCGGCATGCCCCCCGCATTGGCGAAGCAGCGGTATCATCTCGCGTTGCTCCCGAAGGACAACCCGCAGACCTGCACGATCGAGGCCAGGCCGCGCTGGAAATCCGACGCGGAACAGTACCAGAAGGCTTTCATCCTCCTCGACAAGCGGACGTGGCT
Organism: Planctomycetaceae bacterium; assembly: GCA_040877445.1. Lineage (GTDB taxonomy): Bacteria > Planctomycetota > Planctomycetia > Planctomycetales > Planctomycetaceae > JBBDNT01. The sequence continues at coordinate 11,458 of JBBDNT010000210.1, forward strand.
CCCGATCGCCGTCAAGTTGATCGATCCCGCCGGGACGAAGGAAACCGTCTATGAATTCCTGAACCTCGAGCAGCCCAAAGAGGGCGGCTTCGGGGCCGGAATCTGGAAGGCGATCTTCGGAGACGAGGATCCCTTCTTCGTCGATCCCCGCAAGTACAAGTTCGTCAACAAGGAAGTGACGCTCCCGGAGAATCCACAGCGGCAAGGCGACCCGCGGCGAACGGCCGATCCCCGCGACCAACAACGGCAAGGCGCCCTCCCGCGGGAGGGCCAGCCGGGACAACCTCCCGTGCGCGTCGTCGGCGGAGAACAGCCCGGCAGCGCGTCGCTCGACGATGGTTCGGCGGTCGCGCCGGGCACTCCGGGCCGTCCCGCCACGCCGGCTCCGCGTCCCGCGGCGGGACGCCAGTTCGCCCTGCCTTCGTTCCAGGGGATGTCGCACGACCAGGTGAAGGCGACGGTCGAGCAATACGGGCTTTCGCCGATCTATCAACCGGGCGATGTGGCCCCCACCAGCCGACACACATGGACGATCTACGCCCAATCGCCTCCCGCGGGAACGGTCTTGACCGAGGGGGCGAAGGTCAAGCTGGTCTACTACAACGAACGGCCCGCCGCCACGCCGTGAGACTTGGTTTTTGCTTGTAATCCGTCGTGCCCCACCGTGCGTCGAGAGTGCCGAAAGTCACGGCGGCGCCGATCGTCACGGGATCGTTGTCGCCGCTCCCGATGTACGTTCCGTATTGAACGGACCTGCAGTACGTCTCGCCTGCCGGGCGGGACGTGGAGCGCGGGGAAGCGCATCCGGCAGCGAGCGGTTTGCCCGTACTCGATGGTCGCGATCGCTCGGTCAGCCGCCGCGTCACGGCGACCATCTCCGGTGTGGAAACCGGTTTCCCGCTCCCCGCGTCCATTCCGGCAGAATGGACGTACTGTGCGCGGGCCGGCGGCGCGCGCCCACGCACGCCGCGATGCGTGGAAGCCGTATCTTGGCGGACGGAATACAATTCCGTCCTACGGACGCTGACGGCGCATTACCGCCCGCCCGCCGCGGCAGCGTCGCGCTTCTCTTCCGCGGCGCTGCGGCGCAGATAGAACGGCTCCAGCGTCGCGGCGTCCGCGATGTCGCCGCGTTCCACTTGCCTTCGGCCCAGCCGGGCGATCGTCGCGGCCCGCGGCTCGCGGAATGCGGATTCCAGAACGCGGCAACGATCGGCCAGCGGCATCGGGTACTTCGCGACGGCGGGACCGCTGACCACATCGTCCGCACCGAGCGACGCGAGCCACTCGTCGCCGTCGATGATGACGATCTCGCCGTGCCGTTCCCATTCGTCGCCGCGCCGCTCGTAGCGGCCGAGATACAGTTCCCCCCGCTGCGCATCGGAAACGACCTGCACACGGACGATGTCTTCGGGCGAATGCGCGGCGACGGCCCGAAACGTGTCGACCGCCGCCAGCGGGCAGCCGACGGAATACGCCAGCGTCTTCGCGCACACGACGCCGACGCGCAATCCCGTGAAACTCCCGGGGCCGATGCTCACGGCGATCGCGTCGAGATCATCCGGCTCGATGCCGGCGTCATCCCACAGCGCGGCCATCTCGGCGACGAGCGTCTGCGCGTGCCGTTGTCCGGCGGCGGCGAGAGACCGGCTGCCGAGCGATTCGTCGCCCCGCATGAGTGCGACATCGCCGCCGCGTCCGGACGTTTCGATGGCGAGTATGAGCATGATTCAGGAACGAGCCGTTTTCAGCGACGAATGAGATGCGCGCGGCCGCCAAGTGCCGGGCACTATCCTCCATCCTCCCCCTCCGCGACCCCGGATTCCACCATCTCCTCCGCCGCTTCGCCGCGCATCTCGTACAGAAATCGCGACGGGATCGACGGCCGGCAGCGGCCCCATTTCTTGCGCGTCGCCGCCCTCGTCAGCGTGAGGTGATCCATCGCGCGGGTGATGCCCACGTAGGTCAGCCGCCGCTCTTCCGCGATCGCCGTTTCGCTGCCGTCCTCGACCGAGCGGCGATGAGGCAACAGCCCCTCTTCCAGCCCGACCAGATACACGCGCGGAAACTCCAATCCCTTGGCGCTGTGCAGCGTCATCAGCTTGACGCCGTTGTCGTTCAATTGCTCGTCGCGATCGGAGTCCTCCTCGCGGCCGCCGAGCGCCGTGTCTTCGAGGAACCCCGAGAGCGTGGGGCGATCGTTGCGCGAAACATACTCGCGGACCGCCTCGACCATCTGCTCCAACATGCCGACGCGCAGAAGCTGCTGCGCCGGCTCCTTGTGCTGGCGTTCGATCTCGGCTTCGTAGCCGATGTCGTCGATGAGCTGCGCCACGAGATCCCCCATCCGCTGCGGCGACTCCTCGAACAGCCTTCGGTATCCGTCGAGCAGCGAACGGAACGCCTGCAGCGCTCCGGCCGCCTTCTGCGTGAGGTCTCCGGCGGCGATCGCCTCGGGAATCACTTGCCACAGCGACGTTCCTGCCTTCACGGCCCGGGCGAGCAGCTTTTCGACGGTCGACTCGCCGATGCCCCGCGCGGGAGTGTTGATGATCCGCAGCAGCGAAACTTCATCGGCGGGATGCGCGATCGCCTTCAGATACGCGAGGACGTCGCGGATTTCCTTGCGGTCGAAGAACGACTGCCCGCCGATCAGCACGTACCGCACCCGCTTGCGGCGGAGTTCAGTCTCGAACAATCGCGGCTGCTCGTTCGTGCGGAACAGAATCGCGATGTCGGCCGGGCGGACTCCCTTCGCCTTGATGAGAAAGTCGATCTCGCGAACGACGCTTTCGGCTTCGGTCTGCTCGTCGGGATACTCGATGAATCGCACGTCGTCGCCGGACCGCTTGTGGGCGGTGAGCACCTTTTCGTGTCGGCCGCGGTTGTGCCGGACGAGCCGATTCGCGTTATCGAGAATGCCCGCGGTGCAGCGGTAATTGTCTTCGAGCCGCACGACCTTGGCGTTCGGAAAGTGCGTTTGGAAGCCGAGGATGTGCGTGATGTCGGCCCCGCGCCAGCCGTAGATGGACTGGTCGTCGTCGCCGACCACGCACAGGTTGCGATGCGCATCGACGAGCGCCTGCACCAGCTCGAACTGCACGCCGTTGGTGTCCTGGTACTCGTCGATCTGCACGTGCTCGAACCGCGATTGCTGGCGTTCGAGCACGTCGGGAAAACTGTCGAACAATTCGCCGGTCAGCAGCAGCAGATCGTCGAAATCGACCGCGCCGCGGCTGCGGAGCGTGTTCTGATAGCGGCGGTACGCGACCGACGCGAGAAAGCCGAGATCGTCATCGGTGTGCTCCGCCGCTTCACTCGGAAGGACGCCTTCCATCTTCCAGCGGCTGATGCGGTGCAGCAGGTCGCCGGGGCGCATCGCCGCCTCGGCCACGCGGATGTCGCGGAGCGCGGCGCGGGCGACCGATTCCTGATCGCCGCGGTCGTAGATCGCGAAGTCGGCGGGATAGCCGAGGGCTTCGATTTCCTGCCGGAGAATCCGCACGCACAGCGAATGGAACGTGGAAACGAGCGGCTTCCTCTTCAGCCGTTTGCCGAGCAGCGCGGCGGTTCGCGCCTGCATTTCCTTGGCCGCCTTGTTGGTGAAGGTGACCGAGAGAATGCGGTCGGGAGCGACGCCGCTGTGGATCAGCTCCGCCATGCGGTAGGTGATGACGCGCGTCTTCCCGGTCCCCGCGCCGGCGAGCACGAGCAACGGCCCGGCGAGCGTGGTGACCGCGTCGCGCTGGGGAGCGTTCAATCCGTCGAGTCGGCCCATCGCTCAGTCGTTCCAAGTTCCGAGTTGCAAGTTCCGAAAGGGAGAGGATTCCAGCGTTGCTGTCATGGCGAAGTGGAACTCGGAACCCGGAACTTGGAACTTGGAACTACTGTCACTCGCCCTGATCCGCGATCGCGCGAAACGCGTCGGCCATCTTGCCGGCGCTCGACCAGCGGTCGCGCGGCTCGCGCTCGAGTCCCTTCATGATCGTTTGCGCCACCCGCTCGTCGATGTCCGGCGCCAGCTCGCGGATGTCGCGCGGCGGCGTGTTGATCGCCTGATGCATCGCGTCCAGCGAGTCGGCCCCTTTCCACGGACGGGCCTTCGTCCACATTTCATAACAGGTGACCGCGTAAGAGAACACGTCGATGCGGTGATCGGTCGGCTGGCGGCGAATGAGTTCCGGGGCCATGTAAGTCGCCGTCCCAGTGCGGTTGCCCGGCTTGCGGAACTCGGCGGTGTCCGGCACGACGAGGCCGAAATCGATGAGCTTCAGGTCGTTGTTCTCATCCAGCAGCACGTTCCGCGGGCAGATGTCGCGGTGAATCCACCCGTGCTTGTGCAGATAGTCGACCCCCTCTCCCAACTCGATCATGAACTTCATGCGGTTGGCCAGCATGGTTTCGTTCTGCATCTCGATGAGAAAACTCAGCGACGCCCCCTCGATGAACTCCATCATCAGCCACTGCTCCCGCTCCTTCGTGTAGCCGTACTCGAAGGTGTGGACCAGCCTGGGATGCCGAAGTTGGACGGCGATCTCCCCTTCGCTGGGCTTGCCGAGATTGATGAAACGGGACTCGAGCCTGGCGGTCTTTTCCTTGTCGAGGACTTTGAGGGCGACGATCTTGCCGGTCTTCGTGTCGCGGGCCCGCCACACGCGGGCCATGCTCCCCTGACCGACACGGCCGATCAGGTCGAACCGGCGGGTGATGTCGATCGGCCGAATCTCGGTCTTCTTGCCGAACAGTTCCCGGAAAATCTTCATAGGGCGTCCGTCGCGCGATGGCGTTCCGCTCCGCGCGCGGCGGCGGGGAGTCTGTCCAATGATCGTGCAGCGAACTGAGGCCGGCCCCGGGCCAGGTCGGCAGGCACATCGTCTCGTCGGTATGACTCAGTATAGCGAATCGCCGCACGGCGGGACAATCCGCGGCCGCGCCCGCGAAATGCCCGGGGGGTGCGACGCATCTCGGATCAATGAGCCGAGGGGTTCATCCCCTCGGTCGGAACACGGTCGCCTCACGGGAAAACTCACGTCGCACCTCGCGGTCGCCGCTTGGATTTCACATCGCGGCGAAATCGTTCTCCGAGGGCGGGTAGGACGGATTTGTAATCCGTCGTGCCCGCCACCGCGTTGGATCACGCAATTCGCAATCGGTGAATCCCCTCCTCGCCGTTCTTGACTTCGAGGAACCGTGAGCCCGATTGTTGGCGGACGGAATACAATTCCGTCCTACGACGCCTCGAACGTCCAATGTCGCTCCAGTGAATCACGAATTCGATCTGGACGACGGCCTACCAAAACACCTTCTCCGCCGTCTTCCGTAGAATCCATTCGCGGTCCCCCGCGGCGAGGAAGTCGGCGTGCGTGCGGATCAGCTCGACCGAGTCGCGATAGGTGTGCCCGTCGAGTACCTGGTACGGGCAGTCGGTCCCCCACATCAGCCGGTCCGGGCCGTAGGCGTCGCACAGCCGGCGGACCATCGGCAGCAAATCGGCGTACGGTGCGGTCTTCTTGCCGAGCGCCCCGAACGCGGAGGCCTTCACGTGCATCAGCGGGTGCTTCGCGAGAGCGCACAGCGCGGCGAGATCGCGCTCCCGGATTTCGCCGTCGACGCCGATGCGGGCGAAATGGTCGATCACCACCGGCGTGCGCGGGAACTTCGCGCACATCTTGCCGGCGGATTCGAGGTACGGCGGGTCGATCAGCAATGTCATCGCGAGGCCTTCGTCGGCAGCGGTCGTCCACATCTCGGCGATCCCCGCGCGATCGAGCCACTTGTCCGGCGGCGCGTCCCACGGGCGGAGGCGATACCCGCGGACTCCCTGCGCGACCAACTCCTTCATCCGCGCTCCGGGCCGCTTCTCGGGGTCGATGATCGCCACGCCGGAGAATCGTCCGGGATGCTCGCGGATCGCATCGAGCATGTAGGCGTTGTCCAGTTCGTAGAAGCTCGACTGGATGAGCACCACGCGGGTCACGCCCGCAGGCTCGGCGTGCGCGAGCAGTTCCGCCGGAGTGAAGCTCGCCGGCCGCATTTCCTCCTTGCGGCGGCCCGGCTTGAGCGGATAGGCGTCGATGTCCGACGTCCACACGTGCGAGTGCGAATCGATCCAGCCGCGGGCGATCGCGTCCGCTGATGGCGCGACCGGCCGCCCGGCGGGCGAAGTCCGGGAAGGCGGCGGAGCGTCGTCGGCCGAAACCCGCGCACCCGCCGACACGCCGCCAAGCGTCGCGAGGGAAGCGGACAGCCCCCATCGCAGAAACTCGCGCCGGCCGAGCGGCGACGCGGGAGCGAACGCGGGAGCGGGAGCGAGATCGGCAGTGGAGTCGAGTGCGGTCATGCCGAGCCTCGTGCGGGATGAGATCGAAGTGTGCAACGTCGGCGCATTCTTCTCGTTGCGAAGGAGCGACGGGGTGGCGGGGGCGCTTCGCGCAGCGAAAGCCCCCGTCGCGCGCCGCGGGGGCTT
>JBBDNT010000211.1:0-17848 GCA_040877445.1 Planctomycetaceae bacterium
CGCCGAAGCGGCGCGGGGCGTGCCGCTCGATGTCGTGCGGGCGAATTTGCGGCGGGCCGAGGAGGGGTTGCGGACGCTCGAGGAATTCGGAAAGCTGATCGATCCGGGCGCGGCGGAGGAATTCGGCCGCATGCGCTACCGGGTCTACACGCTCGAAAAGGCGATCCTCACCGCGGGTTCCGCCCGCGAGCGGCTGGCTGGCTGCGACCTATGCCTGTTGCTGACGGCGGCAAGTTGCCGCGTCGGCGTCGAGCGCGTCGTGCGGGAATCGCTCGCGGCCGGCGCGCGGATGATCCAGGTTCGCGAGAAGTCGCTCTCCGACGGAGAACTCCTCGAGCACGCGCGGCGGGTGCGGGACTGGACGCGCGCGGCGGAGGCGCTCTTGATCGTCAACGATCGGCCGGACATCGCAGCGCTGGTCGAAGCGGACGGCGTCCACGTCGGGCGGGACGATCTGCCGGTCCGCGCGGCACGGCGGATCGTCGGGCCGGGGCGGTTGATCGGCGTCTCGACGCACGACATCGACCAGGCGCGGCAAGCGGTGCTCGACGGGGCGGACTACCTGGGCGTCGGCCCGACGTTTCCCTCGAAGACGAAGCAGTTCGCCGAGCTCGCGGGATTGGAGTTCCTCCGCGAAGCGGCGGCGGAAATCTCGCTTCCCTGGTTCGCGATCGGCGGGATCGATTCGGACAACGTCGCCGAAGCGGTCGCCGCCGGAGCGAGGCGCGTGGCGGTGAGCGGCGCGATTTGCGCGGCGGCGGAACCGGGGGAAGCGGCGCGGGGGATCATTGCGCGGTTGCGGGAATCTTGATCGGAAGTCGGCCGTGCGTCCGCTTGCGGTTTCGCGATCGATGGTGACGCGAAACCGCAAGCGTGATGAACCCCACTCAATCGCGGGCGTACTCGAACAGCGGGGTCGAGAGGTAGCGTTCGCCCGAGTCGGGGAGGACGACGACGATCGTCTTGTTCGCGCTTTCGGGCCGGGCGGCGACCCGGAGGGCGACCGCCATCGCCGCGCCGGAGCTGATGCCGCAGGTGATGCCTTCTTCCCGGGCGATTCGCGGGGCGAACTCGAAGGCTTCGTCGTCGCTGACGGTCAGGACTTCATCGACGAGCGACATGTCGAGAATGTCGGGGATGAAGCCGGCGCCGATGCCCTGGACCTTGTGCTTGCCGGGGCTGCCTCCGGAGAGGACGGGGCTGTTGACCGGTTCGACGGCGATCGAGTGCAGCGGCTTTTTCTTCTCCTGCTCGAAGTAGCGGGAGACGCCGGTGATGGTGCCGCCGGTCCCCACGCCGGAGACGAGGATATCGACCTCGCCGCCGGTGTCTTCCCAGATTTCGGGACCGGTGGTGCGGAAGTGAATCTCGGGGTTGGCGGGGTTCTTGAACTGCTGCGGGATGAACCAGCCGGGCTGTTGCGCGAGCTCTTCCGCCTTGGCGATGGCCCCTTTCATGCCTTCGGCCCCCGGGGTGAGCACGAGGTTCGCGCCGTAAGAGCGGAGCATCATCCGCCGCTCGAGGGACATCGTGTCGGGCATGGTCAGCGTGAGCGGATAGCCCCGCGCGGCGCACACGAAGGCGAGCGCGATGCCCGTGTTCCCGCTGGTCGGCTCGACGACGTGCGTGCCCGGCTTCAGCTTGCCGGTTTCCTCTGCGTCCCAGATCATCGCGCTGCCGATGCGGCACTTGACGCTGTAAGCGGGGTTGCGGCCTTCGATCTTGGCGAGGACCGTCGCCTTCAGTCCCTGGGCGAGACGGTTGATCCGCACGAGCGGCGAATGGCCGATGGATTCGGAGTTGTCCTTGAAGACGGGCATCGCGTGTGCTCCTTGTTCCGAATGGAATGCGGCGAACGGTGCGTTCGATTCCCGGCATTATCCCGAAATCCGCGGTGGACGCAATCCCCCCCGCGATGTCCGCGCCTCGAGGGTGTGGCAAAAGTTTTTGGCGACGCCAACACTCTTCGGCGATGGGTGGCGGGGGCGCTCCGCAACGCGGAAGCCCCCGTGGCGCGCGCCGGGGGCTTTCGTTGCGCGAAGCGCCCCCGCCACCCGACTCTGGCCACACGCCAGTGAAAATTGCCGCACCCCGCCTCGACGGATATCAGCGGGGGGCGAGGTGCGCGATCAGGGCGGCGGCGACTTCCGTCTTCGATCCGGACCAACTGGCGACCGTCGCTCCCGAGGGGTCGAGCAGTTCCACGCTGTTCGACTCCGATCCGATCGCCGAGGGCGCGTTGAGCACCACCAGGTCGCAGTTCTTGCGGCGGAGCTTCTGCAGCGCGTTTTCGCGCGGGTTCTCGGCTTCGAGGGCGAAGCCGACGACCCAGCGACCTTCCTTCAGGCGGCCCAGTTCGGCGAGCACGTCGTCGGTCTCGATCATCTCGAGCGTGATCGGCCCGCCGGTCTTGGCGATCTTCCCGGCGACGCGGTTCTTCGGCTTGTAGTCGCAGACGGCGGCGGCGGCGATCACGCCGTCGCAATCGGCAAAGGCCCGCACGCAGGCGTCGCGCATCTCGCGGGTCGTTTCGACGGGAACGAACTCGACCCCCTCGGGCGGCGCGAGATCGACCGGCCCGCTGACGAGGACGACGGCGTGCCCGGCGTCGCGCGCGGCCCGCGCCACCGCATACCCCATCCGCCCGCTGCTGGCGTTCGACAAGTAACGCACGTCGTCGAGATATTCGCGCGTGGGTCCGGCGGTGACGAGGATGCGCATGGAAAATCGCTCGAACCTCGAAGTGTGCAGAAAATGGCGCTCGCGGTCGGTCCGATTGTCGTTCCTGTCGAGGCGCGAAAGTGCCGCCGTCGCGCGGACGGCTTCTAGCGCGAAAGTTCGACGGAAACCAGGAGCCGAGGGGTTTATCCCCTCGGTGGGAATACGGTTGGCCGCAAGTGAAAACTCACGGTCTTCGTGGGGTCGCCGCAAGAGCACCGAGGGGATAAACCCCTCGGCTCAATAACAGGCCGATCACGGCCGCTGTCCGATCAACCGGCGAATCTCCGCGTCGACCTGTTCCGCGGTAAATTCCTCTTCCGGAGCGAAGGCCTGCGAGTTGTCGAACTTCTTCGCGAGCTGGCCGGCGCGATCATGGATCAAGAGCGTGGGAGTCGCCTCGATTCCTCGTTCTTCCATGAAGTCGAGCAGCGGGTCGGTCAGCAGGACGTGCTCGACTCCGGGGCGGGCGGCGTCGAGCTTCTTCAGTTCCCGCAGCGCGTCGGGCCGATAGACCGCGACCGGCTTGCCTTCGATCCCGCCGTAGTCGCAGTTGACCGAAATGCACACGACCTCTTCATCGAACCGCTCCGGCAATTCGAGGAAGTGCGGCAAGCGTTCCAGACACGGGCCGCAGGTGGACATCCACACGTCGACGACCACGACCTTTCCCTTGTGAGCCGCGACCATTTTCTCGACCTGCTCCCAGCTTTCCTCGCGGAGGATGATTTCGCGCGGGGGCCGTGCGGAAGATCGCGGGCGTTCACTCGCGGCCGGTGCTTCAGCCGCGTCGACCGCCTTCGCGGGTGCGGCGCTTCCCGCATCGTTCCGCAGCGACCAGATCGACAGCAGCAAGGCGGAGATCACGAGCAAGAGCGCGGAGGCGAACACGCCGCCGACGGAGTACACCGCCCGCCGTCCGTCGCGCCGTTTTCCGAGCAACCAGAGGGACATGCTGCGCGCTCCTGTCGAGCGATGGCGTGCGGGGCGTTGCGGGAAGAGTCGTAGCGGAACTCGCAAGAGTTCCGATGAATCGTCCTCAGGGTGACGAATCTTCGATCACCGACATCCGTTCGAGTACCAGGTGTCGATTCGGAAAGTCGATCTCCAAGCGATGCTCGGCAAGTACCGCCGTCCCGATCAGTACGCCATCACCCGACACGAACGTCGCATAGGGCTCGACGAGTCTGCCATCAAAGGGGATCGTGACGACGTAGGCGTCCTCATCGATGACTTGGCCGGCGGCCAGCACGGACGTGATGTGACCGGCGTATTGCGGATCCAATTCTTCGAAGAGTCGCTCCGGAAGCTCCAAGCCGCCGTTGAACCCGGTATCGATCGTCGCCGTCCAAGCTTCGCCACCGAGCGGCAATTCGATCGACGGAATGAGATCTTCGGAAACGGCGCCCCGGATCATGTCGCTCGTCCCTTGCGAGCGTAGGCCGGAGAACCCACCCGCTCGAAATGGAGCGGTGCGTCGATGCCGTCCGCGTCGCGCTGGCGGATGACGTCCGGAATCGACTCCCCCAGCCAGACGCGACCGCTCTCGGGATCGATTCCCGCGGTGCGTCCCCGATCCCGCGACAGGTCGTGGGCGCGCTGATACTCCTCCCAGAGTTCGCGGGCGCGTGGGAGGTTGATCGTCGAGTATCTGCGAGCGATCATCGTTCCACACCCTTGCACGATCGGCCATGGCGGCTGCTGCGGCGAGATCGATCCCCGCAACACCTCGGACGGATTGGCGATCCGACCCTCACGCCATCCATGATACGCGAACTCGAAGGTTGCTCCAAGATGTGGGACTCGCGGCGTTCAGTCGGGTCGTCTTTGGCGAATGCGGCGCGAAGCGTGCCAGGTCGCGAACGCCGCGAACGCGAACAGGGCGGCCCCCGGGGCGGCCGGGGCTTCGACGTAGTGGATGATCGGCGGACGCTTCACCGGCCGCTGGTCGGCGGAGCGGGCGAAGGCGACGTCGGCCGGGGCCGGCGCGTAGGCCCAGTCGTCCTCGAACTCCGTCAGCCACCACTCCGCGGGACCGGTCGTCTCCGGCAGCCGCAGCAGATCGAGCAATTTCTCCCGTGCTTCGCCGGCAAGACGATCGCTCCACACGACGCGTCCCGACCAGTCCGCTTCCGAGCCGAGGCTCCCCGCGTAATGGGCTTCCGCGAGGAAGTAGATCCGCAGCAGTCGGGGGCGTGCGTTCAACGCGGCGGCATGTTCGGTGGGGTCCGGCTCGCGGTAGGGAAACAGCGGCTCGTCGGTCTGAAAGCTGATTCGCAGCGCCGACGCCGCGACCACCGAATCCTCCGTCCCCTCGTGCTTCGCCACCTTCAGGGCGGTGAACTTCCAGCCGTCGTCGACGTAGGGCTGCGCCCAGGCTTCGATCTCGGGCGAGTACGCGTAGCCATGTTGTTCCAGCCAATCGACGAGCGCGTTCGAGGTGTCGGCTTCGAGGACGACGGCGTCGTAGCCGGCGACGGTCTTTTCCGCGAGCACGCGGACGGCGGGCTTGGAAAGCGTGGCGACGCCCAAGTCGTCGCCGCAGCCGATGCTGCATCCGCCGCGCGGGCGGTGTCGCTCGATGACTTCCGGTTCCGTCAGCGTGAGCAGATAGGGAAACGCGTCGTCTCCCGCTTCTTCCAGTTCAGGCTGCGACGGAGTGGGGACGATGAACCCGAAGTCGTCCGCCTCGCCTCGGAACGACGCCTGGCGGATGAAGTGTTGCGTCTTCTTCGCGGCGTCCCAGATGATGATCACGGTCTGGTCGGCGTTGACGACCGCCTTTCCGGAAGGAGGCGCCGGGCAGCACGCATGGGCGACGAGCCGAGCGAAGGCGAACAACATCGCCGCCGCGACGACAGCGATCGTGAAGCGTGGAAGCATGGTTGGTCCTCCGATGAAAAGATCGCGTGAATGAGGGTCGCTTCGACTCGAACCGATTGATGCATTCGGGCGTCGAGGCGGCCGGTTCGAGCAGCCGCGAAGAGGCGCCCGACGTGACGTGACCGCTTGAGACAAGTGGCCGGGCGTGGTATTATACAACCACAAAGCGAAGGCAGACGCAATGCTGTTCGATTCGATTCTCTGGGACTTGGACGACGACCCGGACGGCACTTGATGGTGGTTTACGAGGAAATCGATTCGGACACCGTCTATCCCGTCACGGCCTACGACGTTCCGAGAAGGGAACGGCCATGAAACGCATCATCCGCCAGCGCACGCTTACGCCCGAGGAAGCCGCCGAGTACCGGTCGGTTCGCGAGCAGGTCGCCGATGAACTCCCCGAGTTGGTTGCCCGGCACGACGAGCGGATCGCGATGCTCGACCAGTTGCAGGGCTTGCTCCAGCAGCTCAAGGCGGCCCGCGAAGCGAAAGGCCTCAGCCTTTCCGACGTGACGGACCTCACCGGCATGGACCGCTCCGCGCTGTCGAAACTCGAAACCGGGCAACGCGCCAATCCCACGGTGGAAACGCTCGTGCGATATGCGGAAGCCGTCGGCAAGCGGATCGTGGTCACGCTGGCCGACGTGCGGGATGAGTGATCCACGCAGTTCACTCCCCCGCCGCCGTCCCATGCCGATACACCCAGATCACGCCGTTGTCGCGGCTGTCGCCGGCGGTGTGGAAGACGTGGACGTTCAGGTTCGCGTCGTAAAAGGCGTTCACCGATCGGCGCGATTCCGCGCGGAACTCTTCGGGGAACGGCGTTGCGTCGGTGGTCCAGGTCGCGGTCGTCGGGGCGTAGGCGTACACGCCCGATCCTTCCGCGCTGTTGGCGTTGCCCGCCGCGTCGCGCGAGCGGAACTGGAAGAACAGCAGGCGGTCGGCTGTCGAATCGTAATGCAGCGCCGCCGACGACGTGCGGATCGCCCGCCGCTCGACCGAACGCGGCTCTCCCTGCGTCTCCGGCTTGATCCACCGGTTGCCGGCCACGTCGTAGATGAACGGCACCGTCGGCTCGACCGCGTTGCAGGCGTAGACCCAATCGCGGCCGGCGTCGTAACAGGCGAGCCCTTCGGAATCCTTTCCGGAAGGCGGCGTGACTTCCGGCTTGGCTTCGCTCCACTCGTTCCGCGCGTGGTCGAACAGCCAGATGCCGTTCTTGCGGAGATACAACAGCGTCTTGTCGTGCTTGTCGAGGTGAATCAGCGCGCCGCGGCGATCGGGGAGGCTGTCGATCCCGGACGACACGCGCTCTCAGCGGCCGGCTGCGACGTCGTATAGCCGCGGGTCGGCGCGGGGACGCTGCACGTCGCCGCGGATGTCTTCGAGCCACAGTTTTCGCCGTTCCCCCACCGAGTTCCGCCAGTAGCTGCCCGGCACGGGAAGGAACATGAACCGCTTCCGGCCGGGGAGATAGGTCGTCATCTCGTAGCCGTGGACGAGCGGCGCGATGGGGAGCGGCTCGCCGTCGGCGGTCACTTCCACTCCCTTGGCGTCGAGCTGCATGGTGAGGTTCTTGACGTCGGAGCCGGGATACAGACAGATCCACCGATGGGCGAGCAGATCGTAGAACCAGAAGTCGTCCATGTAGCGGTTGTTCTCGCGGTCCCAGAATCCGTGGACCCCTTCGCCGTACAGGAACGCGCCGCCGAGATCGCCGGCCGCCGCCATCTTCGAGGTGAAGGCCCGCCCGCGGGCCAGCCCCCATTTCGGATCGGGGGCGGGGGCGCCGAGCAACAGCCATTCCCCCGGTTTCAGTGCGCGAATCTTCTCGACGTGCTCTGCCGGCCGGCTGGGAAGCTCGGCCAGCGGACCCCGCGCGGCGGGTTTCTCGTCCGCGGCGATCGCCGTCGCCGCCGTCGTTACGAGCAATGCGATCGCGAGCCAGACGAAACGCCGCGCCTCATCGCACCGAAGCCTGACGCACTGGAACATGACGCCGTCTCCGCTGCGAATCGAATTGATGGGGAAGGAAAACTCCAAGCGACGCGGCCGCGCGCTGGGAACTCGATCACCGACGACTATAATCGGACCATTGCCGATCGACCATCGCTGGCCGCGTTCGCCGGTTTCCGATTTCCCCTTTCCCCCGCTCGACATGCCCGAGGACTCCGGCCCAGCCTTCATCGACGGCCTGATCGGCGCCGGTCCGGCCATGCGCGACGTCGCGGAACTGACGCGCCGCGTCGCGGCCACGTCGGCCACCGTGCTGCTCACCGGGGAAACGGGGACGGGCAAGGAATTGGTGGCCCGCGCGCTGCACTCCCTCAGCCCCCGGGCTTCGGGACCGTTCATCCGCGTCAACTGCGGCGCGCTCAGCGAGAGCCTGCTGGAAAGCGAATTGTTCGGCCACGTGAAAGGCGCGTTCACGAGCGCGTCCGAAAACCGCACCGGCCGATTCGAGGCGGCCCACGGCGGCACGATCTTTCTCGACGAAATCGATTCCGTCAGCTTCAAGCTGCAAGTCAAACTGTTGCGCGTACTGCAGGAGCAAGAGTTCGAACGCGTGGGGGATACGCGGACGATCTCCGTCGATTGCCGGATCGTCGCGGCGACCAATCGCGATCTGCTCGAAGAGATCGACGAGGGCCGGTTCCGCGAAGACCTTTACTATCGATTGAACGTCGTGCCGATCGCGCTGCCGCCGCTGCGCGAGCGTCCGGAGGACATTCCGCCGCTGGTCGAGCATTTCGCGCGGGTGTACTCCGAGCGGGACGGGCGGACGCCGCCGAAGGTTCCGCTCGAGACGCTGGGGCTGCTTCAGAGTTACGTATGGCCGGGGAACGTCCGCGAGTTGCAGAACTATATCGAGCGGGCGATCGTGCTGGCGCCGGGGAACCGCATCACGCCGGACCTGCTGCCTCCGCACGTGCGGGGACTCGTCGCGCCAAGGTTGCCGCGACGAACGACGGGCGACTTGGCGACGATGTGCCGCGACCTCGTCGCCCGCGCGCTCGACGAAGCGCCGGCCGACGAGCCGGTTCACGAGCGGATCGTCCCGCTGGTCGAGAAGGAGGTGGTCCTGCAAGTGCTGCGCGCCTGCCAGGGGGTGCAGACGCGGACGGCGACGCGGCTGGGCATCAACCGCAACACGCTGCACAAGAAGATTTCCGATTACGGTCTCGAGGACGAAGCGCGGTGACGATCCGGGCGGGTGGGACGGATTTGTAATCCGTCGTGGCCGTCCGTGGGGCAGACATCCTTGTCTGCCCGTCCGTCGCACGGACCGGCGAATCGGCAGGCTGGAAAGCCTGCCCCACGCCGGCGGACGGAATTCAATTCCGTCCTACGGCGACTTCGATCCGCAAGATCGAGGTTGTAGGCGTACTACGGTGGGCCGCGATGGACGCTATTCCGCGCGGGGCAACTGCACCGTGAAGCGGCTGCCCTTGCCGGGACGGCTGATGACGTCCACGCCGCCGCCGAAGACGGTCGCCAGGTGCTTGACGATCGACAGGCCGAGGCCCGTGCCTCCCACTTCGCGCGAGCGGGCGCGATCGACGCGGTAGAACCGCTCGAAGATGCGGCCCTGGTGCTCCGGGGCGATGCCCACGCCGGTGTCTTCGACTTCAAGACGCACGGTCGCGTCGTCGCCGCGCCAGCGGACGGTGACCGTGCCTCCCGCCGGCGTGTAGTTGATCGCGTTGTCGACGAGGTTGTCGAGGATCGTCCGCAGTCCCTCTTCATCGGCGAGCGCCTTGAGGGCTTCGTCCGGCGGCTCCTCGAAGAGGTCGACGCCTTTCGATTGCGCTACGGGCTGGTGCGATTCGACGCACGCCTCGACGATCGCCTTCATCTCGATCGGCTGGACCTCGAACACGTCGCGGCCCGATTCGATCCGCGCCAGCCGCAATACGTCCTGGATCAGCGCGTTGAGCCGATCGGCCTGGTCGGCGATCCGCGACAGGAACAGACGATTGGTCTCCGGCTCGTCGATCGCCCCTTCCAGCAGCGTTTCGGTGTAGGCCTGAATCGAAGTCAGCGGCGTCTTCAACTCGTGCGAGACGTTCGAGACGAATTCCCGCCGCAGGTTCTCGAGCCTGCGCAATTCGGTCACGTCGTGCAGCACGAGGACCACCCCGGGAGTCGGTTCGCCCGGCAGGCGGGTGGCGATCAGCGACACGACCGCCTGCGAGCGGGGCAGTTCGAACTCGACCGCGCCCTCGTCCGGCCGCGCATCTCCCGCGAGCGCTCGCCGCACGACCTGCTGCAACGTCGGGCTGCGGATCGCCTCCCACAGCGGACGCCCCACCACGCCGGGACCGCCGAGTTCCAGCAGCGCGCGGGCCGCCGGGTTCGCGAACAGGATCCGCTCGCGGTCGTCGACGGCGACCACGCCCTCGATCATCGCTCCCAGCACGGTCGCCAGCCGCTCGCTGTTGGCCTCCAACTGCTCCCCTTTCCGCCGCAGTTCGCGCACGCGATTCGCCACCGCGGCGCTCATCGCATCGAACGCCGCGCCCAATTCCCCGATCTCGTCGCGCCGCCGGATGTCGAGCGGCGGCGGCCTGTCTCCCGCCTCGACGGCCCGCGCGGCGGCGGTCAATCGGCCCAGCGGCTTGACGATCCGCCCCAGCACGAGCGCCGTGAAGGCGACCATGACGAGCGCGGCCGCGAGCGCCGTGCCCCACGTCAATCGCCGCAGCGACGCGACCTGTTCCTCGACCGCGGAGACGTCCACGGCGACGCGGACGTACCCGATCGGCGCATCGCCGTTCCCGAGCCGCACGGCGTGATACATCATCGGCCGGCGGACGGTCGCGCTGGTGCGGGTCACGGTTTCGCTGCCGCGCTGCCGAGCCGCTTGAATCTCCGGTCGGCCGGCGTGATTCTCCATGATCGCCGGGTCGCCTTCGGTGTCGCCGAGGACGGTTCCGTTTTCGGCGACGAGCGTCATTCGCAGGTCCGAACGGTCGGCGAGGGCGGCGAAGCGAGGCTGCCAGTCGGCCGACGCGAGGTCGTCGCGGCGATCCTGTTCGATTTCGACGGCGAGCACCGCCGCCGCGTCGATCAGTCGTCGCTCGACCTGTTCGTCCGCGATGTCGCGCAGCCGATTCGCGAGCACGGCGGCGAACAGCGAGGCGAACGCGACCGCCAGCGCGGAGTAAGCCGCGAGAATCTTCAGGACCAGGCGCGAGGCGAGCATGGTAGGACGACATCCGGAATTCGAAAGGAGATCGCCAGAATGAAGAATGAGGGACGGAAATGATAGCACGCCACTCCGAAGGAGGAATCCCCCGCGCTTTCGC
Organism: Planctomycetaceae bacterium; assembly: GCA_040877445.1. Taxonomy (GTDB): domain Bacteria; phylum Planctomycetota; class Planctomycetia; order Planctomycetales; family Planctomycetaceae; genus JBBDNT01. The sequence goes on from JBBDNT010000211.1 coordinate 10,911, forward strand.
GCCGCGAACGTGTCACCTTCATTCTTCCTGCACTTTTTCTTCGCACTGCAAACGTTCGACCTCCGTGCTTCCGGCGCGAATTCGCGACCACGGATTCCACTGATGGGCACTGATGAAAACCGGCCATTTCGGCCGGTTTCTCTCCGCGACCTCGGCGGCCTCCGCGGTTTCGAAGAGGCCAGGGCGAAATCGTCGAAGATTTCGAATTGCCGAGGGCGCCGAGTGCGCCGAGGAACGGGAGCGCGAATCCATCGAGGTACCGGCTCTGCCGCGATTCGACCATCGGATTTCGCTCGTCGGCGAGGTTCGAGTAGTGGATATCCGTGTCGATCCATGCGATCCGTGGTGAAAACCGCTTTGGTTGCGGCTGTGCCGCGCTGCGTACTTGGCGGCGTTCTGTTCGATCGTTCGTCTGCGAACGGAGGTTCGCGCAATGAAGCCCACGCGGAGTTCGCGGAGGTTCCAACAGGGATCATCGAGGTCGGACGCTTGTCGCCGTCCTGTGCGGACGCGTCACTCCATCCGAACGGAAGTTCGCAGCGCGGTTCAGCCGCAACCGAATCGGCCGAAGGGCTGACAGAAAAATTGAAAAACAGAAAAATGCAGGACGTAAGGATGAGGTGAAGAAACGAGAACTGAAAAATTCTCGCCCCGGCGTCAGCCGTTTTCATCTTCGCGTTCTTCGCGATCTTCTGTTCATCCATTCCGAACAGAAGATCGCAAAGCCGCGATCGGGGATCTCGACTCGATCTTTGCAAGTTCGGAACGGAAATCGCGACCCGGCACGGCGATCATGTCCACGACATTTCTCCTTCTCATTCTTCCGTACCGTGTTTCTCGTCCATCAAGTCCGTCGCGGCGAGAAATTCGCGCAGGAAGAACGGAAGTGGAACGATTGCACTGCGAAGTTCGCGAAGATGAAGATGAAGGCGAGCCGGTTCGGACTTGTGGCCTGCCGGTTTCGGCATCGACACACTCTTTCTGTCCCGTAACACTTGACCCGAATGGCGTCGTGGCCGATTCGGCTTGTCGGTCGTCGATCGGGCGGGTAGGGCGAACTTCACGTCGTGCCCGCCATCGCACACCGAACTCCCGGCGCCGAAAGCGCGATCGATCGGCATCGGCGAGAATCCTCGGAGCTACACAGAGAGCACGGGGTGGTCTTCGCACGGCGAACTGAAGTTCGCCCTACGAAAGCCGACGCGTCGAACTCGACCTCCGCCATTCGGGTCAAGTGTTACCCTTTCCCTTATACGGCGTTTGCTTGCGGCATCGCCGCAGTGCGACATGCGCGGCCGCCGGATCGCCGGCGATATGCTATCCTGAAGATGACGACCGCACCCCGACATTCGCGAATAGCCGTCGCCAACCCCTGGATCGTCCGCGATGAGAGTCGAACAGTTCCTCCGCCGGCACGGCATCGCCGAAAACCCCTTCGGCGAAGAGGACGCCGGCTCCGATCACGTGTTCCTCACGCATTGCCTCGAAGGCACGCGGCATCCCGCCTGGGACAAGATCTACGGCAACCCGCAGCGGCCCTCGACCTCGATCGTGTTCGGCGAAAAGGGGAGCGGCAAGACCGCGCTGCGGATCCAGATCGCCGAGGAACTCGCCCGGCATAACGCCGCCCATCCCGATCGCCGCGTGTTCGTCGTCGAGTACGACGACTTCAATCCGTTCCTCGACATGTTCCGCGAGCGGCTTCACGGACGAAAGCGCAAGGCCGAACGCGCGCTGACGCATTGGCGACTATGGGACCACATGGACGCCATCCTCTCGCTGGGCGTGTCGCGGCTGGTGCGCTCGATCGTCGGGAACGGCAAGCCGCACGATCCGCCCGTTTCGCCGGAGCAACTCGACCGGCTCGCGCGGCCGCACAAGCGGGACTTGCTGCTGCTCGACGCGTTCTACGGGCAGACCTACGATCAGCCCGCCGCCAAACGCTGGACCGACCTGCGTCGGAAATTGAAGTTCCGCAACTGGTGGGCGCAATGGGATCTCGCTTTGGGCATCGTCGTCACGTCGCTCACCGCGGGACTCACGTTGTATTACGGCGAGTGGAGGCAACTGCTGTCGTGGTGGGCCGTCGCGCTGCTGATCGGCGGGTGGCTTACGTGGATCTGGCGGCAAGCCCGGTTGACGTGGACCGCATGGCGGGTGTCGCGGCAGATCCATGTGATCGAGCACTTGCCGAACGCGCTGCGGCGGATGCTGTCGCGGTTCCAGCGTTCGGATCTCGCCGGCCAGCCGATCCCCAGCCGCGATCGCAGCGACGACCGCTACGAACTGCTGATGAAGTTCCAGTCGATCCTCGAGGCGCTGGGCTTTTCGAGCATCATCGTGCTGGTGGACCGTGTGGACGAGCCGCATCTCGTGAACGGCCAGCCCGAGCGGATGCGCGATTTGCTGTGGCCGATGTTCGACAACAAATTCCTGAAGTTCCCGGGCCTCGGTTTCAAGATGTTGTTGCCGGCCGAGGTCGTGCGGTTCCTCAAGCGCGAGGAAAAGGCGTTCTACGATCGCTCGCGGCTCGACAAGCAGAACCTCATCGAGTCGCTCGACTGGACCGGCGAGTCGCTGTACGACCTGGCGAACGCGCGGCTGCGGGCCTGCGCGATCAAACTCGGGTACGCGGCGGAATCGGGAGATCCGGCAACGTCGATCCGCGACCTGTTCGTGCCGGCGGTGACGCGCGAGGAGTTGATCGCCGACTTCGCCCGGCTGCGCGTCCCGCGGCACCTGTTCAAGTTCCTGCACCGCGTGATCGTCGATCACTGCCACCGCCACACGGAAGACGAAGCCGAGTGGCACATCGCCCGCGAGACGCTGCACGGCACGCTCGCGGTTTACCTGCGCGACCTCGACGCCTTCGACCGCGGCCTGGGCACGGGATAGCCGCACGGGCGGGTAGTAGGACGGATTTGTAATCCGTCGTGCCCGCCTGGCGAGAAGACTTGCATCGCGCAACGAGGCCGCGATCCGACCAGGCGCTACGGATCGAATGGCGACCGGATACTGGCGGACGGAATACAATTCCGTCCTACGAGGCTCAGCCGAGCCGTCCCGAAACGTAGGCCGCCGTCAGTTCGTCGCGCGGCGCGTCGAATACCTGCGCCGTCGATCCGTGCTCGATGAGCGTTCCGCCGCGACCGTCCGACCACAGGAGCGCGACGCGATCGGCCAGCCGTTTCGCCTGGCCGAGGTTGTGCGTCACGATCACGATCGTGTACCGCTCGCGCAAATTCAGGATCAAATCTTCGACGACTCCCGCGGAGATCGGATCGAGCGCCCCGCACGGTTCGTCGAGCAGAATCACTTCCGGCCGCAGCGCCAACGCCCGAGCCAGGCACAATCGCTGTTGCTGCCCGCCGGAAAGCGTCGGCGCGGGGCGGTCGAGGCGGTCGCGCACTTCATCCCACAGGCCGATTTCCCGCAGCGTTTGTTCGATCCGCGCGGCGATCTCGGTCTTGTCCAATCCGCCGTGCTCGCGGAGGGGCAGTTCCAGATTGCGGCGGATCGAGAACGGAAACGGCGTCGGCCTTTGAAAGATCATGCCGACCCGCCGCCGCAACGCGACGACGTCGGTTCGCGAATCGTGAATGGCCGTGTCGCCGAGTCGCACCTGTCCCTCGACGCGGCAACTCGGAATCAGGTCGGTGAGGCGATTGAGGCACGACAGCAACGTCGTCTTCCCGCAGCCGGAGGGGCCGATCACCGCGGTGATCGACCGCGCGGGAAAGTCGAGCGTCACGTCGCGAAGGGCGATGCTCTCGCCGTAGCGCACCGTCAGCCCGGTCACCGACAGGGCGGCCGCGGCGTTCGCCTCGTCGGCGGACCGGCCGGTTCGGTCGCGGCGGTCGAGGTCGATCATGCGCGCCTCTCTTGGCCGTGGAGCAGCCGCATCGTGGACCAGCGGGCCGCGGCGTTGATGAGCACGAGCAGCACGATCAACACGAGCGCCGAAGCGTACGCATGGGCGTTCCCGCCGGGGACGTTCATCGATAGGTCATAGATATGAATCGACAACGCCCGGCCGGAATCGAGCAGCGAGCCGGGCATGCGATCGACGTATCCGCTGGTGAAGATCAGCGCCGCCGTCTCCGCCAGCGCGCGGCCGATGCCCAGGATCAACCCCGCGACGAGTCCCGGCGCGGCTTGAGGCAGAACGATTCGGAACACCGTCGACCACTGCGAAAACCCGGCCGCCGCCGCCGCGTGACGCTGTGAGATAGGAACCGCGCGGAAACTCTCCTCGGCCGTGCGGATCAGCAACGGCAGCACCATGCACGCGAGCGTCAATCCGCCGGAGAGGATCGAAAACCGCAGACCCAGCAAGCGGCAGAACAGGGCATTGCCGAACAAGCCGAACACGATCGACGGCACGCCCGCCAGCACGTCGAGACTGCGGCGGACGAGCGTACCGAACCGGCTGCGCAGCGGAACGAACTCCGAAAGAAACAGCGCCGTCCCCAATCCGAACGGCAGCGCCGCGGCGATGCACACGGCGAGAATCAACCCCGTCGAAACGAGAATCGGCGCGATCCCGCCGCCGCGTCCCGCGCGCTCGGGGGCCGAAGTGAGGAACGCGACGATGTTCCTCCCCAGTTCGATGGCGGCGCCGAAGTCGAAAGCGTCCGCTTCCCGCGGCAGGAAGGCCGCGACTCCCCGCGCGAGCAGATCGCCGAGCAGCCACAGGAACATCCCGGCGACGATCGCCGGGGCGATCCACACGGCGGCCTCGAGCGCGCGAGCGCTCCAGCGGGCGTCAGGTCGTGCCATGCGGCCTCCCCCGGCCGGCGGCGTGGGCCGTCGCGACGAGAATCGTCACCGCCGCCAACAGGACGAGTCCGCACACGAACAAGGCCGCTCGATGATCGCCGCGGGCGTAGCCCATTTCGAGAGCGATGGTCGCGGTGAGCGTTCTTACGGGATCGAACACGCCGCGCGGAATGCGCACGACGTTCCCGCAGACCATCAGCACGGCCATCGTCTCGCCGAGAGCTCGCGCCGATGCGAGAACCACCGCGGTGAACAATCCCGAACGCGCCGCCGGGACGACGACGCGAAACACCGACGCACCGCGCGTCAACCCGAGCGCGGCAGCGGCGGTCACGCAGTCGCGCGGAACGGCGGCGAACGCCGCATCGGCGAGTAGCGCCACGGTCGGCAGAATCATCAGCGCGAGAACCACGATGCCCGCCAGCAAGCTCGCTCCGGGAGGTCGAACCGCCGCGATCAACGGCACGAGCACCATCAATCCCCACAGGCCATACACCACCGACGGCACGCCGGCCATCAATTCCACCATCAGCGCGTACCAGCCGGCCAGTCGCCGCGGCGCGTAGAACCGCGTGAACGCCGCCGAGAGAATTCCCAATCCTCCCGCCAGCGCGATCGCCCCGGCCGACGTGAGCAGCGTGCCCACGAGAGTCGGCACGAGGCCGAACGAGCCGGCGGAAGCATCGGCGGTGGGATGCCACGATTCATCGGTGAAGAACCGCACCGGCCCAACGCGCGCGAGCGCGGGGGCCGACTCGCCGATCAGGAATGCGACGATCAGCACGACGACGAGCGCCGAAACGCAGGCCAGCGCCCGCGACGTCCCGATCAGCATCCGGTCGCGAGTGGCGCTACGGAGTCGGAACAAACGACAGTTCCTCCACCACATCGTGAACTTCCAGCGACTGGGCGAAGTCGATCAGTTCCTGGACCAGCCCCCGCGGCGGCGATGCGGTCACGAGATGCAGCCGTCGAGACAACGGAAACGTGCCGTCCGCCACGCGCCGCACCGATGCCTCGACCCCGTCGATCGGCAACAGTTTGATCGGCACGCCGTGCTCGCGGCCGTATTCCGCGGCGCCGATCGAGACGTAACCGATGGCGTGCCGATTGCCGGCGATCGTCTTGATCCCTTGTTCGTTGTCGCCGATGACGATGTCCGCCCGGATCTCCCGCGGATCGATCGCGAAGTAAGCGGTGAAGACTTCCAGCGTCGAGCGTCCTTCCGCCTTGTTCACGACCGTGACGGGCGCGTCCGGCCCGCCGACGTCGCTCCAGTCGTCGATTCGCCCGGTGTAGATGCCGGCGACTTGCTCGTTCGTCAGCGACGCGACGGGGTTCTCGGCATGCAGGATGACGCACACGCCGTCGCGGGCGATGACGAACGCGTGCAGATCGGCTTCGTCCGCGGCGAGATCGCGGGAGATCATGCCGATTTCCGCCAGCCCATCGCGGACGTCGGCGACGCCGCGGGACGAGCCGCCCGTCTGCACATCGACCCGCACGCCGGGATGCCGCCGCTCGAAGCGCTTCCCGATCTCGCTCATCAATGGGGCGACGGTGCTCGATCCGGTGAGCGTGATCCGCGTTCCGCGTCGCAACGCTTCGCCCGCGCTTCCGCCGGGAGCGCAGCCGGCCGCGGCGATCAGCGACGCGAGCGCGATCGAAAGAACGATCGAAGCGAGTCGTGGGAATGGCATGGCCTCGCGGCCCTTTCACTCGAAGGAGATCAGGCAGCAACCGAGATCGACCGCCTTGCCGGTCCGCCGCGAACCGACGCCCGGCGCGAGTCGATAGAGCACCGCCTTGCCGTCGCGCTGCGAGACGACCAGTCCCGCTTCCCGAAGCACCTTCAGATGGTGCGAGAGGAGACTCGCTTCGAGGGCGAGCGATTCGTTGATCTCGCCGACGTGCTTCGGCCCGTCCATCAGTTGTCGAACGACGGCGAGCCGCGTCTCGTCCGCCAGTACCTTGAGCAAGTCGGCGCAATTCACCGGCGGCGCGTTCATCGTGCTGAGTCTTTCCGAAAGTCCTTCCGGGCGTTGCTTGAACGCATTTTGAATTCAATGCCGGTTCACGTCAACCGTCGGGGATCGACCCGTCCGGGTGTGGCAAGAGTTTTTGGCGACGCCAACACTCTTCGGCGATGGGTGGCGGGG
>JBBDNT010000212.1:0-17626 GCA_040877445.1 Planctomycetaceae bacterium
CCCGGTCGCTGATGAGCAGGTTGTCGGCGACGGGCACGTTGCGGGCCGCGATCGAATCGATCTCGGAGAGCAGCGCCTGCGGGTTGATCACCACGCCGGGGGCGATCACCGCGACCTTGCCCGGCCGGAGGATGCCGGTCGGCAGCAGCGAGAGCTTGTAGGTTTCGCCGTCGAAGCGGACGGTGTGCCCGGCGTTGTTTCCTCCCTGATAGCGGACGACGATGTCGTGCCGATCGGTGAGGATATCGACGATTTTTCCTTTGGCTTCATCGCCCCACTGAAGCCCGATGACCGACGTGGCCGACACGATGGCGTTCCGTCCGCTGAGTGAATTGAACTGGGATCCGCCTTTCGGGAATCCGGCGGGCGCACGAAGAACGCGGCTTGCGCCGCGGTTCCGCGGGCCAGTCTACTCGACAGGAGCGGGAATTGGGAGCGTTGGCGACCAGCGCGGTCGTTCCCCGACCGCCGTCGCGGGGGAAGCCACCATCCGCCGCACCGGGAGAAGCGGGGCGAAAACACGGTCTTTCCCCTGAAAAACGCTGGTTGGTCGCGAATCGTCCGGAGCGACCGGAACCCCATTTGCACGGGGTTATCGGGGGGAACACTTCATGCCGTCCTATCAATCCATCTTGCTCCTGGTCGCCGTCCTCGCGTTGGTCGCGGTCGCGGTCGCCGTGGCGGTGCTGGCGAAGTCCCGCCGGAGGGAGGTGTGGCGGCTGTTCGCGCGCCGGCATGGCCTGCGTTTCATCGAGAACCGCGGGCGGCTCGTGGTCGCGGGGATGGTCCGCGACCGGCTCGTCACGCTGACCGTCCCCCAGGAAGGATCCGACGGGGAAGAGTTGGGGGTCGAGGAGGTGCGGCTCGACGTGAGTCTCGACGGGCCGCTGCCGCGGGGGTTCGAACTCGCGGAAGGAGGCCTGATCGTCGGCGAGGCGGAGCGGGCGTTCGGCGAGCAGGTCGTCGAGACGGGAGACGCCGAGTTCGATCGACGCGTGGTCGTCAAAGGCGGGGACGCCGAAGCGATCCGCGCCTACCTCGCCGAGGACCGCCGCCGGGCATTGCTCGACCTTCTGGATGGCGAGGCGGGCTGGACGGTCCTGATGGACGAACACGGCGTGGCGCTCGAAAAGCGGAGCCTCGTCGGCCGACTCGACGAACTGGAAGATCGGCTCGAACAGTTGTTGGCCGCGGCCCCCCGTCTCGATCGCGTCGACCGCGGAAACGGGAATGGCAGCGGGAAAGGAACCGAGCCCTCATGAACGACTCGAGATTGGTCATCTGGAACGCGAATGCCGGCGGCGCGGAACGTCAGCGCGACATTCTGGACGAGTTGGCGCGCCGCCCCGGCATGACGATCGTCGAAACCGTGACGTCGGAAGAGACGCGGCACGCGGCCAAGTCCGCGTCGCACGATTATCGCACCCTCATCGCCGCCGGGGGCGACGGCACGATCAACGCCGTGGTGAACGGGATGATGTCCGGCGGCGGCGGCGCGCGGCTGGGCGTGCTGCCGCTCGGTTCGGGGAACGACCTGTGCCGCACGCTCGGCATTCCGCTCGATCCGTTCGAGGCGGCGGTCGCTCTCGATGAAGGCCATTCCGCGCGGATCGACCTGGTCGAGGTCCGCACTGCGGACGAGCGGAAATGGTGCGTCAACATGGCGACGGGAGGCAACAGCAGCCGCATCGACGAATGCCTCACCGACGAATTGAAGCGCCGCTGGGGTCCGCTGTGCTATTTCCGCGGGGCGCTTTCGGTCGTGCCCGATCTTTCCGAATACGACGTCAGCCTGCGGATCGATTCGCGGCCGCCCGAGCGGTTCTCGGCCACGAACGTCATTCTGGGAAACGGCCGCACCGCCGCGGGGGGGCTCGAAATCGCCCCGCGGGCGAACCCGCAGGACGGCCGGCTGGAAGTGATCGTCATCTCCGGGCAGTCGGCGTTCGACGTCGTCGCCCTCACCGCCCGCCTGCTTTCGGGAGACTATCTCGACAGCGAGCAGGTGACGTATCGGCAGGCGCGGCGGGTGGAAATCGCATCCGACCCGCCGTTCGCCTTCTCGATCGACGGCGACCCGCTGGAAGCGGACCGCTACGTGTTCGAGGTGCTGCCCCGCGCGCTGGAAGTCATCGTCGGCCCGGACTACTCTCCGCAACCACAGCCGCACGGCGGCGCGGACGTGCGCCGCTCGCGGTAGCCACTCGAAAGTGAGCCTCCCGCGTCAGCGGCGGGAGTGAGTGCAGGGCGTCGCAACTCCCCCCGCTGACGCGGGAGGCTCGCTCATGCGCTCGCCGGGAAGCGGCAGGCTTCGCGGCGCACGAGGAAAGCGTGTAAGCTGGATCGTTTCCCGGTTCTCTGATCCTTCCGGTCTGCCGCCGTGCCCGAGCGCCGCTTCGTCCGATTGCGTTCTTCCCCTGCGCGGATCACCCGCGCGCGAGCGTGGATCGGCGTACCGGCACGAGCGGCGACGGGGGTGCTCGCGATGGCCGGCCCCATCGCGTTCGCCGACGATCCGGAACCGTTTCCGCCCATTCCCGGCGGTGAGTTCTTCCGCGGCAACGCGCCGGGCGACAGCGGTTACTATCTCGACCTGTGGCTGTTCGGCGCGGCGGCGGTGCTGTTCGTCGTCTGGTTGAACGTCGTCGGCTGGGCGAATAATGAAGGCCGACGCATCGGAATGCGCGTTCGCGCTTGGAACGCGCTGCTCGTCGCCGGCGGACTGGCGGGGTTTCTCACCGTGCTGACCATTCCCCCGGCCGCGATGGGATTCCTTCTGCTGGCGGCCTTGGCCGGCGGGCCGTTCGCGCTGTTCCTGCTCGGGCGGAACGCCGCCGTGCCCGATCGGGCCCGCGTGCTGACGCCGCGGCATCTGAAGGCCGCGCTCGTCCGGCGGCTCGCGCGGTGGGGCGTGCCCGTCGGTTTATTCGGGGAAGAGCACGCGGCCCTCGGCGCCGACGTGCGGCTCGTCGGCAAGACCTCGACCGGCCGCGACGACCTCGACCGCTCGCGGCAGGCCGAGTACTCCACCGGCTTCGTCGCCGCCAAGGAACTCGTGTACGACGCCGTTCTTCGCCGCGCGACCGACATCCACCTCGAACCGCGCGAGCACGAGCTCGCCTGCCGGATTCGCATCGACGGGGCGATGTATCCCGTCGATCCGCTCGATCGCGGGACGGGGGACTCGGTGGTGAACGTGTTCAAGGTGCTCGCCGGAATGGACATCACGGAGAAGCGGCGGGCGCAGGACGGGAGTTTCCGGGCCGAAATCGAAGGCCGCTCGATCGACATCCGGGCCGCCACGCAGGGAACGCGGTTCGGCGAAAAGCTCAGCCTGCGGCTGCTCGATCCGCAGCAGTCGGTCCTGCGGCTGTCCGAACTCGGCATGAGGAAGGAACTCGTCGCGGAAGTGGAATCGCTTCTGAAGAGGAACCACGGCATGCTCCTCTGCTGCGGGCCGACCGGGGCGGGGAAATCGACCACGCTGTACGCCGCGCTCCGCACGCTCGACCCGCACGAGAAGAACATCATCACGGTCGAGGATCCGGTCGAGTTCCAGATTCCCCACGTGAACCAGATCGAAATCAACGACAAGGCCGGCCAATCCGTCGCCGGGGCGCTGCGGAACATCCTGCGGCAGGATCCCGACGTGCTGATGATCGGCGAAATTCGCGATTCCGAGACCGCGCGGATCGCCTGCGAGGCGGCGAACACCGGGCACCTCGTGCTCTCGACCGTCCATTCCACCGACACCTTCACCGCGTTGCATCGGCTGATCGAGCTGTCGGGCGAGCGGTACGTCGCCGCTTCGGCGCTGGCGGCGATCGTGGGGCAACGGCTCGTCCGCCGCTTGTGTCCGGCTTGCAAGGTCGGCTATCGCCCCGACGCCGAAACGCTGAAGAAGCACGGCCTGCCCGCCGAGAAGATCGGCGAGTTCTTCCGCCCGCCCGAACCGCCGCGGGAAGATTGCCCGCACTGCGCCGGGATGGGCTACTTCGGGCGGGTGGGGATCTTCGAGTTGCTCGCGATCGACGGGCCGATCCGCGAGATGATCCACGCCGCCGCCCCGCTGAGCGACATCCGCGCCGCCGCCCGCCGCAACGGCATGCTGTTCCTGCACGAAGAAGGGCTGCGGCACGTCGTCCGCGGCGCGACCTCGCTCGAGGAGATGCTCCGCGTGGTGCAATGACGGCGAATCACCCGGTACGGCGAAGCTGCGAGCGAGATCCGGCTTCGACGCAAAGACGCCAAGACCGCAAAGAAAACAAGCATAGCGAGCCTCCCGCGTCAGCGGGGGGAGGCGATCGAACCACCAAGTCACGAAGAAACGAAGGACGAAGAACGAATCCTCGAAGACATCTCTCTTCGCAGCGCAATCGCTTCAATTCCGTTCTTCGTGCGTGAATACGGTGAGACCACGGATGGCGCGAATGCCGCCGATGGCGGCGGCGATTCGGCGGAGTTCGTCGAACGCCGGCTCTCTCCGGTCTTCTCCGCGCCCTCGGCGCACTCGGCGATTCGAAGCTTCCGCGGCGAATGATTCGAACCGCGGAGAACGCCGAGAGCGCGGAGAGTTCGATTCGGCGGTGAAATCGATCTCGATTGCGGTGTCGCCGCGCGGAATCAGCGTCGATGAATGGAATGACGCCGCCGTGCCTTCGGGAGTCCATGCTCCCCCCGCTGACGCGGGAGGCTCGCGACATGACGCGGGAGGCTCGCGACATGACGCGGGAGGCTCGCGACTCGCGCGGCAACGACCTTGACGATTCGGGTGGCACGCCCTGAGTACGCGAAGGGCGTGTCCGCTCCGTTCACGCCGTTCGCAAAGCCTCAAGGTGTGCCACCCGGCAACCGGAACCCTTTCTGTTGCGCTCCTTTGCGGTCTTGGCGTCTTGGCATCGTGTTTCGACCCAATGAATCGAGCGATCGATCTTGGCAGCGTCACGAACCGATGTAGCGCGAGTACGCCGCCCGCGCCGCGGCGATGTCTTCCGTTCCCTGCACGATCGCCCGGCCGTCGCGGAACACGGTGATCTCGTAGGCCGGGTCCGCGAGAGAGAACCGCAACAGGAATGGATTCTTCTCGACCTGGCCGTGACCTTTCAGGCGTCCCGCGAGTTCGTCGAGCGAGATGCCTCCCTTGTGCTGCGGCGAGACCTGCACCGCGTTCCGCCCGCACAGCACGACCGACTGCGATCCGCGTTCGCCGGACAACCACTCGCGCACGCCGCGCTTGCACGCCGGGCAATCGGCCCGCTCGCGGAGTTCGCCGATGTTCATCCGGCGGAACGTGCCGTCCCACACGTCGATGATCGTCAGCACCGGGTCGATCTTCGCCGCCTGCCCGGAGAGAATCTTGATCGCCGAGATCGCCTCCAGCGAGGCGATCACGTTGACGGCGGGGCCGAGCACTCCCGCGGTGTCGCAGGTGTCGGTCGTGCCCGGCGCGGGGACTTCCTCGATCAGGCACCGCAGGCAGGCGGTGCGGCCGGGGAAGATGGTCATCGTCTGCCCGTGGCTGCCGATCACTCCCGCATAGACCCACGGAATGCCCGTTTCCAGCGAGGCGTCGTTGATGAGGAAGCGGATCTCGAAGTTGTCGGTCCCGTCGAGAATCAGATCGCGACCGGCGGCGAAACCGAGGATGTTCTCGTGGTCGATGTCCGCCACGATCGGCTCGATCGTCACCTGGCTGTTGATGCGGCGCAGTTTCTCGGCCGCGGCGATCGCCTTGGGAATGCGGGACTTCACGTCCTCCTCATCGAACAGCACCTGCCGTTGCAGGTTGCTCAGTTCGACGAAATCGCGATCGACGATCCGCAGTTCGCCCACGCCGGCGCGGACCAGGGTGTCGGCCAGCACGCTGCCGAGCGCCCCGCAGCCGCACAACAGCACCTTCGCCTCGCGCAATTTCGCCTGACCCGCTTCGCCCAGTCCGGCGAACAGGATCTGTTTCGAGTAACGTTGCAGGTCGTGTGGCATGACGGTCACCGCGCGAGCGCCCGGTCGATGCGGGCGAGGCACTTTTCGCGCCCGAGGAATTCGAGCGTCTCGAACATTCCCGGCCCGGTCGCCTGGCCCGTGACGGCGACGCGGACCGCGTGGATGATGTCCCCCAGCTTGGCCCCCCGCTCTTCGACGAAGCCCTTCATCGACGCTTCGAGTGACGCGGCATCGAACGACTCCGCCGCCGCGAGTCGCTCGCGGAACCCTCGCAGCAGTTCCGGTGCGGGATCCTTGCGGATCCGCTTGTCGAACGCCTTTTCGTCGTAGGGAAAGGCGTCGTCGGGGAGCAGGAGGTAGTCGAAGTCGAGGATGTCGCCGAAGACCTTGAGGCGCTCGCCGAGCAGTTGGACCAGGTCGAGCACCGACTGAAGGACGCGATTGAATCGAGCTGCCAGTTCGGGAGGAACATCCGGCTTGCTGGTCGCCGCCGTGCGTGTGGCAAATTCCAAGGCCGAGAGCTTCTCCGCGAGATCCGGATCAATTTCGAGTCGGCGTCCCTCATGCAGGACTGCAACGACGCGACCGCTCGTGATTTCCACGTCGAGCGCGATGTCTGCGCCGTCTCCGAATCGATCTTGGAGCAACTCGATGACCGGAGCGGCATCTGGTGTCGGCATGTGACGCACGAGTTCTTGCGGATTGAATGGCCATTGCAGCAGTCGCGCCTGACGAAGAAACGGCATCACCCCGCCAACCCTGTCGACCATCGACAACTCCCCCATCCAATGCTGCTGAAAACTATCGAGCTTGTCGGGGTCGAAGCCGGCGGGGCTTTTGACGACGCGGGCGAGATCGAAGTTGGCGACGATCGTTTCGCGGTCCATGAGGTCGGTCTTGTCGTCGAGCGACCAGCCGATGCGGGCGAGGGCATTGATCACCGCGACCGGCAGGTAGCCGATCCGCTCGTAGTATTCGACCATCACCGGATCGGGGCGTTCGCTCTCTGGGATGCCGAGCTTCGGGAAGATGCGGTCCGCCTGCTCGAACATCTTCTTGAAGAGCGGGTTCTTCTTGTACTTGTCGAGCTTCCGCTTGCTGAGCTTCTCCTTCGATCCCGGAGCGGCGACGTAGGGGATGTGCGCGAAGACTGGCGGCGCATGGCCGAGCGCCTCGTGCAGCAGCGCCTGGATCGGCGTGTTCGAAAGATGCTCCTGCGCGCGGATGACGTGCGAGATCTCCATCGCCGCGTCGTCGATCACCGTCGCGAAGTTGTACAGCGGCGAACCATCCCCGCGCATGATGACCGGGTCGGGCATGTTCGAGACGTCGAACTCGACCGGCCCGAGGATCGCGTCGTCGATGACGAGCTTGCGGCCTGCAGCGCGAGGCATCAGAAACCGGACGACGTGCGGCTCCCCCGCGGCGACGCGCCGCGCGACTTCGTCTTCCGAAAGATCGAGCGCGCGGCGGACGTTGAGATAAGTTCGCTTCTCCCGCTCGGCCGCCGCGCGGTCCGCCTGCGAGACTTCCGGGGGGTCGAAGTCGCGGAATGCCTTCTTCTCGGCGAGCATCCTTTCTGCTGCCGCGCGATACAGGTCGAACCGTTGCGACTGGAAGTAAGGGCCATGATTTCCGCCGACGTCGGGGCCTTCGTCCCACATCAGGTCGAGCCATCGGAAGGCGCGGAAGATGGGGCCGAGCGCCTCGTCGATGTTCCGCACGCGGTCGGTGTCGTCGATCCGCAGGATGAACTGCCCGCCGTGCCGCCGCGCGAACAGCCAGTTGAACAACGCGGTCCGCATGCCGCCGATGTGCATGTAACCGGTGGGGCTGGGAGCGAAGCGGGTGCGAACGGCGGGCATGGGGCGGGAGTGACGAGGTACGAGGTACGAGTTACGAGTGACGAGTGGCGAGTGACGAGTTACGAGTGACGAGTGACGAGCGGCGCTGGCTCAAATCGTCATCGCCGAAAATCCGCCGTCGACCACGAGGTTCACCCCGGTGAGGAAGCTGCCCGCCTTCTTCGAGGCCATCAGCAGGACGGCGCCGGCGAGTTCTTCCGGATCGCCGAAGCGCTCCATCGGCGTGTGCCTCATGATCGCCTCGACGCGGTCGGGCGTGAGCACCTTGCGGTTCTGCTCGGCGGGAAAGAAGCCAGGCGACAGGGCGTTGACGCGAATGCCGCACGCGGCCCATTCGCGGGCCAGGTTCTGCGTGAGGTTGATGACCGCCGCTTTCGTCGCCGCATAGGTGTAGACCCGAGAAAGGGCGGTGATGCCGGACAGCGAGGCGATGTTGATGATCGACGCCGGGCCGCCGTGGTCGAGCATGTATTTGCCGAACACCTGGCAGGCGAGCCGCACGCTGCGGAGGTTCACGTTGACGATGCGGTCCCACTCCTCGTCGTCGATTTCGAGGAACGGCGTGGCGGAGTTGATGCCCGCCCCGTTGATCAGCACGTCGGCCCGGCGGCCTTCGTTCTGAAGTTTGCGGACGACCGCTTCCAGATCGTCGCGGCTGGTCGAGTCGGCCGAGATGAACTCGGCGGACCCGCCGTTCCCGCAAATTCCATGAACGCAGGAGTCGCCGTTGTGCTTGTTGCGGCCGACGACCACGACATGCGCCCCGGCACAGGCGAGAGCGCGGGAGATCGCCCCGCCGAGCACGCCGGTCCCGCCGATGACGAGCGCAGTCTGTCCGTCGAGTCCGTAGAGATCCTGGAGATACGTCGCCGAATTCATGAAGTTGCCCGCTCGATCGGAGATGAGGCTCTGGATGCGTCGCCGCGCGCGGCGGAGGCGGCTGGCTCCCCATGATAAACGCCCTCCTGCCGAGTCGCCAGCAACGGGGGACGGCGAGAACCGCGCGCGGGCGGCGATTCTCGCCGGCCGGCTCCGGGCGCGACCCGATCGCGTGGCGTCGCGGGTGTCCGGACCGGGTAGCCCGATCGCGGTCGGGACGAGCGCGACGATGCCGCGAGTCGGCCTCTCTGGACAAGCGCCGCCGAATGCGGTTTGATGGTGTTCCGCGGACGATTTTCCGGGAACGATCCGGCCCGCGCCGGCGTCGCATTGCATCGGGAGACCTCCCCACGACCGCTATGAAACCGGACGCGCGATGAGTGGAAATTCCGATTCCCCGAACCGTCGGCTGAGCCGCGCCCTGCATTGCGCGGGACGGATCGGCGATCCGTCCCACGAGCGAGGCGGGCACAGCCGGATCCGCATCTTTCGCCATGGCTTCCTTCGAGGCAGCTTCGTGATCGCCGCCGCGTTCGTCGCGCTGACGATCGGCGGACGCGAAGTCGTCTCCCAGGAGAATGATGCCGCGAATGCGACGCAGCGCGACTCCAACCTCGAAGCGTCCCTCCGCCAAGCTCTCGATGACGTGGAAGCATGGGAGCGAGAGGGAGGAGGAATCCTGCTTCTTGGTGCGGATCGACACGGCGCGCGTCGGCACATTGCCGCCATCGAGGTTGCGGCCGGTGAGCCTGCGGCTGTTGAGCCGAGATCCGCCGACGCCGGTCCCGGGTTGCTGGTCGCCGCCGATCGTCGCATGGTCCTCCGGTTGCGGCGGGCGGAAGAGTATCTCGCCGACGGCAAGCACGCCGAGGCGGCCGAGTTTGCTCAACTCATCCTCGACGCCGCGGAGGATGGCTTCTTTCATCCCGATCCCGACAAGCCGGAGACGTACCGCAGCCTGAAATCGGCCGCGACGGAACTCATCGGCCGCATTCCCCCCGCCGAATTGAAGGAGGCATACGAAGGTCCGTACGGCGGCGAGGCGCGCCGTCTGCTCGACCAGGCGGCGAAGAAGGGAGACTTCCCCGCCGTCGCCGACGTCTCCCGCCGTTACTTCCACACGGCCGCCGGTTACGAGGCGACGTGGCGGATCGGCACGCAACGGTTCGACCGCGGCAATTTCCTCGCGGCGGCGCTGGCGTTCGAGCGATTGCGGACCGTCCCGCGGGCCCGCGCGCCGCGCGAGCCGTATCTCTCGTTGCGGACGGCCCTCTGCTGGAGCCGCGCCGGCATGAACGACCGGGCGGCCGAAGTGCTCGAGGAACTGCCGGTCCGCGAGGATGCCCGCGTCCACGTCGGCGGCCGCGACATCCCGCTGTTCGCTCCCGACGACGACAAGCCCGCATGGCTCGCGCGGCACTTCGGCGGCGCGGCGTCGCGCGGCGGTCCCGCGCGCGGCGATTGGCCCGTGTTCCGCGGCGACGCGGCCCGCATCGGCGTCGCGGCGTTCGATCCCGCGGCCGCCGCCGGGAACGACGTGAGGCAAAGGGAATGGCGGCAGTCCGCCGTCGTCGACCCAGACAAGGTCTATGACGACCCCGGCGAAACAGAGCGAGAAGCCCGCCTCCGCAGCATGATCCCCGTCGCCCGCACCGACACCGACGCGCTTCCCGTCCGGCAGCCGATCGCCGCGGACGGCCTCGTGTTCGCGCGCACGCTCGGAACCGTCCGCGCCATGCGGCTCGACACGGGGGAGACCGTCTGGGAATCGATGGTCGACTCGACGTTGAGCGAACTCCTCCGCGCCGACGAAGAGGTAGAGAAAAAGGACGAAGAAGGAGATACGGGGCCGTACGCGTTTCTGACAGCCGCGCAACGCGACGTGCTCGTCGCCCGTCTGCTCGACGAGCGGAACTGGAAGGACGCGCTGCACGGCACGCTCGGCAGCGACGGCGAACGGCTGTACGTCATCGAGGAAATCGCGTTCGCGACTCCCATCGTGCTGCCGAACGAACGCGGCGCGCCGACCATCCAGTCGCCATCGCCGTTCAATCGATTGACCGCGTTCGACGTGTCTACCGGGCGCACGAATTGGAAGATCGGCGGCGCGCCGACGGATGACGACGGATACGTCCGGCCGCTGGCGGGTCGCTTCTTCCTTGGGCCGCCCCTGCCGCTCGCCGGTACGTTGTACGTGCTCGCCGAGAGCGCGGGAGCGGTGCGGCTGCTCGCGCTCGACGCGGTCACCGGTTCGCTCGAATGGGAGCAGCCGATCGCCGAGCCGGACTTCGACATTTCCAGTTCGCCACCGCGGCGGATGGCGGGGAACGCGCCATCGTACGCGGACGGGGTGCTCGTTTGCCCGACGGGAACGGGGGGTCTGGTCGCCCTCGAACTCGACACGCGGTCGCTGTTGTGGGCCTATCAGGTGGCGGATGGGGAAGTCGCGCCGAATCAGCCTTTCCCGCGACCCCGGCCCCGTCCCGCGCCGGTTCCGGTGAGTACGCCTCAAACCTGGAACGAGCCGGTCCCATTGATCGCCGATCGCCGCGTGCTGTTCGTCCCGCCGACGGGAGACGCGCTGCACTGCGTCGGCCTGCTGGATGGCGTTCCCCGGTGGAAGCATCCCCGCGGAGACGCCGTCGCGATCGCCGGCGTGAGCGGCGGCCGGGTGTTCCTCGTCGGCACGAACGGCGTCCGCGCCGTCCGGTTGGAAGACGGCGGATCGGTGTGGGAGAAGCCGGCGCCATTCTCCTCCGGCAAGCCCGCCGGCCGCGGCTTTCTCACGGATGAAAGGCTTTACGTTCCGCTCACCACCTCGAAGATCGCCGTGTTCGACCTCGCAACCGGCCGCGCGCTCCCGCCGCTCGAATTCCCCGCGGACGCCGATCCGGGCAATCTTCTCGGCACGCGGGGCGCGATCGTCACGCAAAGCGCCGCGGGCATCGCGGTGTTCGCGCCGCCGGGCGGTCGCGGCGCGAAGCAGCCATGAGCGAGCGATGATGCCGTCGAGCCGCGACCGTGAGCGAACGGGCGCTCGCGCGAATGTCGGAAGCCGCGTGCGCGCGTCATTCCCGCGAAGGCGGGAATCCAGGGAAGCGCGGACGGGGATCAAGTCACAGTAGTTCCAAGTTACATGTTGGCAGTTCGGCGAGGCCGCACCGCGCGTCATGCCCGCGAAGGCGGGCATCCAGCGGATGCGGTAGTCGGCACCATGCATCGTTGCCGCTGCGGCGTGGGACTGGATTCCCGCCTCCGCGGGAATGACGGAAGGCACTGGCGCGGGAATGAAGTCGATGCGCGTCTCCCCATTCGATGATTTTCATGCCGCTTCGTTACCGTCGCGGCTCGATCGCTCGACAGCCTCCGCTTCCGTTGCGCTTGGCGATGGTTTCGTGTACTCTGGGAAGCAACGTCCCACGACACGGGAGACCCGCCATGCTCCGTCGTCCGTTCGCTCTCGCGTTTCTGATTTTCGCAGCGGCGCCCGTGTTGTCCGGAGCGCCCGTCTCCGCCGATGAGGATCCCGGCTGGATCCGCGTCCAACTCGACGACGCGTTCGTCTCCGAAGGCGTCGCCGTCGCCGACGTGAACCGCGACGGCAAACTCGACGTTCTCGCCGGCGACGTGTGGTACGAGGCCCCCGACTGGAAGCGGCACGAAATCCGCGAGCGTGGAACCTACGATCCCGCCAAGGGCTACAGCCAGAGCTTCGCGAACTTCGCCTGCGACGTGAACGGCGACGGCTGGGACGACCTGATCGTCGTCGGCTTTCCCGGCGCTCCCGCCTACTGGTACGAGAATCCCCGGAACGAGCCGGGGCATTGGAAGCGGCATTTGGTCTGGCATTCCGCCGGCAACGAATCTCCCCAGTTCGGCGATCTGCTCGGTGCCGGCCGCCCGGTGCTCATCGTCGGCTCCGAACCCGAAAAGCAACTCGGCTTCCTGCCCGTTCCCGCAGCCGACCCCGCCGAAGCCAAGTGGGACTTCCATCCGCTCGGCGCGCCGGGCAATCCCAGCGCCAATGGCTCGCATCGCTTCTATCACGGGCTGGGTCTCGGCGACATCAATGGCGACGGCCGCCGCGACGTCGTCATCCCCCACGGCTGGTACGCTGCCCCCGCGGACCGCACCGCCGATGCGTGGACCTTCCACCCCATCGAACTGCTCGCCGACGGCAAGAAGATCGCCCCGCCGCCGGTCGCCGACATTCATGTGTACGACTTCGACGGCGACGGCCACGCCGACCTCGTGATGAGTTCCGCACATCGCTACGGCCTGTGGTGGTTCCGCAATCTCGGCGACGGCAAGCGTTTCGAGCAACGGCTGATCGACGATTCCTACTCGCAGACGCACGCCCTCGCGCTCGCCGACATCGACGGCGACGGCCGGCCCGATCTGGTCACCGGCAAACGCTATTTCGCCCACAACGGCAACGACCCCGGCGGCCGCGATCCCGTGGTGATGTTCTGGTACGAGTTCCGCAAGGACGCCGATGGAACGCCCCGGTTCATTCCCCACGAAATCGTCGCCGGCCGCGACACGGGCATCGGCACGCAGTTCGTCGTGCGCGACATGAACGGCGACGGCCAGCCGGACATCGTGCTGTCGAACAAGAAGGGAGTGAACGTGCTGCTTCAGGACGAGCGGCCGCATCTCGTGATCGTGATGGCCGAGGAGGAATACGGCACCGAGAAGACGTTGCCGAAGTTCGCCCGCGAGCATCTCGACCAGGACTTCCGCGTGTCGCTGGTGTTCGCGAACCCGAAGGACCGGCACGACATTCCCGGTCTCGAGGCGCTCGACGACGCGGACCTGGCGATCTTCTCGATCCGCCGCCGCGCGCCGACGGAAGCGCAGATGGCGCACATCCGCAAGTTCTTCGCGGCCGAAAAGCCGCTGATCGCGCTTCGCACGACGAGCCACGCCTTTCATCTGAAAGGCGCGCCGCCGCCGGCCGGTCATGCCGTCTGGGAGGAGTTCGACCGCGAGATCCTCGGGGGGTTCTACCAGAATCACCATGGCGGAGCGAAGAACGTCGCGGTGACCGTCGCCGACGGGGCGGCCGATCATCCGATCCTCGCGGGCGTCGATGCGGCCCGGCTGGTCGACACCGGCTCGCTGTACCGTTCGGCTCCGTTGTCGAAGACGGGCGTCCCGCTGTTGATCGGCACGATCGACGGCGCCGATCCGGAACCGATCGCGTGGACGGACCGCTACGGGGCGGGGGAAGGACGGCAGGCGGCCGCGAACGCGCCGCGCGGCCGCGTGTTCTACGCGGCGATCGGCAGCCCAAGGAATTTCGAGGATCCGCAGTTCGTGCGGCTGCTGAAAAACGCCGTGCGGTGGGCGGCGGGCGACTGACGCTGGCGGTTTCGCATTCTGCACTGCACTCCTCGGCGCACCCGGCGGTTCGATGCTTCCGCGGCGCAGGGATCGAACCGCGGAGAACGCGGAGGGCGCGGAGGTTTCGATTCGGCGGTAACGTCCGACGTTTGTTTCGACTTCGCCGCGCGGAATCAGCGTCGATCAGCGTTCCTCGCTTTCGCATCTGGTGCTCGTCTACTGCGTGGATCGCCGGGAATCAGGAACACTGATCTTCGCTGATCTTCGCTGATGTTGCTGCCGACGGCTTCATCCCGCCGGACTCCTCTTCATTGCGTCGTTAGCTGCCATTGCGTCCTGGCGTCGAGTTGACTGTGGTTGCGGCTGTCCCCGCCGGGAGGCCGTGAAGCATGCGACCTAGGGGACATTCGGGCCGCCTGCGCCGAAACTGCCCTTGCCCTGCGAGCGGATTCGAACACAATCCCCGTGCTCGGCCTTATCGCCGATCGGCCTTTCGATCATTCGATCCTTCGCGGAGTTCACTCATCGTGCCGACCCTTGCTCCCCCGCTGAAATCCGAAACGTCTCCGCCGCGCGGTCCCCAGGCGTCCGCGTCGCGGCGGCGGTGGATGCTGATTCTGGTCTGCTTTCTCGTCGGACTGGCCGGAACGCTGTTGTGGAGCGAGGTGCTCAAGTACCGGTTCATCGTGAAGCGGTTCGGCGTCGTCGAACCGGGGCTGATCTACCGCAGCGGGCAGATTTCCAAGTGGCTCATCGAAGACACGCTGAAGAGGCACGAGATCGCCGTGGTCATCGATCTCAACGGCATCGAAGTCGGCGACGCGCATCAACCCGTCGAGGTCGAAACCGCGGAGCGGTTGGGGCTGGAACATCACCGACTGCCTCTTTCCGGGAACGGCACGGGCGACATCCGCCAGTACGCGGAGGCGATCCGCTTGATTCATGAGTCGGCGAATGCGGGGCGACCGGTGCTCGTGCATTGTTACGCGGGAGCGCAGCGGACCGGGGGCGTCGTCGCTTGTTACCGGATGCTGGTGCAGAAAAAGCCCCCGTCCGAGGCGTATGCGGAGTTGATGCGTTACGGCTGGGACCCCGACGAGGATCATGCACTGCGGGACTACGTCAACGCGAACATGGTCGAACTCGCCGGGTTGCTCGCGGAGAACGGAGTGATCGCCGAGGCGCCCGACCCGTTGCCCATCCTCGGACCATGACGATTCATCGGACCGTGACGATTCGACGCCAAGCCGCCGCGCCGTCACGGATAACGCGCGCGGCATCGATGAAGATCGGGGAACCCCCGCGACCGCTCTCGGGAATCGCCTGAACCGCCCATCTTTCGCCACCCTCTTGACTGTCCCATCGCACCGGTTTACGATCGGGGCGATGAAAGCACGGCTTTCAAGCGGTTCCTTTGTGGGGAATCTGGGGAGGCAATGCGATGCGCGCCATTCTCGCTGTGGGAACTTTGATCGTGGGGTTCTCGCTGACCGCCGTCCGCGCGACGGCCGATGACGGGAGCGGAGCCGCGGAGACCGCTTACGGATCTCCCGTGACGCCTCTCGACTGGAACGCGACCGAGTTGGAAGACGTGCAACTCTACGGACGGAGTTACGGCTACCGGAGTTACGGAGTCGGCGGTCTGGGTTACCGGTCCTACGGGTTCGGCTATCGCGGTTACGGATCCGGTTCCCGCTTTTACGGCGCCTACCGCCCGGCCTACTCGAACTACTACACGTCGTTCTACAGCGGGTACGGCTACCCCTCCTACTCGGGCTACTATCCCAACTATTACACCGCCGCCTATTATCCCCGTTACTACACGGCGGCCTATTATCCGCGCTACTCCGCCGCCTATTACCCGCGGTACTACGGAACGGCCACCTACCCCGGCTACTACGCGAATTACAACTACGTCGCGTATCGGCCCGCGTACGCTTACAGCTACGCTTACCCGTATTCGGCGTACTACTCGAGCGTCGGCTATCGTCCGTTCGCGACATCCGGCTATTACAGCGCCGGTTACGCGCCCGCCTACGCTCCGGTGACCTATCCGGCGGCGGTGTACGCGCCGGGGACGTACCAATCGCTCAACGCGTGTTGCTGGTAACAGACTGTCTTCGAATTGGTAGCGGAAGTCGCAAGACTTCCGACGCATAGCCGGTAATGCCCGGAATTCTTGCGAATTCCGCTACGCCAACGAACGCCTCAGCGGGGGGAGTTCGCGGCGACCGGTCTCAAGCCGGGAATCAACCGCTCCGCGTTGCCGTGGTAGAACTTCTCGAGCACCTCCGGCGGCAGCTTCGCGCCGGACAGGCGCAACCAGGAGCGCGAGTTCTGGTACGGCTCGATCAAGTCCGTCCGGTCGGTCTCGAAGTATTCGAGATACCGGCCGAGGAACAGGGCCGCGCGGTCCTGCCAGTCGCGAACCGCGGCGTCGTCGCGGACATCGACGCCGGCGAGCACGTCCGAATCGCTGCCGAACAGAATTCGGTCCTGATACTTCACGAAGAAGTCCCGCACCGCCACCGGATTCAAGCGGCCGAGGATCCGCAGGCGGGCGGCGCATTCGACATGGAAGTTGGGGTGCTTGTCGAACGTGGCGGCGAGGCGCTCCAGGTCCAACGTCAGGCTGCCGAAGTGCGCGCCGATCATCACCAGGTCGGGATGCTTCTCCAGCATGTGGTCGCGCTGCCGCATCAGCTCGTCCCAGGAAGGCATTTCGGGATCCTTGTGGAACTCCGGAGCGCCGGCGCCGTAATGGAAGCTGTGATAAGTCCGCGGCGACCAGTACTCCTTCGGGTCGGCGCAATGGTAGACGACGGGAAGTTTCAACTCCGCCATCTTCGCCCATAGCGGATCGAGCCGCGGGTCGTCGGCCTCGAGCAGTTTGCCGTCGGCATCCTTGATCTCCATGCCCAGGTCCTTCCAGAGCTTGACCCCTTGAATGCCCAGCTTGTGCTGGTATTCGAGGTCTCGAACGATGTCGCGAAAGAACGTGGGCTGCTCGATCTTGCGGAAATCGACGCTGCCGAACACCGCCAGCCGGTCCGCGTATTTCTCTTGAAGCTTCATCCATTCCAGGAAGCGCGGGTCGGTTCCGTTCTGTCCGAGGAGGAGGATGACCGCCGCGTCGATGCCGACGCGATCCATCACTTCCAGTTCGGCCTCGACGTACCGCGCGCTGGCCGTGTACGAGTGCCGATGGACGTTGACGATGCGGTATTCGGACCGGTAATGCGGCGGCTTCGAAGCCGGCTCCGCGGCGGTCGTGGCGACCGTGGTCATCAGCATCCCGAGCAAGACGAGCGCGGTCGTCGGCGATGGTCGCATGGCGCGTTCTCCGGCAGGGGCGGCGGCGATTTCGAAGCCCATCCGGCATGATATCGGAGCGCCGCGAAGGGTGCGATCCCGAAACCGCCACGCCCGCGGCCGGCGTAAGGCAGCGGCGTGAAAATCAACGACCGGTGGTCTCCGCGGACACGCGCATCGAGCCGCGCCCGTAAGGAACGGGTTTTTCGAACGCAGCCCGATTCGCCCGCTCCCTCACGGTCGCGGGGAAAGGGGACAGGTCCATTTTCCGCGGGCGAGTC
>JBBDNT010000213.1:0-17579 GCA_040877445.1 Planctomycetaceae bacterium
GCCCTTGACCGTCGTGGCATGTTTTCGAATCTTCCTTCCTCCCGAGAAGATCGGGGCGAACAGAACGACCCGCCGCGGCCCCGCGAGAGACTTCCCACTTTCTCGTTTCTCGTTTTACCGTCCCGCGTTATTCCGCGTGAGACTTCCTTCTTTCTTCGTCTTTTCGTCTTCGACCTTTCTGTCAATACGCCTCGTCGTCCGGCTCGCGATCCCGCCACCGCTCGAATTCATCCGCGAAACTCGGCGTCACGGCGAGCCCCGCGGGTTCGGACGGCAGGAACACGACGCCGTCGAGCAGCGACAATTGCCGGACCGCGGATTGCCAATCGACGTCGGGCAGCGTATCGGCGAGTTCGACGAACGGTACGCGTCGCTGCCGGTGCAGCGCGATCCGCAGGACCGGGACGCAGTTCTTCACGTCGACCTGCTGCAATTCCCGCGCGCGGACGCACGATCGCCAGGCGCCCATCATCGCCCGCGGTCCGACGAACAGGATCGTGAGGATCATCTTGAACGAGGCATGCGCCCGGGCGGGACTGGAAAACGCGTAGGCCCAGCCGAACCCCGTCGCCCGGAACACGCCGAGTTTCAACGAATGGTGCGGGTCGAGGTCCATCTCGAGGTGGTCGAGGTAGGCGCGGCTGAGCAGCGCGTTCCCGACGAACAGCAGCCCGACGAGCGCCAGCGCCGCCCACGGTTTCAGCGCATCGTCGTCGGGCCACATCCATTCGAGGTAGAACGCCGCGAGGCCATAGGCCGCCCAGTACGTCAGCCACAGCAGCGCCGCGCCGAGGGCGAACAGCGCGAGGCCGCCCGCCAGCGACAGTCGGGCCTCGCGGCGGACCTTCTCGCGGAGCCACAGGGCGACCGATCGACGTGCCATGCGCGCGTGCCTCCCGATGTCGTTCGTGTTATCCTCTCGCGGAACCTCATGCCGCGGAACCACGCCTCCCACCGGCCGTGAAAGGACGAACTCCACCATGCCGGAATGGCTGCGACAAGCCTGGCCCCACCTCCTCGCGCTGCTGCACGTCGGCCTGTTTCTGATCGCGACCGTGCACATCGTGCTGCGGAAGCGCGACGTGCGGGCGGCGATCGGCTGGGCCGGACTCGTCTGGCTCGTCCCCATCTTCGGCTCGCTCGCGTATTTCATTCTAGGCATCAACCGCATCCAGCGGCAGGCGATCGCACTGCGGGCGGGCGAGTCCTGGAAGAACCTTCCCGATCCGCGACTGACCCCCGAGGAGACGCAGTTCCGCGAACGCTTCGCCGGCGAGCATCCCAACCTGATGGGCCTCGCCGCGCTGTGCCGCAAGCTCACCGGCAAGGCGGCGCTGCCCGGCAACCGCGTCGATCCGCTGATCGACGGCGACGAGGCGTACCCGGCGATGCTCGCGGCGATCGCGGGGGCCGAACGCTCGATCGCCCTGCAAAGCTACATCTTCGACAGCGACCGCGTGGGCGAGATGTTCCTCGAAGCGCTCGTCGCGGCTCAGGGCCGGGGAATCGAAGTTAGGGTGCTGATCGATGACGTCGGCTCGCGGTACAGCCGGCCGAACATGGTCCACCGGCTGCGCGCCGCGGGACTCCGCGTCGCCGCGTTTCTGCCCTCGCGCACGCCGAAACTGCTGCGCTACGCGAACTTGCGGAACCACCGCAAGATTCTCGTGGTCGACGGCCGCGTGGGTTTCACCGGGGGAACGAACATCCGCGAAGGACACTGGCTGTCGCTGAATCCGAAGGAGCCGGTGCAGTGCCTGCACTTTCGATTGGAAGGCCCGGCGGTGCGGCATCTTCAGGAGGTCTTCGCCATCGACTGGGCCTTCGCCGCGAACGAGTCGATCGGCGGCGAAATCTGGTTTCCGGAGATCGACCGCCGCGGCCCGGTGTGGGCGCGGGGAATTTCCGACGGGCCGGACGAAGACTTCGAAAAACTCGCCGACGCGATGTTCGGCGCGCTCGCCGCCGCCCGCCGGTCGGTGCACATCGTCACGCCGTACTTTCTGCCGCACGCCTCGCTGATCGACGCGCTGAACAGCGCGGCGATGCGCGGCGTGCGGGTCGAGATCCACCTGCCGGAGGTGAACAACATCAAGCTCGTGCAATGGGCGGCGGCGGCTCAATACTGGCAACTGCTGGAGAAGGGCTGCCGCATCTTCCTCACCCCGCCTCCCTTCGATCACACCAAGCTGATGCTCGTGGACGGGCTATGGAGCCTGATCGGCTCGACGAACTGGGATCCGCGGAGCCTGCGGCTGAACTTCGAATTCAACGTGGAGTGCTACGGCCCGGAACTGACGCAACGCCTCGAAGCGCTCGTCCAGGAACGCCTCGCGAATGCGCGCGAAGTGACGCTGGAGGAAGTCCGCGGGCTCCCCTTCGGCGAACAGCTCCGCAACGGCCTGGCGCGGTTGCTGTCGCCGTATCTGTGAAACTCGGCCGACCGCGCGCGTGAGGCGGCGAACAGGCCGCTCCCCGCTCCGGCGCGCCAAGCGCTCGCCTCCGCTCCGCCGCCCCCAACCACCGAGGGGACATTTCTATCGGTGGATGGGCGTGCGACGCACTTTGCGATTTCAAGGCCGCGCCGCGGCCGTCGTCCCCTCTCCCCCGGCTCTGCGGGGGAGTAGGGCCAGGGTGAGGGGGTTTCGGCCGGCCAGCGCATCGCGGGGACGCTGCTCGATCCGCGCAATCAATCGAGGCCAGCCGATCCAGCAACGCGGCCGTCTTGGAGTGCGGCCCCCTCACCCCGTCCCTCTCCCCCAAAAAGGGGAGAGGGGGACTCCGCGCGGCCACCGTCCGAGAATGGCGAGCTTCACACGGCACGCAGGATCGTGCCGCGCAAACCGCGTCGCACGTCCCGTGGATCACGGCCCGCGCAGGCGAATCTTGCCGCGGACGGGCGAATCGCCTAGACTTGGAAAGAGTGGAATTCCTCCCGCCGCGCCTCTTGGGCGGCGGGTTTCGAGTGGGCGGCGGCGCCGCGGCGGCGTCCCGCGATCGATCGACGGGAGACTTCGCATGCGAAACGGTTGGCTTCGCCCGGCTCGGACCGCGTCTTGCCTGTTGATCCTGCTGTGCCTGGTCGTTCCCGTCCGGGCCGCCGAACCGTCGGCCGACGACGCCGACTACTACGAATTGATGAAGACCTTCGTCGACTCCTTCGAGCAGATCGACCGGAACTACGTGAAGGACGTCGATCGGCGGGAACTGATCGAGGCGGCGATCGAAGGGATGCTCACGAAGCTCGATCCCTACTCCTCCTACATCAGCCCCGACGAGCTGGCCCGTTTCACCCAGGACGTCGAGCAGGAGTTCGGCGGGATCGGCATTCAGGTGCAGATCGATCCCGAATCGAAGCGGCTCACCGTGATGACCCCCCTGCCCGGCACGCCGGCCTACAAGGCGGGCATTCACGCCGGCGACATCATCATGGAGATCGAGGGCAAGTCCACCGAAGGCTTCTCCATCCAGGACGCGGTCAAGCTGCTCAAGGGCAAGCCGGGCGAAGAAGTGACCATCGGCGTGCTGCACGTCGGCGATAAGAAGCTCGAACAGATCAAGCTCACGCGCGACATCATCCACGTCTCCACCGTCCTCGGCGATCGCTACGGCGAAGGGGACCAGTGGGACTACATGCTCGATCCGGAGAACGGCATCGGCTACGTGCGGCTGACGCACTTCAGCCGTCACACCACCGACGAACTGCGGAAGGCGCTCGATCAGCTTTCGAACGAGGGAATGAAGGCCCTCGTCCTCGATTTGCGGTTCAACCCCGGCGGTTTGCTTACCCAGGCCCGCGACGTGGCCGACTTGTTCATCCGCGACGGCAAGATCGTGAGCACCCGCGGACGCAACACCGTCGATCGCGTCCTCTCCGCCACCCGCGCGGGAACCTATCCCGACTTCCCCATGGTCGTGCTCGTCAACCGCTACAGCGCCTCGGCCAGCGAGATCGTCAGCGCCTGCCTGCAGGACCACAAGCGGGCGATCATCGTCGGCGAGCGGACGTGGGGCAAGGGCAGCGTGCAGAACGTCATCGACCTCGACGCCGGGAAGAGCGCCCTGAAACTCACCACCGCCAGCTATCACCGCCCCAGCGGGCAGAACATCCACCGCTTCCCGGGCGCGACCGACGACGACGTGTGGGGCGTCATGCCCGACGAGGGAAACGCCCTCAAGATGGACGCCGTCGAACTCCGACAGCACCTCGAACACCGCCGGGACCGCGACGTCATCAAGGCCGACGGCCCGCCCGCCAGCGACTACCGCGACCGGCATCTCGCCCGGGCGCTCGACGTGCTCAAGGAGAAGCTCGGCGTGAAGCCCGCGACCGACACAGCCAAGTCGAACGGCGCCCCCGAGCCGCCGCCGCTGCCGATCGAGCGCGAACGCTCCGACGCCCGCTCGCAGCTCCTGCCGATCCTGGTTCCCGCTCCGCCGCGCGCCGCCTGATCGCGGGATCGAGCCGCGACGGTCTCGAATCGACCATGTCCGAATTCATCAGCGTCGCCAGGCTGGGAGACATCCCCGAGGGCGAGGGCCGTTCGTACCCGGTCGGCGGCGTGATGGTGGCGATCTTCCACGTCGACGGCGAGTACTCCGCCATCCACGACACCTGTCCGCACATGGGGGCCTCGCTCGCCAGCGGCCACGTCGAGGAGGGCGGCGTGATCTGCCCCTGGCACGCCTGGAAGTTCAGCGTGAAGGACGGCACCTGGCTCGACAACCCGCGGGCGAAGCTTCGCAACGACTGCTACGACGTCCGCGTCGTGGGGGACGACATCCAGGTCCGCGTGCCGCCGGAATGAGCAGAGCGGGTGAGGCTTTCGTAGGACGGAATCGTATTCCGTCCTACGAAGAAACCGCGCGAATTCACGTTGCGGACCATGATCGGATCGAAAGCGGTCCCGTGGGCCGCGAGTCTCACCGATGGGCGACGAACGAACGGCTTTGCGTCGTGGCGGACAAGGCCGCTACAATGGCCGTCGCATCGAAGCGGGCCGATCCGTCCCGCACGCCGCGCGATCCCACGGGAAACGACCCATGCATCGGACGATCCACTGCGGCCCCCTCCTCCGGTTCGCCTTCCTCACCGCTTGCGGTTTCGCGATTCTCTCGGGCCCGTGCCCCGCCGTCGCGGCCGACGCCGACGAATTCCGCATCAAGCGCGAGCCGGTCTTCGAGTTCGCCCGCCCGCCGGCGGTCACCCGCGACGGCGACGCCTTCACCATCTCCTTCGAGTCGAAGGGGCTGTGCGATGCGACCATCGTCATCGAGGATTCGCAGGGAGAGATCGTTCGCCATCTGGCGAGCGGCGTGCTCGGTGAGAACGCACCGCCCCCCTTCGCGAAGAACAGCCGCGCGCAGACGATCGTGTGGGACAGCAAGGACGACGCGGGGCGGTACGTCGACACGGCGGACCAATGCCGGGTGCGCGTTTCGCTGGGGTTGAAGCCCGAGTACGAGCGCACGCACCTGTGGAGTCCACACAAGCGGATCTCGAACATCGCCCCGATCGTGCACGCCGCGCCCGAGGGCGTGTACGTCTTCGAGGGGCAGGGGGTCGATCATCTCCGGTTGTTCGATCACGACGGGAATTACGTCCGCACGATCTATCCCTTCCCCGCGGACAAGATCGACCAGGTCGAGGGATTGCAGCGGCACGAGTACCCGCAGGACGGCAAATCGCTGCCGTTGAAGATCGGGTACACGCAGGCCACGCTGCTGTCGAGCGGATCGAGCGGGCATCCGTCCGACACCGAAGGGCACATGGGAGGTTATGCGGCTTCGGCGATGGCGGCGCACGACGGGAAGGTCGCGCTGGCGTTTCATTCGCTCAACCGGCTGGCGAGCGACGGCTCGTCCGGCGGGTTGCCGATCCAGGGGCCGAAGACGTCCTTCGAGGTGACGGTCAACCGCGACCAACTCCGGGTCGTCGGACCGACCAGCATCGCGTTCAGCCCGGACGGCAAATGGCTGTACCTCACCGGGTTCATCTGGAAGTCCGCCTATTGGGCGACCGACGGCGACTGCTATCACGCGGTGCTTCGCATGGAATACGCCAACCAGGACGAGCCGGAATTGTTTTTGGGCGAACTCAAGAGCGGCGATCGCGGGCACGGTTCGGACAATGCCCGCTTCTGCGTGCCGACGTCGGTCGCGTGCGATAGCGCCGGCCGAGTGTACGTTTCCGATTACGTCAACGCCCGCATTCAGGTCTTCTCGCCGGAAGGGGAATATCTCGAGACGATTCCCACGCCGCACCCGGTGAAGGTGATGATCGACCACAAGACGCAGGAGGTCTGGTCGTTCTCGGCCGGGGCGATCGGGCCGACCCGGCAGATGCTCAACGACCACGACATCGACCTCCGCAAGATCGAAGCGACGGTCACGCGGCTCGGCACGTTCGACGAACCGCGGCCGGCCGATCCGCGGAAGCTTCCCGTGGGTTATTCCGACGGCTCCGGCGGATGGAGCGAGACCGGCGGGCAGACGTATCAGATCACCCTCGACAGCCATGCCGACGAGCCGACGTTCTGGGTGGTCGGGCGCAAGCCGACCGTTTCCGTCGCCGAGATGAACTGGTCCGGCGGAAGCGCGGAGAATGCGCGCAGCGGATGGGAAGAGCGGGGCGTGCGGTTGATTCGCCGAGAGGGCGAAAAGTGGGCGCTCGTCCGAGACTTCGCGCAGGACGCGAAGAAGGCGGTCCGCCGCGTCACGCCGCCCGACTTCTCGCGACGCCGGCTGTACGTGAACCCCGCGAATCACAAGCTCTACGTCGCCGACGACATGACCGGCTTCGGCAAGAGTTTCATGGAGTTGATCGAGGTCGATCCGGAGACGGGGACGATCGGCGCGGTCGATCTTCCGTTCGACGCCGAGGACATTGCCTTCGATCTCGCGGGGCTGGCGTATCTGCGGACCGACACCCTCGTGATGCGATTCGACCCAAAGCGCAACTGGGCGGAAGTCCCGTGGGACTACGGCGAGGAGCGGCGCAGCGTGGGCTTCATCAGCAGTCGCGGCGGCGCGCGGACCGATGCGCTCTCCGCCCTGGCGATTCCCGGACGGCGGCCGGTGTGGTGGCACGACGCGGGGCTGTGGGTGAACGCGAAGGGGCATCTCGCCGTCGCCTGCTGCATCCGCGAGGAAGCTAAAGAACGCAATCCCAAGGACAAGTACCTCGTCGACCAGATCGCCAAGGGTTACACGCCCACGCAATATCCCGGCCGCGCCGGCAAGTGGGTGATTCATGTCTGGGACCGGCACGGCACGCTGATTCACGAAGACGCGATCCCCGGCCTCCCCGGCGGCGACGGCATCGGCATCGACGAACGCGACGGACTGTACGTCATGGTCAGCGCCCCGCGCGTGCTCGACGGCAAGCCCTACTTCAACGAGAAATCCGAAACGCTGATGAAGTTCGTTCCCGGCCAGGCGAAGTTTCTCAGCAGCGATCGGGCGCCGGTCAGTCTGGCCGACGAGAACAAACCTCCGCGCCCGCCGGACGTCACCAAGTACGGCATCGGGCCGACTTGGGTGGAAAACGCCGAGTGGAAATACGGCGGCGTCGGCTACGGCGGGCAGGGAGGCTCGTGCGTCTGCTGGCACGCGCGGTTCCAACTCGACTATCTCGGGCGGTCGTTCGTGCCGGAACTGCGGCGATTCAACGTCGCCGTGCTCGATCGCGCCGGGAACCTCATCACGCGGATCGGCCGGTACGGCAACGCCGACAGCGCCGGTCCCGACAGCCCCGTCCCATTAGAGGGCGACGGGGTGGGATTGGTCCACCCCGGTTACGTCGGCGTCGACACGGATCGCCGGCTGTTCATCCACGATGGAGGCAACGCCCGCGTCGTCGCGGTGAAGTTGGGCTACCACGCGACGGAAACCGTGAATCTCCGCTAACCCCCGCTCGCGAAACCGCCATCCGCACGCTTGCGGTTTCGCGCCGAGCGCAGTGTAGCATGGATGCCCGAATGGCGTCCCGGCTCCCTGCGGACGAGCCGCGGGAGTCGAGTTCGATGTGCCGACGCAAGAGCACGGGCGTCGTCAGAAGGCGCGCGCATGCCGTTCCGAATCACCATTACGGAAGACGCCGACCGGCAGTTCCGATCGTTGCCCGTACGTCAACAACGAATTCTGGAGGCCGCGATCCTGTCCCGGCTTGCGGATCAGCCGACGACTCCCACGAAAGCGATCAAGCGGTTGATATCGAATCCCTTGGCCGAGTTCGAGCTGCGCGCCGGCGAGCTGCGTGTTCTGTATAATGTCGAAGGAGACGAAGTCGTCATTCTGATCGTCGGGCGGAAGGTCGGCAACCAATTGAAAGTGGAAGGCGAGGAGTTTCATGGCCATCAAGACGATCCCGCTGAGCCGCCTGGAGACGGATCTGAGGAAGACGCTCGATGAGTGCGCGGAGTCCGGCGAGACGGTCGTCGTCGAGATGCCGGATCGACGGCTCGTGGCGATTCAGTCGTTGGACCCGGGGGACGACGACACCCTCACGGATGAACTACTGACGTCGAATCCGAAGTTCCGGGCATTGGTGGCGCAATCCAGGACGAGCGCTCGCAAGCCGTTCGGCGCCGGCGAATTGGACTGAAGAACCACTCAACCCGACCGGGACCAGTCCGTCCTCCCCAGGATGAACCGGCCGCCCGCACGCTTGCGGTTTCGCGAAGCGCGCGACGCGCGGTCCACATCACCCCTTCGGCTCCCGCACCCGCCCCACGAACAGCACGCTTCCGGTCGCGTTGTCCCGAATCACGAACACGAACGGACGGTCCGCCCGGAAGACCGTCGGCTCCGCCGGCGCGCTGGTCACGCCGACGATCACGCCGGTCGCGGCCGCCGCTTCCGTTCCTTCTTCGTTCACGTCGACGAACGCCTTGTGAACCACCGCCGTGATGTACAAGTCGCGGCGGCCGTTCATTCCGGAGAAGTCCGCCTGGTCGGGCACGAAGGCATCCTTCATTCCCAGCGCGCTCAGCATGCCGTTGAGCTGGAATTCCTCGGTCAGTTCGAACCGCGGCAGAAACACCTGAACCTCGCGCCGCCGCGACTTGGCCGTCCAGTCGGCGAAGTTCTCGGCGGTGAGCTTGGCTTCGAGCGCGTCGAGTCCGTCGACGTTCTTCGGCAGCAGCACCAGCATCGAGACGCCGTTCTTCGCGTAGGGCAGTTCGAGCAGTTGCGCGTCGCCGAGGTCGGCATACGGCAGATTGTCCGACTTGTGCATCAGCGGGGCCTTGGTCGTCTTGTCGCTGGTGACGTGGAAGTCGGCCGCCTGCGTGGCCCGCTTCTCGAACGGCTTGGCCCAGTCTCCCTTGAAGTAGATGGCGTTGGTGAGCACCAGCCGCGTCATGTCGTCGAGCGCGCCGCCGGGAATGAGGTTCTCGATCTTGCGCTCGGTGTGTGTCGCGACCCAGTCGTTGATCGTCATGCGGGCCTGTTCGGACTGCGCGAAGTCGAGCTGCGCCAGTTCGGCGCCGTATTGCTCGCGGGTCAGCTTCAGGTATTCGGGGAGGAAGTCGTAGCCCTGTTGCCCCCACAGCCGATTCGCCACGGTGAGGATGTACGCCGGCGATTCCCCTTGCGCGGCTTCCGGCCGCAGACGGCTCGCGAGTTCGCGATAGGCCGCGTGCAGCTTCTCTTCGGGAAGGTCGAAACGGAGCGTGCGAGCCATTTGCGTGGCGGTTTCGCCCTTCGCGCCGGCGTGGGTCATGGCCAGCGCGGTCGAGATGCTGTAGGGGGAGTAGAACAGGTTGCCGGTCTCCGTCTCGCGCAGCTTGCGATACAGTTCGAAGGCGAAGCGGTTGTTCCCCCGCACGACCGACTTCAGATCGTCGGAAAGCGGCGGTTGCGCGGGGCGCGGCGCACCGACGTCGCGGGGAACCGGGCGCGGCTGCTGAGCCTCCAGCCGATGGGCGCAGTCGGGCAGCGCGGCAAAAACGCCGGCGAGCAACAGGCCCGCGGCGGAAACAAGGGTGATCCGGCGAGTGCGATGAGCGTTCATCTCGAAGAGTCCTTCCTGTGGGTCGATTCGTTGGGGAACGACGAGCGATGAAGGGACGCACGAAGGCGGCGGAACGTTCCCGCGTTCGAGGTCCGAAAGTCGTGATTTCGCAAGCTCAACGCGTTCTCGAACCTCGCACGCGAACGCTCGCGAGCCTCCCACGTGAGTGGGGGGAGTCCTTCGACGGTCGCCTCCCCCCGCGGACGCGGGAGGCTCGCTTCGAACCCGGAAGTCTCGCTGCGCCTACGCGCGGGGTTTCTGGTTCGTACCGTCATCATACACATTCGCGGGGGGGGGGTCGCGCGGGAAGGAGATCGCCAGCCAGCCGACCGCCACCGCGGCGATCACCGCGCCGCTGAACCAGATGCCGGGCCAGTCGCGATGCCTGGTGACCCGTCCCTCGGACGTTCGTTCCTCCTCCGTGGTGATGCCGACGGTGTACTCGATGCCCATCCGCGATCGCAGTCCCGCAGCGGGTGAATCGCTCGTGAAGGCGGCGCCGACCTTCCCGCTGACCAGCGCGCCGAGGGACAATCCCAGCGAGATCACCACCACGCCGTACAGGTTCTGCACGCTCCCCCGGATGTCGACCGGCGCCACGCGATCGACGTAGATGAACGCCACCGCCAGAAAGCAGCCGAAGCACACGCCGTGCAGCGCCTGCCCGACTCCCACCAGAGTCATCACCGCCGGGAACGGGCCGTCCCACGAGGCGGCGGTCCCCAGCACCAGGCAGCGCACGGCATACGCGGCTGCGCCGATCAGCAACGTCCGCTTGAATCCGAGCCTCCGCAGCATCAGTCCCAGCACGGCCATCACCGCGACTTCGAAGATTTGGCCGATCGCGGCGATCTGCTGTTCGAGGGCGCGTTCGATGCCGCCTCGCCGCAGCATCGCCTGGAGAAATGGGCTGTTCCACACGAAGAAGTACTGGTGGGCGATCGCCACCACGAAGCTGACGAGCACCAGCACGCGGAAGTCGACCAGCCTCAGCAGTTCGAAGACCTTCTTCGGGGCGAAGTCGGAGTGCTTCTTCTTCACCGGCGGAGTGTGCGGCAGCAGCAGACAATACGCCGCCATCGCCAGGCTGCCGATGCCCGAAACCAGCAGAATCACGCCGCGGGCCTTGTCCAGCGTCTCCCCTCCCATGCCGCGAAGCAGCACCATTTCGATGAAGAATGCCGGCACGATGAAGCCCACCGTCCCCCACAGTCGCACCGCGGGAAACTCGCGCTCGCGGTCGCGCAAATGCCAGAACGAAAGCGAGTTGGTGAGCATCGTCGTGGGGACGTACAGCGCGGAGTACAGGGTCGCGACGACGAGAATCGGCCAGAAGCTCGTCAGCATGTACAGCACGAGCATCAGCGCGCCGCAGCCGAGGTGGAACGCCGCCAGGACGCGGTCGGTCGCGAAATGCCGATCGACCAGTTGCCCCACGAAAAACGGCGCGACCAGGGACCCCACCGCGATCGCCGCGCCGACGTAGCCAAGTTGCTCCGGGCCGAACCCGAGGCCGGTGTCGAGATAGACCGTGAGGACCGGCAAGTACGCTCCCTGCACGAAATACTGCAGGAACATCATCACCCACAGTCGGAACTTCAACCCGGCGGGCGTGCGTCCCGGCAGTGCGGAGTCGGGGAGCGTGGCGGAAAGGGCGTCGGCCATCATCGGTCCCCGCGGTCGATCGAATAAGCCGGAGTGTCGTCGCGCGCGACATGCCGACGGGACGCCGCGCCATTCTGCGGAACCACTCCCGCGGAATCAACCCGCGGGCTTCGTTCCGGTTCGTTCCGCGGAGGATCGGCGGCCGCGCTCGGTCTTGGCGTCGATCCCCAGGATCCGCGCCATGTTTCCGCCGAGCACGAGCGCCAGTTCGTCCCGCGTGAACGGCGGGGTGCGGTCCTGCGTGGGGAGGGCGAGCGATTCGACCTTGGCCTTCTCGACGAGCGGGCTGCACAGGAATCCGTCCGAGGCGAACGTGACTTTCTCGACGCCCGCCTCGCGGATCCACTTCGCCATGTCCCAGTAACTGGCGAAGCCGGACGTGTCGAGATACACGTTCTCCCGCCCGCGGGCCAGTTCGCAGAACGCCTTCGTGTGCGTGTTCCGCGGCTCGTTCCACGCGCCCAAGTGCGGGAAGATGAACATGATTTTCGGAAACGCCCGGGTCAGCTCCTCGACGATCTCCGGCACTTGCAGGTGAATCTTCACCACCTTGATGCCCACCTCGGCGATCTTGTCGAACATTCGCCGGACCGTCCCCTGCAGGTCGTCCCCCGCGTGGCGGGCGAATTCGCCGTGCAACAGCTTGAGCCCCTTCCACGGCGGCTGGGCGATCCGCTTCAGTTCGCTCTCCCACTCGTCATCCTGCGGGCGGATGTGGCCGAAGGGGATGAACCGGTCCGGATGCTTCTCGTAAGCGGCGAGCGTGCGGTCGTTCGATTTCTTGGTGGGCATCCAGGTGGTGAGGATGACGCCTTTGTCGATCTTCGCGGCCTCGTAATGCGCGAGGACCTCGTCGATCAATCCCTCCCAGTGCTTGCCGACGACTTCGAGATGCATCATGCCGTCGATGACGAGGGGCCGTTCGTCGTCCGCGGGCGGAGCGGCCGTCGCCGGATCGGTCGCGAATCCGGCGGCCTGGGCGATGGTTCCGGAAAGGCCGAGCGCACCGGCGGCATGCGCGCCGCGCGTCAGGAAGTCGCGTCGCGTTCGCGGTTGATCGTTCATGGCATCCTGTCCCCGCCCGTTCGAGCCGCCTCGAATTCGATGCGGAACGCCAGGAACATCCGCGTCAGCAGCAGCGTTCCGACGAGCGCCAGCGCAATCGCGAAGATGCGTGCGCTTCCTTCAAGAAGGATGATGCTCGCCGCCAACAGCACGCCGAGCAGCGCGAAGTGCGATGGGAACCAGACGCGGTGGAGGCTCTTCAGGTTCTTCAGCCGATCGCCCCGATGCACGATGGAATGGGCGACCAACCCCGCGACGATGCTTCCGAAGAGAGTCGCAACGAGCAGGTAGGGCAGCGGCTGATCCCAACGGAGCAACGCGCCTGCAACCGCGGCGAGGACCGCGGCGGTCGCGACGATCGCGGTGGTGAAGCGGGGACGCATCACGTTGGCTCGGCTTCGGTGCGGGCACGCTCATTGACCGAAAAGGAATCTTGCGGCCAGGATCCGGACGCCGCGAGATCACCGAGGGGATAAACCCCTCGGCTCATATTCCAATCGAGGACTGCCTACATCACTCCGCCGCCCCCGCGTCGATCCACTCTCGCAACTTCTCCAGCTCCTCCTTCGTCAGCGGCGGCTTTTCGTCTTTGGGGGGCATCTCCTTGAATTCGATCAGCTCGATCATCAGGCTCTTTTTCGAGTTCCCCGCGACGTAGGCCGGGCCGGAGACTCCTCCCTTGAGCATCAGCGCGGGCGTGCTCATGTCGAGACCGCCGTGCCGGGTCTTTCCCGCGTGGCAGCGGGCGCAGGCCGCGTCGAGGAACGACTTGATGTCGCGGTCGTATACGAGCTTCTCCGGCTCGGGGGCGGCGTCTCCCTCGGCCTGCGCGGGCGCGAAGAAGAGCGCCGGCGTCACGGCGAGCGCAAGGACAACGACGATCACGAATGAGAAACCAGCTCGACGCATCTGCGTTTCCCCAGGCGAGCGGGAGGCGTAAGCCCCCCGGTACTCCCCCGCGCGAGTAACCGTTCGTCGCGCGAACTCTCACGTCTCGGAACCAACGAGCGCGGCCGGCGTCGACGACGTCCACGATCGCCGCACCCATCGCAAACGAGCGGCGGCGTGAACGACCGGTGGGGATCGAATCGCAATTCGACCCACCGGCCGGCTCACGCCGGCCGCTCGCCGCGGGTGTGATCAGGCGACGGTGTTGATCCGCACGAAGCAGTGCACGTGCGGCAGGACGCGGTAGTTCCACACGAATCCCGGGCCTTCGAGACGCCAGCAGGTCCACCGCTGCCGGCCTTCGATCTGCTCCCCTTCGCGGAAGAACGCGAGGTGGATCTTCTCCATCCCGCCGTTGACCTTGATGAGCGCCATCACCTCGTCGGCGTCTTCCTTGCGGAACGGGGAGATGAGGGTTCGCATCACCTCGCCGACGAGCTTCTGCTGGTCGGCCTTGAGGTCGGAGTACGCGACGCCGGGCCGCGGCTCGTCTTCCGGACGGAAGCGGATCGCCGGCTGACCGTCGCCGGGGTTCTTGTCGGTGACGGCGGCCTTCCGCTGATCGGCGTCGAGGGCGTCGAACACCTCATGCACCTTGTTCGTCTGGTAGACGTAGGCGTTGGTGTCGGCGTAGCCGTTGGCGCTGTGGCCGTAGTACAGCGGACCGCCGAAGGCGGCGCCCGGCTCGGAGTTGCCGTCGCAGCGCAGCGTGAGGTGGTGCCCGGCGAACAGCCACGTGAACTTCTCGCCGCTGGTGGGGTCGCCGAAGATCACGGCGCCGCAGCCCTCGAACGAGCCGCTCGAGTCCCACTTGCCGTCGCGGCTGATCCGCTCGAGCGACTCGTCGCTGGCGAGGGTCGCCCGCAGCGTGCGGCGGACGAGATCCTGCTGCGGCTTGGTGTAGCTCTCGCCGAGCCGCTTGCCGAACGCCGGAGCGTTGTAGGTCGCCAGCCGGGAGGGAGTCGCGCCGGCGCGGGGCGCGTAGTCCCAGGCGTAGACGAGTTCCTTCTTCTGGTCGGCCGACAGCCCCGAATAGAGTTCGCGGACGAGATCTTCGGCGGGGCCGGCGGGACGCGCGGCCTTCGTTTCCTGCGCGAGGAGCCTGGTCGAAAGGGCGTTCACGCCGACGATCGCCGCCGCCCCGACGCCGAACGACTTCCGCATGAACTGCCTGCGGGACTCGATGTTCGTCGCCTCGCTGCCGTCATCGCACTCGGGACAATAGAATTCGGATTCGCGGAGCATGATGGTCTCCCTGGGAAAGAGTTCCTCATCGGCCGACCTGCCGCGACGCACGGAACGCCCGTGCCGCGACGACGTATCGGCGGCGACTGATTGATGCTAACGGCGGGCGATGCGACGTTCAAGCCCGCCGACGCGTCTGCCCCGACTCGGATTCACGAAAATCCCGAGGCTGCCGCCCGCCTTCCGCCGCCGATTTCGAGCAGTCCAGGGTAAACCCCTCGGCTCATTGTTTCCTTCGTGATTTCGTGCTGAGAATTCGCGCACACGATGGCGACAAGCCGGGGCGTCGGCGCGGATTCCACTCGGGATGATTCTCATCCACCGGGACGGCTCCCGCCGTCCAAACGACTCGCCCGCGCCGTTGCCGTCCACGCGGAGCCGCCGTTATCATGCACCATCGGCGCTTTCCGATCCTTACGCCCCAACAGGCAAGACCTCCATGTGCGAATCGTCCCGCGGCGGACGCGACTTCCGCTCCACCGCCCGCCGTGCTTCCGGTCGCGCGACGGGGTTGTCGCTGGCCCTCTGCCTGTGCGCCGCCGGCTGCTTCGAGATCGACGCGCACGTCGAAATCCACGAAGACGGCAGCGCCACCATCACGGAGCGCGTCCAGTTCTCGCAACGGCTGCTCGACCTGGACCGCACGCGGACCGAGGGAATCGACATCGCGTCGCTGCTGTCGAAGGAGTCGGTCGAAGCGCGGATGAAGAACATGGGCGAGGGCATCCGGCTCGTCAGCCACGAAGTGCGCGACGCCGAGCGGGCCTCGCGCGAGTCGATCGCGGTGTTCGAAATCGACGACGTCGGCAAGTTCCGGTACGTCTCGCCCTTCTTCGCCGTCAGCGAATACGCCCGCCACGGCACGATCGAGGCTGAGTTCTACGCGAGTTACGGCAGCACGCGGTGGGGACCGCCCTGGTGGGACGACCGCAGCGGCGAGATGTTCCTCCGCTTCCGCCACGGCGGACGTTCGCGAGAGCGGGCCGAGGACGAGCCGCCCCCCCGCCCGCCGACCCCGCGCGAGCTGCAGGTGTATCGCGACCTGCAGCCCGTGTTCCGCGACATGGCGGACGGCATGCGGCTGAAGTTCACCGTCGAGGCCTACGGACCGGTGCGCGTCCGCGGCGGAATTCGCGACAGCCGCACCAGAACGCACAAGTTCGACCTGATCGACTTTTCGTGGCAGCATCTCGACCAGTACGGCTACGAGTTCCTCGCCAACGAAGAGATCATGCTCGAACTGCTGCAAGGGGAACTGGGGGGCGGGAACCTGGTGGAGAACATCAAGGAACACCGCACGAACGCGACCGTCCCGGTGTTCCACCCCACCGGCACCAGCGAGATTTCGTTCCAGCCGTCGCGCGCGCTGTTCGACAAGCACTTCGCGGGGAAGAAGATCAGCATCCGCCGCGGCCGCGATCTGGTGGAGGAACCGGCCCGCTGGGAAGAAATCGGCTACCGCCCGGATCCGAACCGCAAGCCGAGCGAGTGAGCGAGGGTTAGCCGCGACGCGCCAGCGGAGCGCGCAATCGCCGAACCGGATATCGCTCGGGAGTTCCGGCCGAAACGAGTGATACGTTCTTGCCGGGAGACTGGTTCGATGCCGGTCGGGTATCCCGCGAATTGCGATATGGTCGCGGGACAGAGTCAAATGGCAACCAGCTCGGCGAGCTTGGCCGCGATATCTGCCATCGTATCTTCTGCAGTGTTCAAGCCGCTTCGCGAGCCAAGCAGAGGGCTGACTTCGCGGAGAGCTTCATACGTTGTGTCGTGCACGATGGGAACGAGCAGGTCACGCGCTAGGAGTGCTGAAAGCTCTTTGTCGGCGATGCCCGCTACTTCGATGCGGCGCAACAAAGCCGGAGTCGCCAGCACGATCCCAACTCGCGATTTCGCCAGTCCCCTGTCGATTTCGCGGAGCAACGGCGAGCCGAGGAGCACGTCCTTTTCGCTGAACCAGACCGAAACACCGAGCGGCTCGAGCAGATCATGCAGATCCTTGGCGGGGCCTCTCCGGTCGTCCCACGCGTGGCAGAGAAAGACGTCCCGAAGGTCAGGCAAGGATGCTCGCTTTTCGACGCTTTCGCGGATCGGCGTGAGCGCCCGCACTTGCGCGGGCGTGTACACCACGGAAGAACCTGCCCGCGACCAGCGCGGCCTGCTGCTAGTGCCGGACCCGCCGACGCTGCTCCGACCGCCCCCACCGCCGCCGGTGCCGCCTGGCGAAGAGTAGGTCGGGGAGTAGGACGAGTACGCCCCGTATCCGCGAGAGCGGCCACGACATGCGGGGCACTTCGCTGCCGCGGCCGCTGAGTGATGGCCCCGCACCGGTGCGGTGCATCCTTTTGGCGATCTTCTCATTTTTAATCACTCATTCAGGCATCGGGATAACGGCGACCGTAACGGGGCAGCCGCCAAAAACCTATGATTTCAAAATCCGCGTCATCGGCGGATCCCGTTCACCGCATGGTTATTTGCTGTTTTTCAATGCTGACAGTCCGTAGTCGTTGAACCATGTAAGGAAAGTCTCAACGTCATAGCTCATTCGGAGAGCATTGATGCGAATCATTTTAACCTTTGAAAATGGGCCTCCTCACCAGAATCTGTGGGTGACTTTCCCAGCCGATGAGCGATTTCAGCT
>JBBDNT010000214.1:0-17296 GCA_040877445.1 Planctomycetaceae bacterium
ATTACGATCGAGCGGGGTAGCGGAATTCGCAATAATTCCGACCATTCCAGTGAGTCGTCGGAAGTCTTGCGACTTCCGCGACGCGTTCGAGGGCGCGCTCTTCGAGATTCTCGCCCGCGTCACTTCATCCCGTACTTCTTGAGCTTGTTGTACAGCGTGACGCGGCTGATGCCGAGTTCCCGCGCCGTGCGCGTCTTGCTGAAGCTGTTCTTGAACAGCGCCTGCTCGATGATCTCCTGCTCCGTCATCGCGATCTGCGCGCCGAGGCTCGCGGGATCGACGCGGCGCCCCGAAAGCCGCACCGAAGGATCGTTCGTCGGACCGGCGATCCCCGCCACGATGTGCTCCGGCAGCTCCTCGACCGACAGCACGCCGTCCCGACTGTAGATCACCGCCCGCTGGATCACGTTCTCCAACTCGCGGACGTTTCCCGGCCAGGGATAGTTCAAGAGCGCGTCGTACAGTTCTTC
Organism: Planctomycetaceae bacterium; assembly: GCA_040877445.1. Classification (GTDB taxonomy): domain Bacteria; phylum Planctomycetota; class Planctomycetia; order Planctomycetales; family Planctomycetaceae; genus JBBDNT01. The sequence goes on from JBBDNT010000214.1 coordinate 471, forward strand.
GGAGACTTGCGTGATCTCGACATGGTGCCTCTCCGCGAGTTGCCGGATGAACTTCTTCGCGAGCGGCTGAATGTCCGCCTTCCGCGCCCGCAGGGGGGGAATCTCGAACTTCAACATGTTCAGCCGGTAGTACAAGTCCGGCCGGAACCGGCCCTGCTCGACGAGCGGCTGAAGCGCCAGGTTGCTGGCGACGACGAGGCGGGCGCGGCTCTTGAGCGTGGTGTTCGATCCGACCGCCTCGAATTCGCCGGTCTCGATGACCCGCAGCAGCTTCACCTGCTGCTCGGTCCCGATGACGTCGATTTCATCCAGCAGCACCGTCCCCTTGCCCGCCGCGATGAACTTCCCTTCCTTGTCGGCATGGGCGCTGGTGAAGGCCCCTTTCATATGGCCGAACAGCTCGCTCTCGATCAACTCGTTCGGAAGCGCGCCGCAGGCGACGGGCAGAAACGGCTCGTCACGGCGGGGGGAGACTTCGTGAATCAGTTTCGAGAGGAACGTCTTGCCGGAGCCGGTCTCGCCGATCAGCAGGATCGTCACGTCGTGCCGGGCCGCGACCTCCAACTGTTCGAGCATCTTCTTGAGCTGCAGGCTGTGCGTCTCGAATTGCCGGGTGATGCCGCGGAGCACGGCCCCGCCTTGCGAACGGTCCCTCTCGTCGAACGCGGAGGCCGGGGTCGCGACGACTTCGGGCGGCTCGTCGAGTTCGAGTTCCCGCGCGATCGCCGCCGCGATCGCCGCCGCTTCCAACGGCTCGCGGAGATGGACCAGCCGGTCGCACGCGGCGCGGCGTTCGAGCGGCTCGGGACATTCCGCCGCGGTGAGCATCACGATGGCGAGCGTGGGATGACGCGCACGCAGCGTTTCGAGGAATCGGTCTTCGACGTGGCCTCCGCCGGTGACGTGCGACAGGTCGAGCACCAGCGCCGCCGGCTCCGCAGTCCGCAGGTGCTCGCGGAGCGCGTCGAGCGAGGGGACATTCTCGAACCGGCAACGTCCGGCCGATTCCGCCGGAAGGTCGCGGACGAGCAGCGGGGAAAGGCCGAGAGTGGCGATCGTGGGGACGGGCATCACAGACTTTCGACGTGGAGAATTCGGGCCGGTGGATCGCGGACATCGTTCGAAGGGAGAGACGGTGCGGTTCCACTCTTGAACAAATGGGATGCCAAAGCGCCCAGAACGCGAGACGCCCCTCCGCTAAATCGTGCGCACGAGAGGATTTACGTTTCGTTTGGAGGAGTGGGGACGTTTCGCAGCGCGTTGCCCGAACGCCACGCGGGCGGAATTCGACGTGGTGATTCGGCAACGCACGCCCGGCGCTCCCAGCGCATCCGATTCCAACTCGTTGCCGCGTCGCCGTCTCGTTGCCGCCCCCCGGTTCGGCGACTATCATCGAACGATCATTCATAGCGCGGCGAAGACCAACCGAAGCCGTCTCCGACCGACCACGGATGTCCCAGCGCGGCGAAGCCGCAACCAAATGAAAACCAGGATTCTCACCACGGATGGGCACGGATCATCACGGATATTCATTCGAAAACCGTGCTCATCAGTGAAATCCGTGGTCGGGAAATTCGCGCAGGAGCAACGCGAATCGAACGATCGCAGTGCAAACGATCGCAACGAAGACACAGCGAGCCTCCCGCATCAGCGGGGGGAGTCACGGCTCGACGTTCGGAAAACCGGCGTCGATCTGCGAAATCCGTGGATGCTGGACGCCGTCGCTTCGTCTGCCATCGCAGAAGGACAATCCACGGATTACGCGGAAGGGTTACAGTCCAAGGGAGCGCGAGGCGAGGAGGTGAGCATGTCGAAGTTCGCCGTGATTCTGGCGGCCGCGGGGCGGAGCAGCCGTTTCCGCCGTCAGCAGCGGAAGAAGCCGTTCGTCGACTTGAAGGGGCGGGCGGTCTGGCTGCGGGCGGCGGAGGCGTTCGTCAACCGGGACGACGTGGCGCAGACCATCGTCGCCGTCTCTCCGGAAGACGTTGAGTGGTTCCGCGAGAAGTACCAGGCGAATCTCGCCTTCATGAACGTCGAAATCGTCGAAGGGGGCGCGGAGCGCAGCGACACCGTCCGCAACGCGCTGGCCCGCGTGAAGGGCGACGTCGAATTCGTCGCCGTGCACGATGCGGCCCGTCCGCTGATCGTCGCCGAGTGGGTCGAGCGCGTGTTCCAGGCGGCGGAGAAAACGGGGGCCGCCATTCTCGGCATCCCCTGCACGAGCACGCTGAAGCGCGTCGCCGCGGACGGCTCGATCGTCGAGACGGTCGATCGGTCGCAACTCTGGCAGGCGCAAACGCCACAGGTCTTCCGCCGCACGCTGCTGCTGGAAGCCTACGCGCAAGCGGGAGGCGAACCGGCGACCGACGAAGCGCAGCTCGTCGAGCGAATCGGCCACCCGATCACGGTCGTGGAAGGCTCGCCGATGAACTTCAAGATCACGACGGATGCCGACTTTCGGATGGCGGAAGGCGTGGTCGGCGTGCTGCCGAAACCGAAGACCCTTCGCGCGCTGCACCCCTTCGCGGACGAAGAGCCGCGGTTTTTGTAAGCCTTTTGTAAATAATTGGTTGCGATCACGCCAAAGCCTTTCGATTTCGATTGAGCCGCGCAATATCCTGCCGCACGCCCGTTCCTCCGAATCGCTTGAGCCGAGCCGCAGATTTATGCAACCGAGGAATTGCATTTTAGGATAACGATAGCATATTATGCAATAGCCCCGCTCTGCGTTCGTGCCGATGACCGAGGGGGACACGATGTCGAAGCAGAAACGCACGCTGAAGGTCGGCGTACGGGAAGGCGGCGGGCCGCCACCCGGGTACGAGTGGAACGTCGGCTTGATCGATTTCGTGTGCGCTGAAGCGGTCGATGTCGTGGGGCAAGTCGGGTACGACCATCTGGCAATGCAGGTCAGGGAACTGGCATCGCAGCCCGTCCCCTCCCATAGCGACACAGTTGATATTCGTCCGATTGAGGACTTTTTCGAGATTCGCGACAAAGGCGGCGTGTTCGGTGGTGCGAACGTGCGGCTGTTTTTCGGGATCGACAAAGCTACCAGAGCAATCGTTCCGCTGGGCGTGATCAAGAAGCAGAACGACGGTCAGACGCCGCTGGGGACGAAGATCACGATGCGCCGGCGATGGCGAAAATACCGAAGCGGCGATTATGGAAAGCTCTCCGCAAAGTGACGAATCGTGTCCGCGACAGTGGAGCATACGAGCAACTCGCTACGCCCTGCTGCGCCAACCAACCGCGGCCCCATTGAAGCGAGTTCGCGACTACCAGCGTCGTGCAGTACTACGAAATCTCCGCGGCAAACCAACCGCGGCCACATTGAAGCACCTATCACCCGCCGCGTCCCGGCGCGGCGGACCAGGTCTCCGCGGACAAACCCCCGCGACCCCATTGAAACGACGATACGCCGGACGACGAGAGAGCCGACTGTGCCATCTCCGCGGTCGATCGACCGCGGCCCCGTACTGGAGTCGGAACGATGAATACCGAGACTCGAAATGCTACTCCATCCGACGCAATGGATTCCGAAAACCCGATCGCACTCGCGATCGCCGTGCTACGCGAGCGCGTCCGTCGCTTGCCGGAGGACGACCAGAATGATCTTTACGCGCTGCTTCCCGCGCTCTTGGGTGGCGACGACAAGGAGCGGGAAAGCGCGCAACGGGCGGTTCGAGAGATCCTTGACCAAGCCGGCGGAACAATCCGCGCGATGAACCTCTGCGAGGAACCGGACGACGCATTGCGCGGATGGATCGGCTTCATCAGCGAGCGAATTCGCGAAGCCCGAAGCGAGGCCGGCATGACGCAGGATGAATTGGCCGAAAAGAGCGGCATTCCCCAGTCGCACATCAGTCGGCTCGAGAGCGGCAAGCACAGCCCGACCGCCAAGACGCTCGAGAAGATTGCCGAGGCGCTGGGAATTTCCATGGGCCGCTTTGATCCCTCCGCCTGACCGAGGTCGTCCGCAGCGCACGAATGTTGCGATCCGGAAGGCGATCCGTTCCAATGCGATTTGGCACGAATCGTTGGTGCCGACTGTGGATCGTTCCAGCCGGAAACACGGATGCCCATTCGCCGCGAATTTCTCGATTGGTCGCGACCGGCGCTTCCCGCCGCGGCGGAGTGGCTGCGCGCCCGGCGTGCCGCCGAGGGAATGTGGGATCTCTCCGGGTTGATCGTGGCGGTTCCCGGCGGGCATGCGGGACGGCGGTTGCTCGAGGTGCTCGTCGCGACGGCCGAAGCGCACGAGCTGGCGTTCGCGCCGCCGCGGATCATCACCCCCTTCGCGCTGCCCGAGGAACTGTACGAGCCGCGGCTTCCCTTCGCCGACGATTTCACGCAGGAACTGGCCTGGGTCCGCGCCCTGCGCGAGACCGACCCGGATCGCCTCCGCCGCATCGCCCGCGCGCTGCCGGAAGACGGCGACCTGTTCGGCTGGTTCGCCCTGGGCCGGCTCGTCGGCCAACTGCACCGCGATCTCGCCGCCGACGACCTCGACTTTTCCCAGGTGATCGCCCAGGCGGAACATCTACCCGCCTTCGACGAGGCCGAGCGGTGGGAGATTCTCGCCGACGTGCAGAGCCGCTATCTGCGAATTCTCGACGCGCTCGACGTGTGGGACCGGCAGACCGCGCGGCTCGTTGCCATCCGGAAGCGCGAGTGCCGCACCGAGTGCGACATCGTGCTCGTCGGCACGGTCGATATGAATCGAGCGCAGCGGCAGATGCTCGACCAGGTGGCCGACCGCGTCACGGCGCTCGTGTTCGCTCCGGCGGAACTGGAAGACCGCTTCGACGAGCACGGCTGCGTGATTCCCGACGCCTGGCGCGAGTTGCCGACCCCCATCCCCGAAGAGATCGTCGAGATCGCGGACGGTCCCGCCGAGCAGGCGGACGCGACGCTGCGGGCGCTCGCGGCCTTCGACGGACGCTACGCGGCGGACGAAATCACGATCGGCGTGCCCGACGCGCGGCTCGTCCCCTGGCTGGCGCAGCGGTTCGCGGAATCGGAACTGCCGCACCGCTACGGCGTGGGACGGACCGTCGAGCAAACGGGACCGTATCGGCTGCTCGAGGCGATCGCCGAACATCTCGATCAGCGCGACGCCGCCTCGATGGCGGCCCTGTTGCGGCACCCGGCCCTCGAAGCCTGGCTTCGGCAGGACGTGGGGCAGGCTTTCCAGCCTGCCGCCAATACCCCGGTCGAAATCGATGCCGCGGATGATTCGCCCGACCGGGCAGACAAGGATGTCCGCCCCACGGGCTGGGTCGACGATGAATTGCTCGATCAACTCGACGACTTCCGCGCCGCGCATCTTCCCACGCGGCTCGATGCGCGGCGGATCTGGACCGCGATCGAAGCGGGCGGCCGCTATCGCACGCTGCACGCGGCGATCAAGAAGGTCGAGAAGCTGCTTGCGCCGCTTGCGAAGAAGAAGCGGCTTCCCGCCGAATGGACTGACCCGATCCGCGAGATTCTCGTCGCCTGCCACGGCCGCGGCGTGCTCGATCGCGACGATCCCCACGATCGCGAAACGCTTCGCGCCTGCGACGCGATCGTCGATGCCGCCGAACGTCTCGCCCACGCGCACCCCGCGCTCGCGCCGGAGCTGCGGGGCGTCGAAATGCTGCGGCTGGTGTTGTCGGCTTCGGGCGGCGCGGTCGTTCCGCCGCCGATGGACGAACCGGCCATCGAACTGCTCGGTTGGCTCGAACTCCCGCTCGACGATGCCCCGGCCCTCGTGCTCACCGGCTTCAACGAGGGACTCGTCCCCGGCTCGCGGAATGCCGACTTGTTTCTGCCGAACGAACTGCGGCGGCATCTGCAACTGGAGGACAACGATCGCCGCTTCGCCCGCGACGCCTATGCCCTGGCATTGCTCGCGGCGTCGCGGAAGGAGTTGCGGATCATCGTCGGGCGGCGATCGAGCGAAGGCGATCCGCTGATCCCCAGCCGGCTGCTGTTCGCCGGCGCCGAGGATCGCGCGGCCGAGCGCACGCTGAAGTGGTTCGCGACGCCTCCGGCACGGTCGCGAATTCTGCTGCCGCGTTCGCTGCTCGCCAAGGCGACGGGGCGAACGTTTCCCATTCCGCCGCTCGCGCGGCTCGAAGAATCGGTCACCTCGATGAAGGTCACCGAGTTCCGCGACTACCTCGCTTGTCCCTATCGCTATTACCTGCGGCACCGATTGAAACTCGCGGCCTGCGACGACGAAGCGGAGGAACTGGACGCGGGCGCATTCGGCACGCTGCTGCACGACGCGCTGTACCGGTTCGGTCTCGATGAGGCGCTGCGCGGCCTGACCGATTCCGCCGACGTGAAGGCCGCGCTCGATGAGATCCTCGACGCGCGGATCGAAACCGATTACGGCGACGATCCGCTGCCCGCGGTGCGCGTGCAGCTCGAACAGCTTCGCCGCCGGCTGTGGGCGTTCGCCCATTGGCAGGCGGAATGGACCGCGCTCGGCTGGCGGATCCGCTACGTCGAGCAAAGCTTCGCCGACGATCGCCAGGCGCTGTTCGACGTCGACGACGAGCCGATGAAGCTTCGCGGCAAGATCGACCGCATCGACCAGCACGTCGAACTCGGCGAGTGGGTGGTGTTCGACTACAAATCCGGCGAGTCGGCCGCCTCGCCCGCAAAGACGCACCGTCGCAAGGACGTGTGGATCGACTTGCAGCTACCGCTGTATCGGCATCTCACACGGCTGCTCGAGGACGTCGGCACGGAGTTGAAGCTGGGCTACATCGCCATTCCGAAAGGCGCCGCGCAGACGAAGCACCATCTCGCCGAATGGACGCTGGCTGACTTCGACTCCGCCGACGAAGCGGCCCGCGCGGTGATCCGCGGCATCCGCGCGAACCTGTGGAGCGAGCTGAAACCGGTCGATCCGCCGCCGGCGTTCTTCGACGACTTCGCCGCCATCTGCCAGGACGGGCGGTTCGGCGCGGCGGCGGACGATGAGGAAGATGGAGGGGAAGAAACGTGATCTCCCCGGGGGAAACCATGGATCGGATGACTGTCAGGTCGGGGCAATCACGTGGCATCGTCCGGCCGGTACTCGCGGATTCGACCTCTCTCGACGCTCCAGAGCTTGCCCGCAACAGACTCGATTTCCAGCGCCCGGATGAGCGTTCGGCACGCGACCAGCAAATCATCGTGGGACGGCTTCGACGGCAGACGCAGAACCATGATGCCCGAACAGTCGCCCGGGTGAAAAACGAGCGGATTGCTGAAGTCCAGGTCCAGCGTCACCAGGCCGCGGTCCTCGCGCCGACATGCAGCGATGATTTCCTCATCCACGGCTCCGGATAAACCCTCGGTGAAAACCGTTTCCACGTCATGGGCTGACTGCCGGAATAGTTCCGCCGCCGCGTGCCCGAGGTTCTCGTCGAGCTTCAGTCTCACGAACCGACCTCCACCGGAATTTCCACGTATCGCTCGCGGCTCATTTCGGCGCCGTAGGCGATGCAGGCCAGCACGTCCTCGCGCTGCAGGTCATACTCCCGCATCACGTCTTCGGTGGTCATCCCGCTGGCGAGAAAATCCAGAACCAGCGAAACCCAGATTCGCCGCCCCCGCACGCACGGCTTGCCGAAGCACACGCGGGGGTCGATCGAGATTCGGTTCAGCAATTCATCGCGGGTCACATGACACCTCCCGTGGAAGACGGTCGACTCCAGCATATCGTTCCTGCCGCTGCATCGCGACGTAAACCCCGCATCGTCTCGAAAGACGTGCCGCGGCACAGCCGTCGTCTTCGCATCGCGCTCGATGGATTCGGTTGGAGTCCAGGCTTCATTCGGTCCGGACGACGCGACCATAATGACTCGCACACGATCACAGCACGGTCCGCGACAGCGGTCGGCGGAGGCGATGAGATGAGCCGGACGATTTCGCACCTGACCCACGAGAACGACCGTCTGCCGGTGACTCGCGAGGAGTTCGCCGAGGCGGACTTCGAGGAGCCGTGGCGGTACGAACGCGCAAACGGGAGACTCGTCGTCATGCCTCCGCCGGGATGGGACCACCAGCACGTGACGGCCTGGCGATTCCCTTGGCCGGTGCGATTTTCGCAGATGAGGGGCAGTTTCGATGAGGCGGCTCCAGCGGTCGAGCAGCACTCCGGCCGCGGTCGGAATGGCGCTCAGGGCGACTCCGTCCGCCACTGCTCCGGCGGATCGTCGAGTGTGTCGCGGAGGATCTCCAGGATGGCGGTGCGGTCCTCCGGCGCGAGATGCGCGAAGCGCGGATCGTCGTCGCGGCCGGTCAGCACGTCCCACAGCCGGCGATGCAGGTAGTCCTTCATCTCCGGCGGGAGCGCGGCGAACGCCTGCGAATGAATCAGGTAGCTGCACGGGTAGCGGAACAGCCTCTTTTCGAGATCGAACTCGCGGAGCGAGCGGCCGCGGGAATCGCGCGGGCCGCGGCGGGCGAACTCCTCGGCGAAGCCGGACGTGCCGCGGACGGCGTCGGTCAGCGGGGCCTCCTCGCAGAAAAGCAGGTAGCGCAACAGCGTCTCACCCGCGCCGCGAATGCGGGCCTGCGTGCTCTCCGATCGCTCGCCCTCTTTCAGTTCGAGCAGTTCGCGGAGTTCCGCTTCCTGGTGAAGGGCGATCCGCGTCTGGTAGGAAGCCTTGGTGATGAGGTTGTGCATCATCGTCTGGTGCTCGAAGACCATCAGCGCGACGATGTCGCTGTGCGGCGTGAGGTATTTTCCGGCGGCGAACTTGTCGGCAATGTCGGTGAGGTTCGCGCCGGCCTCGCGATCGAGGCTGTCCGTGTCGCTGCCGCGGGCGACGAGCGCGTTCCCCATGTGCCGCTGTTCGCCATGCGTGCCGGTGACGTACCATCCGCCCCATCGTTTCTCGAATGGGCTGGTATGATCGATGCGAAACGTTCCCGAAGCGTACACCGGCTCGCCCGCACGATCGGGGAACACCGACCGCACGACGTGCCCCGGCACGCCGAGCGTCTGCGACGACGAATGGCAGAGCGTGCAACGGTCCATCTGCCGCATCAGCACGGGCCGTTCGCGCTCGTTCTGATCGACGGAGAAGAACACCGCCCCTTGACGCGGATCGACGGACGAAATTTCAAGTACGTCCCCCTGATCGCACCAGCCGACATAGACGTCGTCGTTGAAGTACAAGGCCCGAGGATGCCGCGGCGTGATGCGGTGCCGTTGCAGGCTCGTCTTCGAGAACACGAGCATCTGCGACGATCGGGGGATGTCGAGAGCTTCGAGCAGCGACGGCAGCCAACCGTGCCGATCGTCGTATTCGAGCCGCGCGTCTCCCTGTTCGAGTTGCTCGACGAGCTTCGTCACGGGATCGGCGAGCGGGCCGTTCGCGTAGTCGATGGGAGGCCGTTCGTAGTCGTCGGCGCGAATCGTGGTGTGCCAACCGAGACCGAGGGCGAACGCGAGAATCGCGACGCTGGCCGTTCCGGCGGGCGGCGCGAAGCAGCGCCAAAGCGAGAGTTCGGAAGGGCGCATCGAGGCGTCGCGTTTCCATTTCGAATACGGGACCATTAGGTCCATTATATGCGGACGGCATCTGCTTCGTCGACCCACCGAGGCGCGGCTGCCGAATCATCGAAGAAGAGGATTCGGATTTCAGTGTTGCACGCCCTGAGCGGTCAACGTGGTTTCCGCGCGAGCCCCAAGGAACGCTGATCTTCGCTGATCGACTCTCATTTCGCGCGACGAAGCCGCGATCAAGATCGGACGTCGCCGCCGAACCGAACTCTCCGCGTCCTCGGCGTTCTCCGCGGTTCCGATCCCTGCGCCGCGGAAGAATCGAACCGCAGAGTGCGCCGAGGACGCCGAGAAGACCGCCCTGCATTTTTCTGTCCATCGAGTCCGTCGCGGCGAGAAATTCGAGCACGACGAACGGAAGCGAAACGATTGCACTGCAAAGACGGACGTCGCTCGCCCAAGAGAACGGCCGGGCGGATTCGTCATTCCTACTTCCTTCGTGGCTTCGTGTCGCGGTCCCATAGGAATGTCGTGCAGGCGGTCGCGGCTGGGGTGAAGGCCCTGCCGGGGGCCGGGAAGACGTTCGCCGCCACTCGGGCGGCATGAAGGCGAGCCTCCCGCGTGAGCGGGGGGAGATGTTCCGTTAGACTCCCAGACGCCCTATCGCTTCGGATCATCCAAAGCGTCGGCGACAAGGAGCGATCGCATGGACGCCACGCGCACGGGTCGAATCGTGCTCGCCGTGATCCTGATCGTGGCCGCGCTGATCGTGTGGGGCGGCCCGTTCGTCGGGTTCCGTCCACCATTCGCCGTCTCTGCCGCGTTGCTTCTCGCGATCATGGGCATCTCGCTCTACGTCGCGTTCCGTCTGGATTCCACGTCGCGATCGCGTTAGCCCGCGGCACGCATTCGAGGGTGCAATGAACGTGAAGGCCGCAATGATTCTCGCCGCCGCGATCCTTGTGGCGACGATCCTGCACATCGGATTCGCGGCCGACCCAGGGGTTCGGCCGGCGGATGTCGAATCGCCCCCTCCCTCATGTCCCTCATGCGAGGAAGAGCCGACGCGGATCACACTGGGCAGCTATTACAGCTACAAGTACCTCCTCGAAGATAAATCCGGCCTCGGGACGACCTTCAAGGATCCGGTACGCGTCTCGCTGACGCCGTACTATATCGTGGTCGAGCACCTCGACGACGATGGAAAGGAAAGGTCGACCACCGTCTTTCCACGGGAAAGGATCGTCAGATTCGACGTTTCTCTGCCGACGTCGGCAGGGCTCCCAGAGCGGCCACCGAAGGTCAAGGTCCGCCGCGACCTCCTTGATGACCGGAACTCCGATCCTGAGGTTCCTCAACCGGACGGCCATTGATCCCTCCGTGCGTCGATCCCGGTAGCGCACTTCTGGATTTCGACATCGGCGGGGGACCATCGTTCGATGCGGGTCGTCTCTTTGCGATCTTCGCGCCCTTCTGTTCAAGCCGATACGAACAGAAGAGCGCGAAGGGCGCGAAGCCCCGACCCCGACCCGTTCAACGGGACGATCGACGTGAGCAAAAGGGCCGTCCAGTCGCGCGGAAGCGATGTCGACCATGAATGAAACCAAGTCGAAACGACGAAACGTTCTTCTATTCGCTTCGGCGCTTGCTCTGATTGGAGCATTGACGTGTATATCGATCGTTCGCTTCAGTGACGCGATTCTGCTCTGGTCCGCCCACACCGATATGTGGTTCCTCGCGCGAATCGCAATCCGGGCTGGCGCCGATGTCGATGCCAAGGACCATAATGAGGCCACGGCGCTGCATTGGGCGGCGTCCAAAAATAAGCCTATGGACTCGATCATCCGATTTCTCATCGCATCAGGCGGCAACGTCGATGCCACATCAACGTCGGGAACTCCGCTTCATTGGGCAGTGCGTCGGGGGAATTTGGATTCCGTGCGGCTTCTCCTGGCGTCCGGTGCGGACCCGGACGTCGATCACGGCGGGCGCACCCCGCTGTTCGACGCAGCCGGCGTCGGAGATGATCGACTCCTGGCCGAGCTTCTCGCCGCAGGCGCCGATATCAGTATTCGCGATCGGGAAGGGCGCACCGCTGTCTGGGAGGCAGCGTGGAACGATCATCCGCGGGCCGTCGATGCCCTGATCGCCGCAGGAGCCGACCTCGATGCGAGCGATGATCGGGAGCAAACAATCCTGCATCTTGCGGCCTTCAACGGCCGTGAAGCGACGGTTCGAACGCTGATCGCGCGCGGCGCGGACGTCGGTGCGAGGGGTCCGGGAGGCGCCACTCCCCTGCACTCTGCCGCGATGCAGACATTTTGGGATCCTGACTCCATTGATGCGGATACGCGGCGGCGATTTCAAGGTATCGCGAAGGCGCTGATCGAGGCCGGAGCAGAGATCGATGCCACCGATGATCAGGGGAAAACAGCGGGTGCAGCCGCACTCGATCCTGAAATGCGAACTTTCCTCCGGCGAATCGAAGCGTCTCCGCCATGACTCGTTCCGTCGTCGATCTCATCCGGCAGGAGAATTCCGCGCAAATCGTGCAACGGTTCGACCATGTGCCTTCCGATGCGGAACTGGCGAGCTTCATCGACCCGCGGATCGGCACGATTCATCAGAAGGTGATCGAGACGGATGAAGGATTCCGCGTCGTTCCGGGCACGCTCCCTCTGTGGTTCGCGCGCGATGCAAGACCGGCCGAACCTCTACTCCTTCAAGTGTGATTAAGTGGGACGATCGACGGCCGCCGAGGACGCCATCGTATTCCGTCGTTCCCGCCCGCCAGCCAGACGTGCGGCCGCGATGGTTCTGGATCGCGACGATACTCGGCCATTCCATGCGGTCTGGTGTCACTGGCGGACGGAATGCAATTCCGTCCTACTCGCACGTTCGCGGCGACGCCGCATTCGACCGCCGATGTCGTGCCGGTGCGGCAAGCTGCGGCGAGAGTTCCGGTCGCGGCGATCGGGCGGATCGAAGGAATCGAATTGACGTCCAAGGCTCGAAACGGCCGAAGGGGGAGGTGCGGCGATGTTCCGGCCGAGACCGGCCGAGTTCTTGAACGTCACGGTTCCCCAAGCCGGCGTCGCGTCCCATCCCGTCGACGATCGTGCGAGTTCCATCATGTCCCAGGCCGTCGTGCGCCGTGCGCCCTTCGCTCATTGTCGTCGTCGTGAAGGTTCGCCGACCGGTTCGACACGATTCCGGACGACGGTCGCACACTCGCTCGCGGCGGTCGCGGCGTCGCTGCTGCTCGTGGGAACGGCGGCGGCTCAAGTGCCGTTCGAAGGTTCGGCAGCGGACGCGATTCCATCCGCGGCGCCGCTCGACGTTCCGCTTCCCGCACTCCCCGACGAACCGGTTCCGCCGCACGTCTCGCCGATCGACCCGAAGCCGATCGGCGAGGTGCGGGCTGACATTCGCGTGCGGATGGCCGACGACGAGGGGCAGCCGCTCGAACTGCCCGCGAACATCGCCGCCGAGCCGTTCCTTTCGCAGCCGCTGCTCGACCCGTTCGCGCACGATCGGGTGTGGACCGAGTGCGGGCTGTGCGCGTTTCCGTACTATTTCCATCACCAGCCGCTGTACTTCGAGGACGCGAACCTCGAACGCTGCGGACTCGCGCACGGCTGCTGTCAGCCGTTGTTCTCGACGGTGCATTTCCTGGGCACGATCCCGCTGCTGCCCTACAAGATGGGCGCCCAGCACCCGCGCGAACTGGTGTGCGCGACCCCCGACTGCGCCCCCGGCTGCCGCTACGGCTGCGGGCGAAACCTCCTAGGCCCCACCGTCCCGACATGCAGCACGAAGGGCTTCCTCGTGCAAGGGTTGGCGGTGACCGGGTTGGTGTTCCTGATTCCGTGAGCGGCCGGCGCGACCCGGCGGCTTTCTTTGCCGACCGGTTTCGACGATGCTTGGTGGATGCCCACATCGATCCGCGCCGAAACGCCCGACGACATCGAACCGATCCGCCAGGTCGAGCGCCTCGCGTTCGGGCAGGACGTCGAAGCGATCCTGGTCGATGAACTGCGCGCGGGGGGATTCGTGCGGCTGTCACTCGTCGCGGAAGTCGATGGCGAGATCGTGGGGCATGTCCTCTTCAGCGACTTGCCGATCGTCACCGACGCCGGCACGGTCCAATCGCTCGCGCTCGCGCCGATGGCGGTGTTGCCGCGGTGGCAACGGCGGGGGATCGGCTCGGAACTCGTGCGGCGCGGGCTGGATCGATGCCGGGAACTCGGATATCGCAGCGTGATCGTGCTGGGGCATCCGGAGTTCTATCCGCGATTCGGGTTCTCGGCGGAGTCGGCGCGGCCGCTGGAATCGCCGTTTTCGGGCGAAGCGTGGATGGCGCTCGAGCTGTCGCCGGGAGCGCTCGCCGGCGTCGCGGGGCAAGTGCGTTATCCGCCGCCGTTCGGAATCGACGGCGGGTAGTGCCTCGTCCAGATCGAAGTCGTGGGTTGTCCGTAGGACGGATTGGCAATCCGTGCGTGAGTTCTCAACGTCGCCGGAGTTCGATCGTTCCGCCGACTCGATTGCCGTTGGAAGGATTGCCAATCCGTCTTACACCCTGCCAAGCTCCCAATTCGATCTGGTTATCGTCGGGCGAACCGGGGGCCGTGGGTCACGCGAGGCGCTTTTTGGTTCCGCACCCGCGTTCCCGCTCGCCACGTCCATTCCGGCAGAATGGACGTACTTCCGGCGGAATGCGAATCCGTGGGACGGGCGCATTTTCCGCATCGTCGCGATCGTTTTTTCGCGACGCTTGCGGCCGGGCGTTCTTGACGTAGGATGAAGACGTGCGGACAGTGCGCCCCAGCGGAAGAGTTCCCCCATGATCGACGACCGGAACGACGCCCTTCCCGCGACCGAACCCGCCGATCCCCAGCGAACGCAACCCTCGGCCGCGTCGCCGCCGCCGTTCGACCTCGGCGAGACCGCGTTGACGAACGGCAACACGCCGCGAACGATGTCGCGATTCCCGTTGGTCGGCGGCAGGCCGGCGGAGTGGATCGGCCGGAAGGTGGGAAAGTACCGGATCACCGGGGTGTTGGGGCAGGGGGGAATGGGGCTGGTCGTGCGGGGGCACGATCCGCTGATCGAGCGCGACGTGGCGATCAAACTGCTCGCCCCCGAAGTCGCCCGCGACGAGATCGCCCGCAATCGGTTTCTCGCGGAGGCGAAGGCGGCGGGCCGGCTGAATCATCCCCACGTCGTCGCCATTCACGAAATCGGGCAGGAAAACGATCTGCTGTACCTGGTGATGGAACTGGTTCCGGGTGGAAGCGTCGGCGACCGTCTGGTGCGGGACGGCGCCTGTACCGTCCTCGATGCGACGCGATTCCTGATCGATTCCGCGAAGGGACTGGGAGCGGCGCATCGCGCGGGGATCGTGCATCGGGACGTGAAGCCCGCCAACCTGCTGATCGCCGACGATGGTTCCGTCAAAGCGACCGACTTCGGCCTGGCGAAGGCGGGGGCGGAATCGAGCGGGCAATTGACCCGCACCGGCACGCTGGTCGGCACGCCGTACTACATGAGTCCCGAACAGTGCGAAGGCAAGCCGGCCGACGCCCGCAGCGACATCTACTCGCTGGGAGCGACTTATTACAGCCTGCTCACCGGCCGGCAGCCGTACCAGGACTCGGAATCGATGATGGGGGTCATGTACGCGCACTGCCATGCCGAGCCGCCGGATCCCCGCGCGGTCGATGCGACCATTCCGCACGCGTGCAGCGAGATCATCGCGCGGGCGATGGCGAAGTCGCCGGCCGACCGTTATCAGTCGCTCGACGAGATGCTGAAGGATCTCGAAGCCGTGCGGGCCGTGCTGTCGGGCGCGGGGCGAATCGACCTGCCCAGCAGCTCCGGACTGCGCCGCGCGGATTCGGCCTCGCGGGACTGGGGACCGCCGAAATCCGCCCGCCGGCGCTTCGTGCAATGGGCTACGCTTGGGTTGGGCGTCGTGGCCGTGGCGCTGTCCGCGTTGATGACCTGGCAGCCGTGGAGGAACTCCGAAAGCGGCGCGAATCCGGCGAACGCGGCCGGCGCGATCGTTCCCCCGGGGGGCGAGCCGATCCGCATCGGCGTGCTGCACTCGATGAGCGGAACGATGTCCGGCAGCGAATCGGCCGTGGTCGACGCGGTGCTGTTCGCCGTCGACGAGATCAACGCCGCGGGCGGATTGCTCGGCCGGCCGGTCAAGGCGGTCGTCGCCGACGGCCGGTCCGACGATGCGACGTTCGCCCGCGAGGCGGAGCGGCTGATTTCGCGGGAGAAGGTGTGCGCGGTGTTCGGCTGCTGGACTTCCGCCAGCCGCAAGACGGTCAAGCCGATCTTCGAGGAACACGATCATCTGCTGGTCTATCCGTTGCAGTACGAGGGGATCGAATTGTCCCCCAACATCATCTACATGGGGGCGGCGCCGAACCAGCAGATCGTGCCCGCCGTGACGTGGGCGGTCGAGGAGTTGGGCAAGCGGCGGTTCTTTCTGGTCGGTTCGGATTACGTATTCCCCCGGGCGGCGGGCGAGATCATCAAGGACCACTTGAAGTCGCTGGGGGCCGAGGTCGCGGGTGAGGCGTATCTCCCACTGGGCGGCCAGAACGTCGGCCTGATCGTCGAGGAGATCGCCCGCAAGCAGCCGGACATGATCCTCAACGCCATCAACGGCGACACCAACACCGCGTTCTTCCGCGCCCTGCGCGCGGCGGGCGTGACGAGCGCGGCGATTCCCTGTCTGTCGTTCAGCATCGGCGAACAGGAACTTCGCACTCTGAACGCGGACGACGTGGCGGGCGATTACGCCGCCTGGACCTACTTCCAAACGCTCGACACGCCCGCGAACCGGGACTTCGTGCGGCGCTATCATGAAAAGCACCCGCAGCGGCCCGTCACCGATCCGATGGAGTCGGCTTACGCGGGGGTGATGCTCTGGGCGCAAGCGGTCCGCGAGACCGACGGGATCGAGCCGCGCCGCGTCCGCCGGGCGATGCTCTCGCAGCGGTTCGAGTCGCCGGGAGGCGAGATCCGCCTCGACGCCGACACGCAGCACGCCCACAAGACGCCGCGGGTCGGCCGGATCGGCAGCGACGGGGAGTTCGAGATCGTGTGGAGCGCCGCCGCTCCCGTTCGCCCGGACCCGTTCCCGGACACCCGCACCGCCGCGGACTGGCTCGCCCTGCTGCACGACCTGCACACCGGCTGGGGCGGCCAGTGGTCCGCCCCCGCGCCGTAGTATCTCATCCAGATCGAACTTGTGGGTTGTCCGTAGTACCTCTTCAACCTTGATCTTGTGGGTCGATCGCACGGGCGGGTAGGACGG
>JBBDNT010000215.1:0-17177 GCA_040877445.1 Planctomycetaceae bacterium
AGTCACGGCTCGACGTTCGGAAAATCGGCGTCGATCTGCGAAATCCGTGAATGCCGGACGCCGTCGCTTCGTCCGCCATCGCAGAAGGACAATCCACGGATTACGCGGATTTTCGCAGATTTCATTGCGAATCCGTGGGCCGGAAATTTGCGCACGCTGCAAAAATTCGAAACGTTAGTAGCACGGATGGCGGCCGGCGATTCGGCGGAGTTCGTCGAACCCCTTCACTCTCCGGTCTTCTCCGCGTCCTCGGCGCCCTCGGCGGTTCGATTTTACCGCGGCGCATGAAGCGAACCGCGGAGAACGCCGCGGACGCGGAGAGTTCGATTCGGCGGCGACGTCCGACTTCGATTGGTGCTTCGCTCAGGATGACTGATGTTGCTTCCGACGCTTCGTCCCGTGCCGGAATCCGCTTCTGTGCGCTCCTTTGCGGTCTTGGCGTCTTGGCGTCGAAGGACTCTTCGGTTGCGGCAGTGCCGCGCCAAGCTCTTTGCTGCCTTGGCGTCTTGGTCGAACTCCGCTTTGGTTGAGGGTTCGCCGGGCTGGGCTTTCGAGGGTCTTTGCGAGACTTCTCGGGCGTGATAGACTGAGGGACGGCATCACCTCCGAACCGGGTGTTGTCCCGTGAACACTCAGGCCGAGTGGCGGAACTGGAAGACGCACGGGACTTAAAATCCCGGGCCCCGAACGGGGCGTGTGGGTTCGAGTCCCACCTCGGCTATTGGCGTGCCCATGTCGATCGTGCGCGAGACGACCGAATCTCCAATCGCTTCGCCGTTCGCCGATGACGATCCGCAGATCGCGATCGGATCGCGCGTGATGCCGTCGCGGTATTTTCTCGCGCCGCTCGCCGGTTACACGCATCTGGCGTTTCGCACGGCGATTCGCGAACTGGGCGGAATGGGGTTGGCGACGACCGATCTCGTTCAGGCGGCGACGCTGCTGTCCGGACGGCGGAAGGCGCTCGACCTGATCGCCACGTCTCCCGAGGACCGGCCGCTCTCGGTGCAGATTTTCAGCGGCAAGGCGGCGGAACTCGTCGCGGCGGCCCGCTTCCTCGCGGAGCGCGGCTACGAGGGGATCGACATCAACATGGGTTGCCCGATGGCCAAGGTCACCGGACAGGGGGGCGGAGCGCGGCTGATGTGCGACACCGACGGCGCGGTTCGCACCGTCGCCGCCGTCGTCGAAGCGGTTTCCGTTCCCGTCACCGTGAAGATGCGGCTCGGTTGGGATCGCGAGCGGATCACCGCTCCCGTGCTGGCCCGCGAGTTCGAGAAGGTCGGGGCGGCGGCGATCACGATTCACGGCCGCACGCGGCAACAGGGCTTCGGCGGCCGCGTCGATCTCGACGGAATCCGAGCGGTGGTCGAGGCGGTCGATTTCATTCCGATCGTCGGCAACGGCGACGTGCGGGACGTGGCGGATGCCTTCCGCATGCGCCGCGTCACCGGCTGCGCGGCGGTCGCGATCGGCCGCGGCGTGCTGCTCGATCCATGGATTTTTCAGCGACTCGCGCGCGCCATCGCCCGGCGCGCGGATGGCGATCGCCCTTCGGCGGCGTCCGCATCCGACGTTCGAGCGTCATTCGAGGAGATCGTTCCGCCCGACGATCAACTCGCCTTTCTCGTCCGTCACTTCACGCTGATGACCGAGCAGCACGGCGATTACGCCTGCACGCTGTTCCGCAAGTTCGCCGGCTGGTACGGGGCACGGCTGGGGATCCCGGAAGACCTGGAAGACCGATTGCGGCGCTTCGAATCGGCAGCCGAGTTCGACCGGATCGTGAACGAAATCCGCGATCGTCACGGCGAACGCGGATCGAGCGTCGCGACGGCGTTGGTGAAGGTGCCGAACGGTCCGGTGGAGCATTGGTGAGAGATCGGCCCGTCCCCATCGCGAATCGTGGCCGACCGTGTGCGGACCGCGCCATCTCGAGTTGGACGAGGGCGATCGCGCAGCGGGCTTCGTAGCGCGACCTTCAGTTCGCCGCGCGAAGCCCGCGCCCTGGGCGATCGGCAAAGCGCCGCCGATCCTCGCCGACGTTGATCGATGGTGTTTTCGACGTCGGAAAAATCGGCATGCGATGGCGGGCACGACGAACTGAAGTTCGTCCTACCCGCCCAATCGTCGACCAGCAAGCCGAATCGGCCGCCATGCCGTTCGGGTGAACGGTTGCCGGATTTCGACTTTGCCGACGCTCAGCGCGCGCGGCTTTCGGCATCGCTGTCGCCGAGGGGCCGCGACTCGTCGGCCGCGGTCTCGATGAGCGACGCGACTTCGACTCGATTGCGACCGTTGTGTTTCGCGAGATAGAGCGCGGCGTCGGCCGCTTGCAACAGCGATTCCTCGTCGCCGAGATCGCCCGGCTCGTGGACCGCGATCCCCACGCTCACGGTGATGGGCACTTCGCCCTCCTCGAAGGCGATCGGCGAATGATCGACCGCGCTGCGGAGTCGTTCCGCGTGCGTGGCGGCGCTGCCGAGCGTGATGCCCGGCAGCACGACGAGGAACTCTTCCCCCCCGTGCCGGCCCAGCCGGTCGTACGGGCGGAGTTCGGCGTGCAGGCGCTCGGCCGTTTGCCGCAGAATGCGATCGCCGGTCATGTGGCCGTACGTGTCGTTGACGAGTTTGAAGCGGTCGATGTCGACCAGTGCGACGCCGAAGGATGTTTGCTGCCGCAGCGCGCGGATCAACTCTTGCGCGAGAAACTCGCGGATGGCGGCGCGGTTCCACAGTCGGGTGAGCGAGTCGTGGGTCGCCTGCCTCCGCAGTTCGGTGCAGGTCTTGAGCAGCTTTCGTTGCATCCGCACGATCCGGCGACCGCTGCGCAGGCGGAACTTCAACTCCATCGGCAGGATCGGCTTGCAGAGATACTCGTCGGCCCCGGCCCGCAGTCCTTCCACCACGTCTTCCGGCGCGGTGCGGGCCGTCAGCAGCACGAGGTACGTGTACGCGCCTCCTTTCTCGGCGGCGCGGACGCGGCGGCAGACGTCGGTTCCGTCGAGTCCCGGCATCACCCAGTCCAGCAGCGCCAGGCGCGGGGCGTCCTCGCGATCGAGGATTTCCCACGCGGCGTCCCCGTTGTCCACGGAGGTCACTTTGTAGCCCCAGTTCGCCAGCGCCTTTTCGAGCCGGAGGCGGCTGACGGGATCGTCTTCGGCGATCAACATTCTCATGAGACGCTCACCTCGGTCGCGGATTCCAGTTTGTGAATCAGTGCGGAAAGCGCGCGGTCCAGCTCATCCCACGCGGCAACGGACTCGTCGAGGCGATCCTCCCGGCCGATCTCCTCCAACCGCCGGGCGGCTTCATACGCCGGACCGCGGCCGAAGTTCCCGACCGCCCCCTTCAGGGTGTGCGCCGAACGATCGAGCCCCCTCGCGTCGCCCGCGTCGAGAGCCGCGCGAATGTCGCCGATCCAGCCGGGGCAGGCTTCGAGAAACGTCTCGGCCAGTTCGCGGAACAATTCCTCGTCGTCATCGAGTGCGGCGATCATCGCCCGCAGCTCGTCGTCGAACGCGGGGGATGAAGGAATGGATTCGCTCTTGATCGAGGCGTCGTCCGCCGGGGCGGGACGTTCCTCCACGTTCTCGCGCGGCGGCAGGGCGAGCGCCGCCTCGTCGAGCGCGGCTTGCAGCCGTTCCATTTCGAGCGGCTTGGTGACGTAGCCGTCCATGCCGGCGGCGAGACACGCCTCGCGGTCTCCCTTCATGGCGTGGGCGGTGAGGGCGATGATCGGAATGTGCCGGCCCGTGGTTCGCTCTTCCGCGCGGATGGCGGCGGTCGCCTCGAAGCCGTCGAGGACCGGCATCTGCACGTCCATCAGAATCAGGTCGAACGGTTCGCTCCGCCGGGCCTCGAGCGCTTCGGCCCCGTTCGCGGTGACGCGGGCGGAGTGCCCCAGCTTCGTCAGCAGCCGCTGCACGAGCTTCTGGTTGACCACGTTGTCCTCGGCGACGAGGACGCGGAGCGGGCGACGCTCGGACCGCGGTTTCGCGTCCGCGCCGGCGGCGGCCGCGTCGGGCTCGCGCGACCGCCTCATTCCCAGCGCCGACTGGATCGAGTCGAACAGGTGCGACTGCGTGATCGGCTTGGTGAGATAGCGTTGGATTCCCAGCTCGCGGCAGCGTTCGATGTCCCCCTGGCGATCGGCCGAGGTGAGCATCATGATCGTCACGCCGTTGAGATCGAAATCGCGGTTCATCCGTTCGGCGAGCATGAACCCGTCGACCTCGGGCATTTGAGAATCGAGCACCACCAGCGAGAACGGCGCGTTCGCCGCGGCGGCGCGATCCATGGCGGCGACCGCTTCGGCGGCGTCGGCGACCACGGTGGGCCGCATCTTCCAATTGGAGAGCATCTGTTCGAGGATCCGCCGGTTGGTCGCGTTGTCGTCGACGACCAGCACGGACAGGCCGCTCAGCTCGCGCGGCTCGGCGCCGGGCGACGGGTACGCGCCTTCCTCGCACCGGCGGAATTCGGCGGTGAAGTGGAAGCGGCTGCCCTGGCCGGGCTCGCTTTCGACGTGAACCTTTCCCTTCATCATCGCGACGAGCTGCGCGGTGATCGCCAGGCCGAGTCCGGTGCCGGCGTGCTTCCGCGTGGTCGAGCTGTCGACCTGGGCGAAGGCCTCGAAGATGAGTTGCTGCTTGTCGGCAGGAATGCCGACGCCGGTGTCGCCGACGATGAAATGCAGGCGGACCGCTTCCGGCGAGGCGGATTCGAGTACGACGTCGAGGACGATCTCGCCCTTGTCGGTGAACTTGAGCGAGTTCCCGATCAGGTTGGTGAGCACCTGCCGCAGCCGGCCGGGATCGCCGGTGAGGCCGTCCGCCACATCGGTGCCGACGTGATAGGCCAGCTCGAGGCCTTTCTTGTGGGCGGCGAGTG
The DNA here is from genome assembly GCA_040877445.1 of Planctomycetaceae bacterium. Lineage (GTDB taxonomy): Bacteria > Planctomycetota > Planctomycetia > Planctomycetales > Planctomycetaceae > JBBDNT01. The sequence goes on from JBBDNT010000215.1 coordinate 4,894, forward strand.
CGAACGATTTCATCGTGTCGCCGACGCAGCGCTCGAGCGAGAAGGGGACCGAGTCGAGGTCGAGCTTGCCCGCCTCGATCTTCGAGAAGTCGAGCACGTCCTTGATGACGGTCATCAGAGAGCGGGCCGAGTCGCGGACCGTCTCCAGGTCGTCCCGCTGCGCTTTGGAGAGTTCGGTGTCGAGCAGCAGGTCGGTCATGCCGATGATCCCGTTCATCGGCGTGCGGATTTCATGGCTCATGTTGGCGAGGAACTCGCTCTTGGCGCGGCTGGCCTGCTCGGCGGCGGCGCGGGCGGCCAACAGTTCTTCGGTGCGGCGTTGGACCTCGCTCTCGACGTACAGGTGCGCCGTTTCGACTTCCGCCTGGCGGAGCGAAAGCAGCTTCATTTCCCGCACGCTTTGCAACGACGCGATCACCAGGAAGACGTCCTCGAACAGCACCCAGCCGGCGTGCTCGAACGTCCGCCACAGCGGCGCGCCGAGCACGCCATACAACGAGAAGGGGAAGAACGCGCCCCGCACGAAATGGTCGATCACGACGACGAGCGTCGCGGGCACGAGCACCTTCCAGTCGCGATAACAAGCCAGGAACGCCAGCGAGCCGAACACGTGGAAGTGCGCTTCGATCCGCCCGCCCATGAGGTGGATCAGCAACCCCGAGAACAGCATTTGCGCGACGGCGATCGCGTAGCGCGTCAGGGCGCTGCCCGGGCGGAAGATCGCCAGCCAGACCGGCAGCGAGCTGATCGCCCCCCCCAGAAACACCGCCGCCCAGACGTGCGCGTGCAGCCAGCGGTCGCCTCCCGCCCAGGCGTGCGGCGACACCCACCACGCGAGGCCGATCCCCACCATCCATTGCACGATCATCAGCACCGCGAACATGCGGTCGGTGCGGCGATAGACCGCCTGCCGCTGCGCGTCGAACAGTTCGGCGGCCCGCGCGTCGATTCGGCGGCGGACTTCGAGGCTGGGTTGATCCAACAGTTCGCTCGTCATCGAATTCCTCTACAACGCGGATGACCGCAAGGGACAGCCGAACACGCACGTACCTTTCGCCGCCTGTGCTCCGCCCGACAGGATTTCGATCACCGCGGCCTGTCCCTCGTTCTCCCCCGCATGCCCGCGCGATCCGGTGATGCCGCCGTGAAACAGCAGTTCGCCGTCGGGCGCATACAGCACCGCGTCGCCGGAGGTCCGCGCGCCGAAGCGTTCGGCTTCGATGCCGCCGTCGTCGATCGCGACCGAGACGCCGGGAATCGACCGGGCCTTCTCGAAGAGGAAGCCTTGATGGAAGTCGTCGGTGGTGCCGGCGGGCCGCGTGAAGCAGACGTGATACGCGGCGGCCTCGGGCGCGCGGGCGACGATGCGTTCGAGTTCGTCCAGCGTGGCCCGCGTGCAGGGACAGCGCGGGTGGGCGAAGACGACCAGCGTCGATTTCGTCGCGTCGAGGGGAATCGCGGTGTCGGCCGGCCAGTTCGCGGCGCGCGGGCCTTCATCCCCGGGAGTGAATTCGTATCGCCCCATCGCCGCGAAACCGCAAGCGAGAACCGCGACCCACAGGGACAGTGCGAGCGCGGCGAACCACAGGATGGTCCGCGGGCGGCGTGAGAGAAGGGAGAGTTCCTGGCCCGCGATGTGCATGAGCATGAGGATCGACCGGGGAAAGGCGGCGCAGGCGCGCACTCCGGCGCGCCGACGGTGTCGTTCGGGAAACGTTTCCGAAACCCGACAAACCAGAGCCGAGTGCGCACCGACGCCAGCGACTTCTCCGATCATGCGAGATTTGCGCCCGGCGGCATGGTCGGTTTGGCGCGGTCTTGCGGGTTGCGCCGTTCTTGCCGCACTTTCGACGCAACTCATTCGCGACACTCGGTGGGCGGCGCCTGGTGCGGCGGATGCCACGTCACACGGCCGTCGCGATAGCGCGCGCTTGATTCAGCCGCGAAGCTGCCGGTCGGAGAGACCTTGCCGAACCCGTACCGCCACCAATCGTGCACGTGGCCGGCTGGAACGGTGAACTCGTTGTACTCACGGATCGACGTACCGTCGTGACGCCACCACCGGAAGTGCTGCACGATGGTCCGGCGATTGCCGCACAAGTGGCACGATTCCCCGCTCCACTCCCTCCAGTGCGGCCACTGGAACAGCAGTGCGGCGAGAACCGTCAGGATGCAGACGCCCGTGACGATTTCGAGCCAACGCCGACGGAATGGATTGCGGACAGGCATGTCAGCCCAGTTTTTGAAGGATCGTCTGTCGATTCGATCTTCCGAGATCGCCGCCTCACCACAGCCACAACAACACCCCCCCGGCGAGGATCGTCGTGCCGAATAGCGCCGCGATCAGCCTCAGCAATCGCCGCGGGCCGAGGACCGCCACGATCCCCGCCTTGAATGCGAGGTTCGACATCGTCGCCACCACGATCAGCCGCCAGCCGACGTCAGGATCGAGCCGTTCCGACCGCACCAGCCGCGCGGTCGAGAGCGTGATCGCGTCCATGTCGGTCATCCCGGACAGCACCGCGATCCCGTACAACTGCCCCTCGCCGAGGAACGCCTGCCCGGCGGCGACCGCCACGATCACCACCGCGTAGACCGATGCGAATACGACCGCCGAGCGAAGCTCGGTCGGGTTCGTCTGCTCGGGCATGTCCGGCCGCTCGCCTCCCCACAGCAACCAAGCCAGCACCGAGAGAGCGACCGCGACCGCGAACAAGGTGAGGATCGGCCCGCCGGCTTGCAGCAGAAACGGCGGCGCGACGACGGCGATCTCCAACAGCACGCGGACGAACACGATCGACGAGGCGATCATCAGCACGATCGCCGACAGCCCCGCCATCGCCGGGGCCTCGCTCGTGCGACGGGAATAACTGACGGTCGTCGCGGTGCTCGAAATCACTCCCCCCAACACGCCGCCGAGCACCGTTCCCGCCCGCTGGCCGAAGAGCTTATAGGCCACATACCCGCCCAGGCTGATCGACACCACCAGCACCACCAGCAACCAGATCTCATACGGGTTCAGCACGGCGAGCGAAGGCAACTCCGCATCTGGAAAGACGGCGGAAATCACCGGCGACGCGATCTCCAGCGGGTCGTAGTTTTCGTTCGGCAGAATCGGCAGAATGATGAACGTCACCAGCACGAACTGCAGCACGCCGCGAAAGTCCTGCTCGCCCATCCGGCGGGCGAACCCGTGCATCTGGGGCTTCATCTGCAGCAGGATCGCCGTGCCGCCGGCGACCGCCGCCGCGACGCTCCACGGCCCGACCGCGACGAACGCGCCCACCACGTACATCAGCACCAGCGCGACTTCGGACGTCACGCCGCGGTCCGGTTCGGCGTCCGGCGGGAAGTGCAAATGACCTGCCAATATCACCGCGACCACGGCAAGCAGCCCGGCGGCGATGATCCACGGGAACTCGAACTGCTGCGCGAGGACCGCGCACATCGTTCCAAACACGGTCGCCAGCGGAAACGTGCGAAAGCCGGCGAGCTTCGAATCGGTCCGTTCCCGCTGCAGGCCCACCAGCAGCCCGAGCAACAGCGCGATCATCAGATTGCGGAAGATCGGAAGCGGATCCATATTACCGGCGGTGCGTTCGGGTTCATTCGTGGTCGAGAGTCGGTTATGATCGGCGATTGTAGCACGCCGGGCCGCGGCGCGCGACGCGCTGCGACCGAACTTTCCGAGCCACCGATTTCTCGCCGGGCGCGATCATGAGCCAGAACTCTTCGCAGCGACCGCAACCGCCGGAACGTCCTGGCGAACGTGCCGCTCTTCCGGCGGGAAAGCAACCTCCGGCGTCCGCCCGGCCCGCTCCAGTCGCCCGCGTCGTCGCGCCGCCGAAAGCGTCATCGACGGCGGCGCCGAACGCGGCGACGACCGGCCATCCGCCCGGCGCGGCAGCCTCGCCCGGATCGCCCGCCACGCCGAAGGGAGCGACATCGGCCTCGCGTCCCGCCGGGCCGCCCCCGCGTCGGAAGCGAATTCCCTGGCGGGAGCCGAAGGTGCTCGTCGCGGTCGGCGCCGCGTTCGCGCTGCTGCTCGCCGTCGGCGTGTGGTTCGCGTTCTTCAGCCAAGGGGACGGCACGGCTCATCAACAGGCGGGAAATCGCAACCAATCCGGCGGTTCGATCGATCCGAAGTCCATTCCCCTGCCGCACCACGAGACCGGCGAAGCGCATGTCTTCACCACGCCCCACGGCTTCGCGGTGCTGGTCGATGGCGAACCGGTCCGCGATCCGGACGATCCTGAACAGTTTCTCCGCACGCCGTGCGCCGTCATCGTGCCGCGCGGAGTGCGGACCATCACGGTCGCCAAACAGGGTTTCTTCGACGCCAGCGAATCGGTCTCCGTGAAGGACACGATCAGCCGCGTGCGGTTGACGCCTCGCGAAGACCCGGTGGGCGACGACTCCGGCGCGATGCACGGCAGATACTTCCAGGCGGAAGTCGGCCGACCGCTGCCCCTCGAAAGTCTCAATTCGCCCGGTCGCGAGTTCGACCCCTTCGTCACCGACGACGGGCTGACGATCTGGTTCGCGGCCGAACGCGCCGAAGGGGGCGGCATCTACTCGGGCACGCGGAGCAGTCCCTACGACGAGTTCGGTCCGCCGCAACTCGCGGTGCTGAGCGCCGGAACCGGGGCCGATCTCGCCGGCTCTCCCAGCGTCTCGGCCGATGGGCAACTCGTCGCGTTCTGCGTCCCTCGCAAGGCCCGCATCCGCGGGTTGACCCGCTCGCCCGAGGCCGTGCTCGGCGACTTCGACCAGATCGTCGACCTCCGCCACGGCGACGGCATCGACGCCTATTGGCCGGCGGCGCAGCTCGTTTCCGAGCCGGATGGAAAGCGAGTCAAGATTTACTGGACGGAAATCGAAAACGGAACGACGCGAAACTACGTCTCCTCGCGGCCTGATCCGCGTTCCTCGTTCGGCGACCTCCGCACGTTGAATCTCCCCGGCGGGACGCCGTGCCTGTCCGCCGACGGATTGCGGCAATACGTGTTCGACGGCAAGGCGCTGCGACGCGCGCGGCGCGCGCGAACCAGCGACTCGTTCTCGGCGCTGGAGACGATTCGCGAACTCGACTTGCCGGACTACCAGCCGAATTCCGAGTACCGGCAGTTCTTCGTCTCCTTCGACGAGCAATGGCTGTTCTACTGCCCCGATCCGGAAGCGCGGGCCGACTTGTTCGTCGTCAGGCTCGCCAACGGGCCGGGCTGGGGGCACATCGCGACCGGGCGGCCGATCGAAGAGCCGGCCGCCATCGCCGAAGCGCCGCGCGATCCGTTCGCCAATGTGACGACCTTGGAAGTGCCCGACCGTCCGCGCAGCCCGACCGCTCCCACCGAAAGAGAGCCCGACCCCCGCGCCACGCCGCTGCCCTACACCACCCATTGGAGGGAATTCTCGCAACTGATCGCAGAGCGGAAATACGAAGAGGCGGCCCGCGTGCTGGCCGAGCGCGACAAGTCTCCCGAGTTCGACTCCGACCGCGATTTGCTCGCGTGGGACCGCGAACTGCTCGAATCCATCCGCGGCTTTTGGAACGACGTCCGCTCGGGAATCGGCACGCTGAAACCGGGCGATGAATACCGCCAAAGCGGAGTGACGCTCGTCTTCATTCGCTTCGAGAACGACATGCTCACCGGCTCGCTCCGCGACGATGAAGTCGAAAAGAGCATCTTCGAGTTGCGGCCGGGCGACCTCGCCGCCTTTGCCGATCGCGCCGTCGCGAAGGACGACGCGGCCGCGCAACGGCGAATGGCGTTGTTCCTCGCGCGCGACGCGCAGGCCGTGCCGGCGCAGGCGAAAGTGCGGTTCGACCTCGCCGGCGACGCGCGCGGCGAACACAGCGAGCGCCTCGCCACGAGGATCCTGCGGCAGGCGGAACGCGAGATCGCGCGGAACAATCCCGCCGCCGGCCTCGCGTTCCTCGCCCAACTCCGCGAGACGCATCCCGACACCGCCGCCGCCGCGAAGTCCCGCGACGTCGAGAACGCCATGTACGAGAACGCGAAATGGACGACACGCGGCGGCCGGCAATGGCAACGCGGACCGCTCGGCGAATACGCCGCCGACACACAGCGCGTCGCCGATTCCTACCTCGTGTGGCCCGACGAGCTCGAGCGCTTCGAATTGAAAATGGAATGGAAGGCCGCCGACGTCGCGACCGCCTTCGGCGGCGTCTACTTCCGCTGGGGCGCGCTCGGCGGACCGCCGCAGCAGCCGAACTCGGCGTTCAAGATTCAACTCGGCAACGATTACCGCGTCCCCCCGGACCCGACCGTCAGCGGCGGTCTGTTCCAGGTGGAGGCGCCACTCGAAAACGCGGTGAAACCCGCCGGCGAGTGGAACACCTTCCGCCTCCGCGTGGACGGCGACAAGGTCGACGTGTGGATCAACGACAAGCAGGTGCTCGACACGGTCACCCGCAACGACCAGATCCCCTCACGAGGCATGGTCCTCCTCGACGGCGTCTCCGGCGGGATCTCGTACCGCAAGATTCTGCTGCTGGAGCTGGTGGAGTAGCGAGTCACGGCGCAGCAGGCCGTAACCAGAATGAGAACAACGGTTCGAAGACGGAAGAATGCGGGGGGCAGAAAAGTGAATCGCGGACGCAGGAGAGCCAGAGTTTATCGAGGTACTGGCCCGTTTCTCTTCGCGCTCTTGGCGTTCTTCTGTTCATTCATGCGGAACAGAAGCACGCAGAGGTCGCGAAGATGCAGATCAATCCATCCAGCGCGGTGTGCCGCCGTTCGGACGCCGGAGGGATTGCAGCCATGACGGCCCAAAGCGACGCGGCAGGAACCTCCACCGCTTCATGGCGACGATTCCTGAAGTACGCCGCCGGAATCGTCGCAGGCAGCGCCTTGTTGGTGTTCCTCGCGGCATTTTTGCATGGTCTGTGGCCGCGAGTTCTGGAAGAATTTCATCCGGTCGACAGCGACGCGGTACTCGTGGAACTCGGTCAGGGCCAATGGACGGTGGATTCGCGCGGCCTGCGAGCCTACGGCGCCGAGATTTCACTTGCGGCCGAAGAACCATTCGAGTTGACCATGTCGCATCGTGGGCCGATAGGATTCCGCGACGGCGAGCGCGTCCTCCTCGATGGGGCCAAAACGACGCCGATAGGAACGCTCCGACCGAGGGAGCGGCTCGTCGGCCACAATTACACGCTGAAGGTCGGAATGCTTGCTTCGGTCGATGGAAGGTTCGCGGTCGAAGGCGACACGGGGGAGTCGTTCGAAAGCGACCTCCTCGCGGGCACGGAGTTCGAATCCGTGCATGAACTCGATCACATGAAGACGGGCAATGCTTCGCGTTTGCTCGGCAAGTCGGTTGGGTGGTCGTATCCAAGCCTCCACTTCGTTCCGTCGGAATCAGCATCGCAATCGTTCGAGCGTGTCGAATTTCAAATTTGGTTGGAAATGGTCCCCTAGGAAGTCCCCCAGCTTCAAAGCAATTCGGTGATCGTCGCCAGTTCAACCGGAGACGCTGGATATCGCACCAGTCCCGCCCGCTCCGCGCTGATGAGCCGCGTCCGCGGCCGCGACACGCGGCCGGAGATGCGCGTGCGGCGGCTGCTGCACGGGATGGGATTTCGCTACCGCCTGCACGTTGCCGATCTGCCGGGGCGGCCGGACATCGTGCTGCCGCGATACGAAACCGTGATCTTCGTGCATGGCTGCTACTGGCACCGTCATCGCGGCTGCAAGCGGACGACGATGCCGCGGGCGAACCGCGAATTCTGGGAAGCGAAGTTCGAAACGAACACGAAGCGCGACCGCCGCAACGCCGCCCGCCTGAAGCGCGCCGGCTGGCGGGTGATCGTCGTCTGGGAATGCGAAACGCGGAACCCGGAGCGGTTATCCAAACGGCTCCTCACGCTCCTTCGCCCCAAATGATCGCGGCGGCGCCCGCCCGCCCGACGTAGCGGCGTGAAAATCAACGACTAGTGGCCTCCGCAGATACGCGCATCGACTGGATTCCCGCCCCGCCCCCGCGTACGCCTGCGCGAGGGCAGGCACTTCGCAGGAATCACGCGCGCCTCCCCCTTCCCTCATTCCCGCCGGCGCCTTCCGTCATTCCCGCGCAGGCGGGAATCCAGCAATCGCCAAGGCGGCTCCCGTGTGGTCCCCGTCCGCGCATTCTCTGGATTCCCGCCTTCGCGGGAATGACGCGCACGGGCGACTTCCCTCACGGTCGCGGCTCGATCCTCGGGCGTCGGCTGCCGGTCGAATCAATCCGCGCCGCTGCCTTACGCCTCAACCCTCAACTCTCTCCCACCATCGCATCCCCACCGCCACCGCGAACGTTCCCGCCGCCGCGCCGATCCAGTCGGCGACCAGATCGAGGAACTCGCAACTGCGGCCGAAGGCGGGCTGCGTCAGCTCGTCGAGAACTCCGAAGGCGGCGACGATCGCGAATGCCCATAGAAAGACCCGCCGCCGCGGGGCGTGTCGCATCGCGAGCCACGCGGCGAGCAGCGCGGCCAGTCCCGCGTAGGCGAGGAAGTGTTGAAGCTTGTCCCAGTGGCCGCCGCCGGACGGCACTTCGCGCGGCGGAAGGTGCGTGCCGACGACCAGCGCGATCCAGTAGGCCGCGAGCGCCCAGCCGAGCGGCGTGCGAAATCGATGCACGGGATACTACGTCGTCCGGATCGAATTGGGATGGTGGAGGCGTTGGAAGACGGATTGGCAATCCTTCCAACGGCAATCGAGTCGGCAGAACGATCGATCTCCGGCGAAGTCGCGGCCTCACCGTCGGATTGCCAATCCGTCCTACACCCATAACTTCGATCTCGGCAGGATGCTACTTCGTCGAAATCGCCTGCGCCAGCGGGCGCAGGACGTTTTCGATCACGTAGTCGTCGAGCAGCCGCTCACTGTGAGTGCGGAGCGTGCCGAGCGTCTCCTCGAACGAGGCGTCGGGAGGCAGGCTGCCGTACTGCCGCACCGTGAAGTACACGCTGATCTGGTCTTCGGGAAAGTCCTGGCGGCGAACCTGGTAGGCGCTGGTGCGGGTCTCGACCATGATCCGGGCCTGCAGCCGGCAGCTTTCGTCGAGGCTGATCGTCATCGACGGCTCGTAATTGAGCACCTGCGCCCCTTCGAGGTCCATCAGCCCGTCGAGCGCGCCGCCGGTGCCGAGCGCCTCGGCGACCAGTTCGTCGTGGTTGCCGCTGTAGTTGAAATCGAAGCCCATCATGTAATCGAGGGCCTCGCAGTCGAGCGGGCTGACGGAGAGCATGTACGGGACGAGGCTCAGCACGAAGCGGTGCTGCTCGAAAGCGGCGTCGATGTCGAGCGGGTTGACGTTCCCGCTGCAGATCCGCCGCGGCTCGAGCGCCAGCCAGCGCTGGTGTCCCTGGTCCTTGTCCTCTTCGAGGACGAAGTCGCCGTTGTCGCGGGTGTAGAAGTTCCGCAACGATGGGTACGTCTTCTGCATCCGCGAGAAGAAATCGAGAATGGTCTCCCGGCTTTCGGGGAGGCGCATCTCGGTGTTGAGGTTCATGTTCACATAGAAATCGTCTGCGAACGAACCGTAGCCATTCATGCGAAAGACCTTTGGCGATTACGAGGCGACGGTGGAACCGTGCGACGAAGTATTGTATAGAGGAACGGGGGCGGTTCGAAGTGCCGATCCGCACCCCGCGAAAAACCGGGCTTCACGCGAATCGGCGTGCCGCGCGTGCTTTCAAGTCTCTCTCGGGAAAACGCCGTCCCCAGACCCTCTTTCATGGTGCAACCATGCCGCGACTGGCGATCTTCCCGACCGACCTGGGCTGGTTCGGACTTCTGGGCGACGACGCGGGCGACGACGCTTCGCCGGCCGGTGCGGAAGTGCTCCGCCTGGTGATCGGACACGTCGCGGCGGACGATGTTCGCCGCGCGATCCGCGCCGCCGAGCCGGGCGCGGAGATCACCGAGGCCGACTGGCATCCGGACCTCCGCCGCCGCTTGCAGTCGTACGCGCGGGGCGAAGCGGCGGACTTCTCCGATTGCCGCCCGAGCTACCCGCGCGAGCCGGCCTTCCGCCGCCGCGTGTACGAAGCGGCGATGCGAATCCCCTACGGGGCCGCCGTGAGCTACGCGGAACTGGCGGCCCAAGCCGGCTCGCCGCAAGCGGCCCGCGCCGTGGGCAACGCGATGGCGTCGAACCGGGCGCCGATTCTGATTCCGTGCCATCGCGTCGTCGGCGCGCACGGAAAACTCGGCGGCTTCTCCGCCCCGCAAGGCATCGGCCTGAAGGAGCGCATGCTGGCCCTCGAGGCGGATGCGAACGCGATCGAAGAGTCGAACGAGCGGATGATCGCTGTCGGATAACGACGACGGCGAGTCCGGAACCGAGATGAGGTCTCGACGCAAAGACCCCGCGCGGCGCAGCTGCAACCCGAAACTCTCGAACGCTGCTTCCGTCGCTTCGCCCCGCGCTGGCCTCTGCGGACAGAAAAATGGAGGACGGAAAAATGAGAAGACGGGAACGATCTCGCACGTTCGATGTTCCAGTTCATTTTTCTGTCCCTCTTTTCTTTCGTGATCGAATCGCGGAGGAATGCCGACTGGCGTGAACGTAGCGGCCACGCCCTTCGCGGACTCGGGGCGTGCCACCCCGAATCGTCGAAGTTGTTTCCGCCCGCGCCGGCGTCGAGTTTCGAACCGCCTCCGTCGTGCGTGACCGGTTCGCGACCACAATGCGTGGGGTGGTATCCAAACGCGATTTCTTCGCTTTGCGCGCCCGGGGGAATGGGCAAGGAAGAGCGTGTTCGCAGGAGATAACACTGGGGATGAGGCCGTTTCGCGGTGCTGGAAATCGTCAACTTGGAGAACCTGCGTGGTTTTCGCGCGGGCCGTTTTCGAACAACCGGCGATCGTTCGAAAAAGTCGCCGGCGGTGATGATCGGGAAACGGATCGATCGGGACATGGATCGCCTGTCGGAATGCAAAGACCTCCACCCCGAGCCGGGAAGGTTGCGCGACGAGTTGTTCGAAATCATGGCACGGCGAAACCGCGACCAAACGCCGAACGAGACGGAAAACGTGGGGCGGCAAGATGAGCTGAACGGGCGAACGGGCGAGAAATGGTTCGCGCGAACAAGATTCGTCTTCGTAGTGCAATCGTTTCACTTTCGTTCGTCCTGCGCGAATTTTCCGCCGCGACGGACTTCACGGACAGAAAAATGCGGGACAGAAAAATGAGAAAAGGACGTCGTGGAAATTTTGCCGTGCCGGCTCGTCATTTCCGTCCCGATCTTGAAAAGTCGGAAGCACACCACGACCGCCGGAAGTCTCGCACGAGTTCGATTTCGGCGTATGGTTGCGGCTCCGTCGCGCTGAGCTCCCCGCGACCTGCTGTCCACTCGTTCGTCAGTGCCCCTACGTGACCAACGCGGTCATGGAAAGTCGACCGATGCCGCAATCCAACGTCGCGTATCTCGTGTTCGATGTCGAAGCGGTCGCCGACGGCGAATTGATCGCCCGCGTGCGCTATCCCGGCGACGAGTCGACCCCCGCCGAGGCCGTCCAACGCTATCGCGCGGAACTGATGGAGAAGTACGGGAACGACGTCATCCCGCCGACGTTCGCCCTCCCCTGCTCCGTCGCGATCGGAAAGGTCGCGGCGGATTACCGCCTGCTCGACCTGACCGTGCTCGACGCCCCGGAGTATCGACCGCACGAAATCACGCGGCGGTTCTGGCAGGGGTGGGAGCATTACGGCCGGCCGACCGTGGTCACCTTCAACGGCCGCGGGTACGACATTCCCGTGCTCGAACTGGCCGCGTTCCGCTTCGGCCTGGCGCTGCCGGGATGGTTCAACGTCGAGGCCCGAAGTTACGAGCAAACCCGCAACCGCTACAACACGGCGGCCCATCTCGACCTGATGGACCTGTTCTCGAACTTCAACGCCTCGCGGATGGTCGGCGGCCTGAACCTGCTCGCGAACCTGATCGGCAAGCCGGGGAAGACCGGCATCGACGGGTCGGCTCGAGGAGATCAACGACTACTGCCGCTGCGACGTGCTCGACACGTACTTCGTGTTCCTCCGCAGCCGGGTGCTGTTGGGAAAACTGTCGCTCGAGGAGGAGCACGCCATCGTCGAAGAGACGAAGACGTGGCTCGCAGGGCAGTCGGATAGCAGCCCCGCGTGCGCGCACTACCTCAAGCACTGGGGAGACTGGGGAACCCCCTGGCCGGCGCCGTAGGTGGGCTGTGCCCACCTACCAGTGGGGTGGCTGGGGTCGATCTGCCGGGGGACGGCGTCCACGCTCGTCGACCCGC
>JBBDNT010000216.1:0-17084 GCA_040877445.1 Planctomycetaceae bacterium
TCGCCGAGTGCTGCGCCTACCTGATGAACGACCTCGACGAGTTCAACCAGCGGAACGTGCCGATCGTCAACGGCGGCTCGGGGGCCGATCAGCATCCCACGCAGGCGCTGCTCGACGTCTACACCATCCAGCGCACGTTCCAGTTCACCGACCCGAGGGACTCCTCGCGGTGGACGAAGTTCGATGAATTGCGGAAGGCGTATCCCGAGTTGACCCGCGGGTTGGACGGCAAGGTGTACGGCTTCTGCGGCGACATCGGCCGCGGCCGCACCGTCCGCTCGCTGGCCGAACTGCTCGCCCTGTACGACGACGTGACGATGGTGTTCATCGCCCCCGATCATCCGCGGCTGCAACTCGGGAGCGATTTGCGGCAGAAGCTGATCGACCTGGGGGTGACGTTCCACGAGGTTTCGTCGTTCGACGCGAAGATCGACGGCCGCCCCGCCATCGAGATGCTCGATTGCCTGTACATGACCCGCATTCAGGCGGAGCACGACACCGTCGAGGATCGCTCGTCCTTCGGAGGAATCGACTTCAAGAAGTATCACCTGTCTCGGGAGCTGGTCGCGCGGATGAAGGACTACGCCCCGATCCTGCACCCCTTTCCCCGCGTGGGCGAGATCCCCTACGCGATCGACGCCGACCCGCGGGCGATGTACTTCCGCCAGGCCCGCAACGGCATGTGGATTCGCGCGGCCCTGCTCGCGTATCTATTCGGCGTGGAAGGGAAGATCGCCGACCACTACCGCAAGGTCTTCGCCGATTTCCGGCAGGCGGATGTGGTGTGAGAGCGCACCGAGCCGCGCACGAAGCGCGAATGAGCCCCGCACGAAGTAAGCCGGGTCGCGCGATCCGCCGCTTACTTCGTGCGCGGCTCTTTCGACACGGGAATGTCGCGCGCGGCACTGCGGCGCGGCGGCAGAACTTCGGTCCGGATCGACGGAACATGCTCAACCTTCCCAGCCCGTTCCGCCGATGAATCTCCCAGACGCGGCGATGTTTTCGCGGTAGTCGCACGGACGGATGCGCATGGATGCCAGCCCGAATGCCGGCCAGGAAGAGTTGCTGCGCGAGCTGACCGACCGCTTTCTCGCCGGCTGCGACGAAATCGGGACGATCCACCGCCTGGGGCGCTCGCCGCTCCCGTCGGCCGACGCGGTCGTCGAGATCGCCCGCGACCTTCAGGAACTATTGTTTCCGGGATATCGGCAACGCGAAGCGCCGCGCCGCGACGACGTGGCGCGGCACGTAGCCGAGTCGATCGGGCGGCTGCTCGCAAAGCTCTGCGAGCAGTTCCGCCGCGCCCTGACGCACGACGAAGAACTCTCGGCGGCCAGTCGGGACGATATCGCAAGTTCGATCTCCGCGGACTCCGATCTCGCGGACCGCGCCCGGCATCAGGCGGTGCGCTTTCTCGAACAGCTTCCGGGAATCCGCGCGGTCCTTGCGAGCGACGTGCGGATGGCCTTCGACGGCGACCCCGCGGCCCGCAGCCACGACGAGATCGTGTGCTGTTATCCCGGCTTCGAGGCGGTGACGATCCACCGCGTCGCGCATGCGATGCAACGGTTGGGCGTGCCGCTCGTCCCGCGGATGCTCGCCGAGTGGGCCCACGGCCGCACGGGGATCGACATTCATCCCGGCGCGACGATCGGCCCGTCGTTCTTCATCGACCATGGGACGGGTGTGGTCATCGGCGAGACGTGCGAGATCGCCGCCCGCGTCAAACTGTACCAGGGAGTGACGCTGGGAGCGATCAGTTTCGAGAAGGACGCGCAGGGGAACATCATCCGCGGCCGCAAGCGGCACCCGACGATCCACGAAGGGGTCGTGATCTACGCCAACGCCACGGTGCTGGGCGGCAAGACGGTGGTGGGCCGCAACTCGGTGATCGGGGCTGGCGTCGCGCTCAACCGCAGCGTCCCCCCGAACACGATCGTCACGCTCGAAAAGCCGCAACTCCGCTTTCGCGAAGCGGCTTGACGGCTCGCGCGGAATCCATTTCGACGATGCGGGTATCGATTGCGGCGCGTCGCACGCGGAATTCGTCTTCCCCAACGGGGCGGACTTGGAATAGTCTTCCGCGATTCGACGGCCGACGATCCACGGCGGATCGGCGGCGAGCGCGTCGGCGATCCCACATCCCACGAATGTCGCCACATTTTCCCATTCGCGATGAACTCGACGACCTCGCCCGCGGCGTCGTCCGCGAGCGGGTCGCGCTGGACGGCACGGGCCGCGACGACTGGCGCGTCGCCTGGGAACGGCTCGCGCGGCAATTCAAGCAACGCGACCGCGCCGCCGCGGCCCTCTTCAATCAGGCCGATATCGACGACATCGACGCGAGCCACGCCGCGCGCGAGGGGAACTCGGAGTATCCCGTCGCAGGGCGATGGCGTCGACAAGCGGAGGATCTCGGCCGCCTGCTTCGCGAGGAGTTGCGCCGCTTCGACGATCCGGCTCGAACGCTCGCGCCGCTCGAACTGGTCGAACGGTTGATCGAACTGCACGCGGGAGCGATCGCCGGATGGGGCCGGCATCGCCGGCTGCTCGACGAGACCGCCCAACACGCGCGAACGCTCCACGGATTGGTGACCGAATTGCGGCGCGGGGCGTCCGTCGCGTCGCCCAGGTTCTGGAACCTCGCGCGGGGGCTTTTGATCGAAGGGGCCGATCATCCCGCCGCGACGTTCGCGCTGCCCGAACTCGGCCGCTCGCTCGCGCGGCCGTTTCCTTCGCCGCGGTTCGTCGCCGAGGCGGAAGTGTACGCGGCGGGCATTCAGGCGGCACGGTTGATCGGCGCGATCGGGGCGCGCGGCAGCGCGCGCGCGGAGGACATCGAAGCGCTCGCCGTCGCGGCCCTGTTGCACGACGTGGGGCTGATCGAACCGGGTGGGCGGCATCGCCTGCCTCCGTCGAAACTCGCCTTGAAACAGCCGGAACGGTTCCGCGCGCATCCCGAGTGGGGCGCGGCGCTCGTCGCCGGCCTCGAAAACTGCCCGGTCGATCCGCCGTCGTGGATCGCCCGACATCACGAGCGGCTCGACGGCACCGGCTTTCCCGGGCGAGCCGCCGCAGCGCGGATCACCCCTCCCGCGCGCCGGCTGGCGGTCGTCGCGCGGTTCGTCGAGTTGCTGCACGATGGCGCCTCGGAACGCACCGTTCCCGACGCCGAGCGCTTTCCCTGGTGGTCCGCCGCGGAGCGATTGCACGCCGAAGCCCGTCGAGGCGAACTCGACGACCGCTGCGTGCGCGAGTTGCTCGGCGTTCTCGACGACGGATTGCCGGACTCGTTGAGCGCCGCGCCAATCCGCGACACGTCCGCGACCGAAGTGCGGATCGGCGATCGCGTGTGGCGGCTCGACGCGGCGCATGCGGCACTGCGGGGAACCTCGATCGACGCCGCGCGCGACGCGGAGCACGAGCGATCGGCGCGTGCGATGGCCGGCGATCCGCGCCGCGCAGGTTCGGAGGGCTGATGGCCGCCGCTCGTTCATCACGCGAACCGCGCGCGGAATCGCCGCGGTCCGCCGGGGCCGACTACTGGGCGCAGACCAGGCAGCCGCTGGTCTGCCTGGCGTTTCTCGCGCCGTTGCTGGCGGTGTACGAGGTGGGGGTGTTGTGGCTCGGCGGGCCGGATCCCGGCTCGATTCGCAACGGGGCGGACTATTGGATGCGCGGCTGGCTGCACGGACTGGGCTTCACGCAGTCGCTGTTGCTGCCGGTGCTGGTGGTGGGCGGGCTGCTGGCGTGGCATCTCGCCGGGCGTTACCCGTGGCGGGTTTCGCTCGACACGCTGGCAGGCATGTTCGCGGAGAGCCTGCTGTTCGCCTTCGCGCTGATCGTGCTGGGACAATTGCAGGGAATCGCCTTTCAGAAGTTCGGAGCGGAAACGCTCTTGGCGGCGGGGCACGCCTTCGCCCCGTACGAATCGGCCGGCGCGGTGCTCGCCGTGGATCATCCCGTCGCGGCGCGGGCGGTCTCGCTGGTGGGGGCCGGAATCTACGAAGAGGTGCTGTTCCGGCTGTGCCTCCTGCCGGCGATCTACGGCCTGTTCCGCCTGTCGCGGGTGTCGCCGGGATGGTCCGCGCTGCTGGCGGTCCTGGCGAGCAGCCTGGCGTTCGCGTTGGCGCATCACGTGGGGGGCGAGCGGCTGGAACTGTTCGCCTTCACGTTCCGCACGCTGGCGGGGCTGTTCTTCGCGGCGTTGTTCGTCCTGCGGGGCTTCGGCGTGACGGTCGGCTGCCACGCGGCCTACGACCTGATCGTGGGCGTGCTGATGCCGGGGGCACGGTGAACACGACGACGCTTGCGGTTTCGCGCCCGAAGAACGGAAGTGGAACGCTTGCGGCGCAGTGCGACGTCGCCGCGCCGGCGTCAGGGCGTGGCCGGTTCGAGTTGCGTGCGCTTCAGGCAGGCCATCGAGTACAACAATCCGTGCTGCTCGCAGCGTTCGCGATATTCGGCGGGCATGGCGGCCAACGTCTCGCCGCTCCACTCGAGAATGTATTTCGGGTCCGACTTCCTGCCCGAAAGTTCGACGACCGCTCCGGTCCATCCGGCGAACGAGATTTCGGGAAAATCCGGCGAGTGAACACCCTCGACGACGCGAACGACGGTCCCCAACGGGAGCTTTTCGGAGGCGTTGGCAGCCATCGGCGTCGAATTCCTCCCAGTGCTTCAATCATGCGGACGCTGTCGAGCCCTCATGGCGGCGGCAGCGGGCTACCGCGCAGATTAGCCGATTCGTCCAGCGAATCCAAGACGGATCGCCGGGCGTTCATCGGCCGGGCGCGGCAATCCTTTCCGGAGTGCCACTGCTTCGGCCGAGCCGAGGAATCGGCGACCTCAGCGAGCCTTTCGCTCGGCCGAAGCAGTGCATTCGGATCGCGGGGAGCAGTGGCACGACTTGCAGGGCGCGCGCCGATTCGTCACGATTCCCTGCCGCTCGTTCGCCGACGATCGTGTTCGTTCCGCCTTCACCCTGATTCTCGACTTCACGCCCGATGCCGGATTCGCCGCCCGCCCGGGAGCCGCATGACGAGTCGCGATCGCCTTCCGCGCCGCGGTTCGGCCCGGCCGCGCAAGGGGCGGCCTACGCCGTGCTTTCCGCCGTCGCCTACACCGGGGCGAGCCTCGCGCTCAACGCGGCGAAGCGGCCGAACGACTTCGACTGGGCGATCTGGGTGTCGTGCGTGAAGGCGGCGCCCGCCGCGGTCGTCGCCTGGGTGCTCGTCGCGCGGCTGGCGGCGCGGGGACTCCCCGCGTTGCCTCCGAAGGAGGCGGTCGTCCCGCTGCTCGCGACCGGGCTGTTCATGCAGTTCGGGGGGAACGTGATGTTCCAATGGGCGCTCGGCCTCGGCGGGCTCGCGCTCACCGTTCCCCTGTCGTTCGCCGCGCTCATCTGCGCCGGCGCGTGGCTGGGACGAATCATTCTCGGGGAGCCGGTCACGGCGCGGACCGCGTTGTCGATCATGCTGATGCTCGTCGCCATCTGTCTGCTGAGCGCGGGAGCCCGCGCCTCCACTCGCGACGTCGTCGCCGACGCCTCGCTCGCGACGGTGATCACCGCCATTCTCGCCGCCTGCTGTTCCGGCGCCGCATATGGAATGAACAGCGTGATGATCCGCCGCACACTCAAACGAAAAGTCTCGATCCCGGCGACCCTCGTGCTCTTGAGCTCCAGCGGCATCGTGTGGCTGGGGCTGTTGAGCTTGTGGCGTCTGGGGCCGGAGGAAATCGCCGGCACCACGCCGCGCGAAATGGGGGCGATGCTCGCCGCCGGGTTGATGAACGCCGTCGCGTTCTTTTCGGTGGGCGGAGCGTTGCGACATATCTCGGTGGTGCGGTTGAATCTGTTGAACGCGTCGCAGACCGCCCTGGCCGCGGTCGCCGGCGTGCTCTTCTTCGCGGAGCGGGTCACCCCCTGGCTCGTGGCCGGCACGACGCTGACGGTCATCGGCCTCGCAGCGCTGGGCATTCGACGCACCGGCGGGAGCGCGTAGGCGACGTATCACCGCCAGTGGCTTCGGCATGGCAGGCGGCGTTTCGTACCGTTCGGTCGCGGTTTGGCCCCGCTGGGATATCAAGGCAGCGGCGTGAAAATCATCTACCAATGGCCTCCGCAAAGACGCGCATCGACTGGATTCCCGCCCCCGCCGCTGCCTAAACAACTCGTCGCGCAACCTTCCCGGCTCTGGGTGGAGGCCTTTTCATTCCGACAGTCGATCCATGTCCCGATCGATCCATGTCCCGATCATCACCCCCGGCGACTTTTTCGAACGATCGCCGACTGTTCGGAAACGGCCCGCGCGAACACCCCGCAGGTTCCCCAAGTTGACGGTTTCCAGCACCGCGAAACGGCCGCATCTCGAGTGTTTTCTCATACGAACACGCTCTTCCTTGCCTATCCCCCGGGGCGCGCAAAGCGAAGAAATCGCGTTTGGATACCACCCCAGCCGTTGTGGTCGCGATTCGGTCACGCACCACGGAGACGGCTCGAAACTCGACGCCGGCGCGGCCGAAGAAAGAGGACGGGTCCATTTTCCGCGGGCGAGTCGGCCATGTTCTCCGAGCATATTGCGGAAAATGGACCTGTCCCCGTGCTTCCCCAACCTCGAGGATTCCGGCGGCGGGAAAGAACGTTGACGATTCGATCACGAAAGAAAAAAAGTTGGACAGAAAAATGGGGGGCAGAAAAATGAAATCGAACATCGAACGATGCGAGATCGTTGCTGCCTTCTCATTTTTCTGCTCCTCCATTTTTCCGTCCGCAGAGGCCGGCGCGGGACGAAGCGGCGGACGCATCATCAATGACGATCAGCGAAGATCAGTGTTTCCTGATTCCGCCGATCCCCATAGCGAACGAGCGCCGGACGTGCGAAGATAGGGAACGCTGATCCGCGCTGATCGACGCTGATTCCTTGGAGGCCGGATTCGACGCGCCTTTCTCGACACACTGAATAATCCGTCTTGCGGCCTTGGCGGAAAACCGTTATCACCCCGCCTCTCTCTCGAATTTCTCCGTTCCTCATGTCGATTCGTCCGCGAGCGTCGGGCTATCCGCTCGGCTGGCGGGGCCGGGTCGCGCTCCTGTCGTGGAGCGCGTGCCTGATCGCCGGCTTCGGGGTCGCCTGGTCGATCGAGCCGGACCCGCGCGGGTTCGGAACGCACGAGCGCCTCGGCTTTCCTCCCTGCACGTTTCAGACGATGTTCGATCTTCCGTGTCCGAGTTGCGGCATGACCACCAGCTTCTCGAATTTCGTGCGCGGGCGGGTCGTTCGGGCGGCGAGCGCCAACCTCGCCGGCTTCCTGCTGGCGGCGGCCTGCGCGATGCAGATTCCGTGGGCCTGGTGGAGCGTTTATCGGGGCCGGTTGTGGATGGTCTCCCGCCCCGGGCAAGCGATGTTGTGGCTGTTGACCGTGATCTGCGCCATCGCCCTGTCGCAGTGGCTGGTGCGGGTTCTGACGAGTTCCGAGTGACGAGTCACGGGTGACCGAGTCGCTCCTGGGAGACGTGTGTCATGGATGACCGCAGGCGACGATTTCTGGCCTGTCTCGCGGCCGCGGGAATGCTGGCCTTCGCGCAGTCCGGCTGCGCCCTGTTCGTGATGGCCGGCAAGATGTTCTTCGGCGATCCCGTGATGACCCCCGTCTTCGAGCAGCGGACGAAGGTGAATCTCGCCAAGTCCGACAAGACGGTGCTCGTGGTCTGCGAGGTGCCGCAGCTCGTCAAGCTCGAAACGCCCACCGTCGACCGCGACCTGATGGACATCGTCGATCAACGGCTGAGGCTGCACGGCATCCAGCCGATGAAGCGGGACGAGGCGAACGGCTGGCTGGACGACAACGGCGGGTCGTGGGGGCGGCCGGACGACATCGCCGCCCACTGCGACGCCGATTACATCGTGGTCATCGACTTCGAGACCTTTTCGTTTCGCGACCGCAACAGCCCGGGACTGCTTCAGGGAAAGGCCAGCGGGGTGATGCGGGCCTATGAAGTGGTGGACGAAGGGGGAACGAAGTTCGCCCGGGAACTGTTCGAGGAAGGCCTCGAATCGCAGTATCCGGAACACAATCCCGTCTCGCACGATCAGATTTCCAAGCGGGCCTTCCAGCAGAAATTCGTGGACCGCCTGGGGAAACAACTCGGGCGGATGCTGCACCCACACCTCTACAGCGAAACCATGGAGTGAGCGATCGGCGTCGATCGATTCACCAGGCGCGACCGGACGAAGGAACCGTCATGAACCGCGAGCACGCAATGACCGCCGAGAAGCGCTGTTCCCGCCGCAACCTCCTCCGCGTTCTCGGCGCCGGCGGAGCGGCCGCGCTGCTCGCCGGATGCAGCCAGGTGGTGCTGATCGGGCTGTTGCTCGGCGGCCCTCCCTCGATCGCGCCGAAGTTCGACGTCGCGACGAACCGCTCGATGACCGACAAGGACGTCACCGTGGCCGTCGTGTGCTACGTCCCGCCGGAACGCAAGTTCGAATTCCCCGGCATCGACCACGAACTGGCCAAGCACGTGTGCCATCGCTTGAAGGACCACAACGTTCAGGTCATCCGTCCGGAGTTGGTTCGATCCTGGCTGGACGAGCATCCCAACTGGGACCGCCCGGAGGAAATCGGCAAGGCGTTCGACACGAGCTACGTCATCTACCTCGACGTCCTCGACTTCAGTCTGTACGAATACGGCCGATCCGATCTGTATCGCGGGCGGTCGGAAGTCACCATCCGCGTGACCGCCGTCAATCCCCGGAACAAGGACGAATGGGAAGAGGTCTACACCGACTCGCTGATCTCCCAGTGGCCCACCGAGATCCCCCGGCACACGCAGGACATCACCTACGAGCGGTTCAAGCTCGGATATCTCGCCCGGCTCAGCGAGGAGATCGGCCGCTACTTCTACGAGCACTTCAACGGCGACGACATCGCCGACGCGACGTGAGGCGGCTTCGCCGCGGTTACGAGTTACGAGTTACGAGTTACGAGTTGCGAGTTGCGAGGGACGAGGGACGAGGGATGCTTCGATGCCGACGCCCCTGGTCGCCAGCCCTTGTTCCCACTTGTCATAGGTAGCGGCGGCAAAGCCGTCTCCCGGCGAATGAAGCCGGAACCGAGGCGAGTTACGCTTACAGCGGATCGCTCGCTATCGCGGTCCCCGGTAGATCAAACCCTCGCTGCTGCCTTGGCCCCTGACGATTCCGCGAGCTTTGCTGAAGATGCGGGCTGTATCGAGCCGATCCTTTCCCCGAGGGCAGCGCCGCGCCTCGCCGCGCGCACGGCGCCGCGACGCCGCTTCCGCTCGGGGAACCGCGATGCGACGACGCCTCGGAACATCGGCCGGAGTGATGACGCTCGCCGCCCTCCCGGCGCTGCTCGTCGCGATGCTCGGCGACCTGTGGCCCTGGCCCCCGCGCGATTCCCGTCCGTTCATCGAACGCCTCGAACCGGACCGCTGGTACGCCCTCGAAGTCGCCGATGACGAGGCGATGTTCGACCTGCCGTTCGAATCGGGCGGCGAGCATCTTCTGATCGTGAGCAGCCTCGCGGCCGATGCGCATCACGGGACGATCGCGCTCTCCGCGGAGCCGGTCGCGGCCGCCGAACCGATCGCCGGCCGCGCCGTCGAATCGCTCGCGGCGCTTCTCGCCGCCCAGCCTCCGCCGCCCCACGTCGCGCAACCCGCGGCGAGTCTTTCGGGCACAAGTCTTCCGGGCGATCGAACGAGCGGCGGTTCCGGAGCCACGTCGAACGTGCCGGATGCGGTCGCTGCAGCGGCGACCGCGGATTCATCGCCCAAGTCGCGGACGTTCCATCTGCACGTCACCGAAGGTCCGCTGAGCGATCCCCGGCATTACGCTTCCATCGAAGGACAGCCGATCGCCGAGGGACGCACCGTGCGGGTCTATCTCGACGGACGCATGCGTCCCCACACGTTGTTTCCCGGTCTCGTCGGCGAGATCGTCCGGCTGATGGACGACGAGATCGTTCCCCGCACCAGCCGCGTGCTGGGAACGCACCGCGACGTGGACGGCGACGGCCGCTTCGCCATCCTGCTCACGCCGTGGCTCGAGCGCTTGCAAGGGGGGCGCACGTCGTTGGGAGGCATGGTTCGCGGCGACGACTTCCGCGCCGATCGAGAGGCCCCCTTCGGCAATCGTTGCGATTTGATGTATCTGAATGCCTCGCTGAAACCCGACGCGCACCTGCGGACGCTGCTGGCGCACGAATACGCGCACGCCGTCTGCTTCAGCGCCCGCCTGGGAAGCGACGCCGCGCCGTTCCCCTTGCCTGCCGAGGAGGACTGGATCAACGAGGCGATCGCGCACGTCTCCGAGCACCTGCACGAAGGGGGATGGAGCAACCTCGACTACCGCGTCAGCCGGTTCCTCGACGATCCCGCGGCGGCGCCGCTGGTCGTTCCCGACTACTACCGGGCCGGCCTGTGGCGCGCGCACGGCTGCCGCGGTGCGACGTTCCTGTTCCTGCGATGGTGCACCGACCAGTTCGGAAGCGATTTGCCGGCGCGGCTGTCCCGCGCGCCGTATTCGGGAACGAAGAACCTCGAACACGTCACCGGCGTGCCCTTCGCGGACCTGTTTCGCCGGTGGACGATCGCGCTGCACGAAGCCGAAGCCGGATCCATCGGCCGGGCGGAAGCACCGTCGAAGGACGGCTTCCGCAGTCTCGATCTTCACGCCCCATTGGCGAACTGGGGGCTGACCGGTCCCCGCGCGACCGATTGGAACGTCGACGCGGGCGATCGGGAGATCGAGCTCCGCGGCGCCGCGAGCGCATTCGTGCGGCTGCAAGGGCCGACGACCGACGGCGTCCGCCGACTTCGCATTCGCGCCACGCCGGGAACGCGGCTGCTCGTCTCGCTGCGGTCGGTTCCACGTCCGATGCCCGACGTGCGACTGGACGCGCGCTGGATCGAACACGATTCGGAAGGCGAGTTCCGCAAGGCGGCCAAGGCCGCCGACAGGTCGCCGCGGCGCCTGTCGATCGACCTGACGTGGGAAGAAAGGACGGGCGATCCGCCGCTGGAAGTGGAGTTCGTTTCCTGTGAAATCAATCGCGGAGAGAAGTGGCGATCGCACTGCCTGCGCGGCGACGAACTGGCGCAAGCCCTGCGCGGTTCGAATCCGCACCTTCCGGACCGGGGCGACGCGGAGCGGCGCGATTCGGACCGCCGCCGTCGCGGCTGGCGGGTGGAAGTGCCGGTTCGATTCGCCGTCGCGCCGGACGACACCGTGACCGTCAAGGCGATGCTTCGCGACGCCCGAGGCCGCCGCACCGCGGCGCGGATCGAAGTGTTCCCGCCCGATCCAGACCGGCAGAACGCGATCGCGCGGAGTGTGACACGCGGTGAAATTCGAGCGGTACTGGGAAACTGGTCTTCACCGCGGCGGCCCATCGAAGGCGGGCCTCATCGCGGGCTGAGAAAGCGGTCGCCGTTGTAGTGGATGACATGATCGGGGATCTCGGCGACCCAGACTTCGGTATCCCACGCGATCTTGCTGATGTGCTTGCGGAACTCGGTGAAGTCGGGAAACGCGGTGACGAAAACCACCCCCGCTTCGCAGGATTCGAGCATGGCCCGCAGTTCGATGACGCGCTTCGGAGTCATCGGACCATGAGACGTGACCGCCTCGACGAGGTAGAGCCAATTTCGGCTTTGGTCGTAAAGGACGACATCCGGCAGTTTGTCGTGATCGGCGATGCGTATTCCGAGGCGCGCTAGCAGGTCGTGGTCGACGTGCAGGCTCTTGTTCGCGGTGTCGCCCAGATACGCCACGACGGAATCCGAGGCGAAGCGTGGCGCGAACTGCTCGATCACCGCAGCTTGAACCAGATTGTGCTTCCCGGGCGACAAAGTCAAAGTACGACCATCACTCAGCCGAACCGGGACGAGGTTCGAGCGCCGCTCGTCGCGATAGATTGCCACCAACGATCCGTGTTGCGCAGCGAACTCGCGACAGGCGGGTTCCCAACCGGGGTTGCCGTACGCTTTGAGCACCGCGAGGGCCGCTTCGGTGATCGCGTAGTGCGCCCGCGGACTGTTGGTGGAGAGTGCCGGATCATCCGGATTGTAGTCGGCCACGCGCCCCTGCACGAACTGGTGCAGCACCTGGCGGCGAAACGTCTCGCGCGTGTTCGGTGCGTACTTCCGCCCGTATTCGCGGTCGATGAAAGCCATGATCCCCTTGGTGATCGTCAGGCTCGCGCGGGACGCCTTGCTCCACGAATCACGTCGTCGGATTCCACACAGGGCCAGCAGGGTGAATCCGGAAATCTCGTTGCACTGCGCGGGTGGAAGTCCGAGACCGGCGAGGATCGCCTGAGCCTGCTTCAGCTTACGCATGGGGCATGCCCTTTCGCGCGATGCAGAACCGCGTCGAAGCTCCGCTCGATCAACGCATCGACTTCCGCTTGCTCGATTCGGCGAGCCGACGCCTTCCGACCGATCTCGATGATCAGTTCGTGCGGCGGCAGGGGGATCCTTCGGATTTCGGTGGCGCTCACCTGCGTGCTTCCATTGAGAATCCGAAAGTAGGAATCCATGATCTCGCTGTTGTAGATGGCGGCCAGGCCCACCGCTTCCTCCTTCGTCAACGAGCGGCCTTCGCGGTGAATGTAGTTCAGATGGTTCTCGATGCCGATCCAACCATCGTTCAACTCCCCCTCGAGCAATGGCGCCGCGACCAGCCGACGAGGCTCCTCCTTCGCGCTGAATCGCCGCAGGAGCACGTAGTTCCCGTCGGGAACCAACAGCGGCATCGAGTCGCGACGGACGGCGATGTATTGCGGCTTCCGCCGGGCGCTGGTCGGCCACTCGACGCGCATCGGGCGAACGTTCTGCAACCACAAGAGAGGCGCGTCATCCTTCCCGCTCGCGTGCGCGTCGCTCAAGAACTCGGTCGCGCGAAAAGGCACGACCGGACCGGTCGAGACTTCCATTCCGTACCGACGCAACGACCCGTTCCACGAGTCGATTCGACTGATGATCGTGCAATCTTCCGCCGACGACGGAATGCGCAGCATCAATTCTTCCGATGTCGAATCGATCAGGTCGGTGATCGGAACCATATGCGTGGCGCTTCGGTCGATGTCCTCCGCTCCGCGACTGACTGAAACCCGAACCAGCGCGTCGCGTTTCGTTGGCGTCTCATCCGTGCGCGCACGCGCCTTGAGAATCACGTTCTCCTGCAGCACCTCATCCCGAGAGAAGGCGTCGCGTCGCGAGCCGAACACGTGGAGTGCTTCAAGTCGAGTCCGCTCGAAGAACCGCTCGCGGAATCGCCGAAAATACGGCCCGGAGGCGAAACTTCGCGGCGTGATGAACACGATCTCGCCCCCAGGCGCCAGGAGCGCCGCCGATACGCCCATGAACAGAGAGTAGATGTTCGGTTGGCCGTGAACGAGGTCGGCCGCCGCGATTGCCCGTGGGTCGGATTTCGGAATCTTGAAATAGGGAGGATTGCCGATGATCGCGTCGTACTCGGCATGATCGCATTCGATCGGAAACAGACTCGCACCGCGCCGCAGCTCGGCGGCGTGCCGGAGCACGAAATCCTCGCCGATGATCCGGTAGCTCACCTCGATCCCGGCTGATTCGCCCCGCAACTGGACATACTGAAGCGACTGATCCAGAAGAGGCAGGATTTCCGAATCCCATTCGCACGCGTCGATCATGATCCGCGCCGGCGGCCGCGACCGACTTGCCAAGGCCTCCACCAGTGCGCAGGCCAGCACGCCGCTGCCCGCCCCTGGGTCGAGGATCCGAATCACATCTCGATCGCAGGCGATGAGGGACGCCATGAAATCGGCCACCGCGACTGGGGTGAGGTATTGCCCCAACCGCTTCTTGTGAGCGGCCCCCGTGCCGAGCGCGTAGGCCCGGCCGATCCGGTCCGCGAAGGCCGCCGGCCGCTCGTTGGTGAACGGTTCGACGATTCCAGGAAGGATCGAGAGTGACATACCGACGCCTTCGCGTGGATCAGCCAGCAGTCAATGTCACCGCGACGACCGCCGCCGCAGCCGACTGGTTCCGCTACGTCGCCGACTTCTTCCCCAACTTCTCCGCGGGGATTTTCGGGTCGCGTTTCAGCGGCAGCTGGACCGCCTTGCCGGTCCAGGCGGATTGGTAGATCGCGAGGATGATCTCGACGCTCTTGCGGCCCTCCTCGCCGTCGACCAGCGGCTGCGAGCCGGTCTCGATGGCCTTGATGAAGTCCTTGAGCTGCTTCATGTGGCCATCGTAGGAGATCGCCGTGGGGTCGCTCGCGCCGCCGCCGGAGACGTTTTGCTTGCTGAACTTGTCGAGCACTTTCTGGTCGGCGGCGGATTTCTTCTCGAAGTTCCAGACGAGAATGTCCTCGTCTTCGACGACGACCGTCCCCTGCGTGCCGTGCAGTTCGATCTTCTTGTGCATGCCGGGCCAGGCGGCGGTGCTGGCCTCGATGGTGCCGAGCGCGCCGGTCTTGAACCGCAGCGCCGCGACGCCGACGTCCTCGACTTCGATTCGCTCGTGGGCGATGGTGTCGGTGAAGGCGGTGACCTCGGCGACGTCTCCCATGAAGGAGCACAGCAGATCGACGCCGTGGATCGCCTGGTTCATGTAGGCGCCGCCGCCGTCCAAGGCCCACGTGCCCCGCCATCCGCCGCTGTCGTAATACTGCTGCGTGCGCCACCACTTCACGTAGGCGTCGCCGAGGGTCATCTTGCCGAAGCGCCCCTTTTGGATCGCTTCGCGGACGGCGAGGCTCGAGCCGCTGTATCGCGACGGGAAGATGGTGCACAGCTTGACGCCATTCTTGCGGCAAGCGTCGATGATGGCGTCGCACTTCTTGAGGGTGATTTCGAGGGGCTTCTCGACGACGACGTGCTTCTTCGCCTTGGCCGCCGCGACGGCCGGATCGCGATGGGCGCCGCTGGGCGTGCAGATGTTGACGACCTGCACGTCGGGATCGGCGAGCATGTCGTCGAGCTTGTCGTACCTCGTGCAGCCGTAGGTCGAGGAAAACTTCACCGCCCCGGGGGTGTAGGTGTCGTAACAGGCGACGACTTTGGCGCCGCGAATGTTTTCGATCGCCTTGGCGTGAAAATTCGCGATCATCCCGCAGCCGACGATTCCGAAACCGATGGGCATCCTTCCTCCCTGGTCTTGATGGTCGATGCGAAGAATCGAGTCGGCTTCGGATGATAACGCGGATGCG
Source organism: Planctomycetaceae bacterium (assembly GCA_040877445.1). Taxonomy (GTDB): domain Bacteria; phylum Planctomycetota; class Planctomycetia; order Planctomycetales; family Planctomycetaceae; genus JBBDNT01. Next base: position 15,222 of record JBBDNT010000216.1, read on the forward strand.
CCGCCGAAGAAACCATTCGGGAAGGCCGCCCGCCGCCGATTCACTGCCCAGCGAGGATCGCCGTCAACAGGCCGGCAGAACGCTTGCGGTTTCGCGGTCTCCGCGGTCCCGCGGTCGCGGTCTCGCGAGCCATCTTGCCCCGTTCTCCCCGGTTGAGCTAATATCCGCCCCCCCGACGGTCCGACGCCGCGGGACGGGACGTCATTGGTTCCGGTCGCGCGGTGGGAGAGGCGCGGATGGAGTATCAACTCAAAGCGATCGGCAAGAACTGCGCGGCGACGGGCGAACCGCTCGCCGCCGGTGGAACGTGCTACTCCGCGCTCGTCCATCGCGGCGGGCAGATCGTGCGGCTCGACTTCGCCGAAGAAGCGTGGGGCGGACCGCCGGAGGGGACGATCGGTTTCTGGAAGACAGTCGTCCCCGTCGCGGAAACCGGCAAGAAGAAACCGCTCGACCCGGACGCCCTGATGCGGCATTTCGAGCAGCTCACGGAGGAGGCCCAGCCGTCGTCGGAGAAACTGCGGTACGTGCTGGCGATCCTGTTGCTGCAGAAGCGGCGGCTGGAACTCGAAGGCACCCGGTCCGACGGCGACGACCAATGGCTGCGACTCGTCGGCGCGCGGGGCGAAGGGAACTTCGAGATCCGCGACCAGCAGTTGGAGGGCGACGAACTCGAACAGTTGCAGAACTCCCTCGATGTGGATTTCGCTCCCGCGACGTCCTGAACCGGACCATAACACGTTTCGATCGCCTCGGAGGCACGGATGCCCCACGACCACGCGAGCCAATCGCTCCTGTCCATTCGCCACTCCGGACGCGGACTCGTGATGCCGTGCCTGGCGTTGCTGCTGACCGTGAATGGATGCGCCTTCAATCCGTTCGGCCCTGGTCAAGCGGCGGCACCCGTGCCCCCGCCGCGCGAAGCCGACCAGTGGCAACTCGTCACGCACGTGAACTCCAATGCGCGGCGCATCGCCGCCTGGCGGTGCAACGACGCGACGATTTCGGCGAAGGGCATGCCGGCGCGGCTGGATGCGAAGATCGCCGTCGAGTCTCCGCAGCGATTCCGCCTGGTCGCCTCGTCGTTCGCCGGGAACGAGGCGGACTTCGGCTCGAACGACGAGCGGTTCTGGTTCTGGATGCGCCGCGGCGAGGCGAAGAACGTGTTCACCGTCGGCCACGACGACTTCCAGCGCCTCGGCCCGCGACTGCAGATTCCCTTTCAGCCCGACTGGTTGATGGAAGTCCTCGGCATCGCGCAACTCGACGCCGGCGAATATCGTATGAGCCACGACGATCCGCAACGACGGATGGCGCGGCTCACCGCGGACCGGCTCACTCCCGACGGCCGCACGGTTCAGCGAAGCATCGTCATCGACACCAAGACGGGGGTGATCGTCGAACACAGCCTCTACGACGGCGGCGGAAAGCTGATGGCCCGGGCGTTGTTGTCCGGCCATCAGGTCCATCAGCCGTCGGGCGCGACGATGCCGCAACAAGTCCAACTCGAATGGCCGCTCGCGGGAATCGAGATGACGCTCGCGCTCGGCAAGGTCGAGGTCAACCCGCCGAACCTCTCCGAACGGACCTGGGAGATCCCGACGATTCCGGATTCGCCGGCGATGGATCTGGGGGCGATGTACGACCGCAGCCGCGGCGTGCGCCCGGCGGGGTTCTGAGCGCTTGTGAAATTGTGTTTCCGCTAAGGCAACGGCGGGAATTCGATCTACCGTGGTGCGAATCGTCGAGGGGGTGGCTGGGGTCGAAGCGAAGCGCAGCCCCCAGCGATGCGCCGACACGCTCACGATCCACTGGGGGCGATCTGCCGATGCGGGTCGACGAGCGTGGACGTCGTCCCCCGGC
>JBBDNT010000217.1:0-7832 GCA_040877445.1 Planctomycetaceae bacterium
TCGACTTCCGGCGACGTTGAGGCCTCACCGCCGGATTGCCAATCCATCCTACGGACAACCCACAAGTTCGATCGTGATGAGCTACTACGGCGTGGATGACCGCGCGATGCAGCGGTCGGTTCGTCGCGGCCGTGTTCACGAGGTCCGCGCGATCGGTGCGATCGATAAAGTCGGCCGCCGCCCCGTACTGTGCGGCTGAATCGCACCCGGTTTCGTCAAGCGACGAATCGGTCGAAGTCGATAAGTCCCGCGGGAACACGTGCGCTTCGAGTCGACCACCATGAGCAGCCGGCATATCGCGGTCATTCTGTTCAACGAGGAGTCCCGCGCCGCGGCGGTCGCCGAAGAACTGCGGCCGATCGGCGTCGAAGTGCGGATCGCCGCCAGCACCGACGATTTCCGCCGCGTCCTCAACAAGCAGCGGGTCGATGTCGTCGTCGTTCAGAACGACTTGGAGGGCTTCCTCTCGGGCGTCGAGGTGCTGGAGCGCGTCTACGGCGACCTGCTTCGCCCGCGGACCGTTCTGGCGGGAAGCCTGACGAGCGAGATGCAGGGGCGGGCGGCGAACGTCGGCGTCGACCGCGTCGTCCCCGGCGATGCGACCCCCCGGCAATTGCGCGAGGCGGTCGAGCAGCTTCTCGGCGACGACTCGCAGGCCCAGTCGAACATCCCGGCCAAGGCCCGGCTGATCGTCCGCGACACGGAATTCAAGCCCCTGCCGCAGTTGATGACCCGGCTGTGCCTGTATCTCGATCATCAGACCGCCTCGATGCAGGGGTTGGCGGACGACATCTCGGTCGATCCGAAGGTCACCGCGGAGTTGTTGAAGCTCACCAACAGCGCCGCGTTCGGGTTCCGCACGAAGGTCGACTCGGTGTTCGACGCGGTGCGGCTGCTGGGAATCCGCCGCACGGTGGGGCTGATTCTCTCGGTGAACATGGTTCGCTCGCAGGCGGAGCTTTCCCGCGCGCTCCCCCCCGACGTGCAGCAATGGTACAACTCGCGGAGCGTGCTGATCGCGAGCACGGCGTCGGCGTTCGCCAAGAACCTGGCGAACGTCTCGGCGGACACGGCCTACGTGCTGGGTTTGTTGCAGGACATCGGCGTGCTGGTGCTGGCCCGGCATCACGGCGGGCGGTATCTCGGTCTTCTGAACCGCGCCCGGAAGGCGGCGCCGTTGCGGCTCGACGTCTGCGAGCTGCAGGAGTTCGAGGTGCATCATGCGCACGTGTCGGCGGCGCTGTTGCAGAAGTGGCAGCTGCCGCAATCGCTGATCTCCCTGGTGCTGGCCCATCACGACGCCGCCGCCGCGGATCGCGAGCGGGCGGAGGTCGAAGAGCGGTTTTTGCACGTGATGCGGATCGGCGAGGCGGTGGCGAACATGGCCGACAACTCCGCCCCGCAACGCCACCACGCGTTCCACGCGCACCTGGCGCGGTACGGGGGGATGAGCGCGACGGTGGCCCAATGCCTGGCGGAAGCGGTCGCCAAGACGGTCGAATCGAGCGCCCTGTTCTCGCTTCCCGCGCCGGATCCCGAGGCGATCGGCCGGCTGCTGAAAGAAGTCGCCCAGGAGCCGCAGGAGTCCCCCGCCGAGGCGGATGATCCGCCGGAAGCGCCGACCGCTGCCGAGACGCCGCCTTCGCCGTCGTCCCGGACGTTTGCCGCGTCCGCGAATCCTTCCTCGCCGGCGGCGCGGCCGCCGCGGGGCGACGCGCCGCGAAACACCGCCGCCGAACCGCCGGCGTCCATGCCCCTCCCGCAACGGACGCGGCGGCGGATCCTCGTGGTCGAGGACGACATCACGGTGGTGCGGACCATCGAGCGGATGCTCGCCGAGTTCGACGTCGCCGTCGATTTCGCCGCGGAGGGGGCGGACGCCCGGCAGCACGCCATCCTCGCCGACGCCGTCTTGTGCGACGTGCATCTCACCGCGGAGCGCGGCGTGGAGCTGGTGCGGAGCCTGCGCCGGGCGCGGTACGCGCGGCCGATCATCATGATCAGCGGCGACCGCAGCCGGGCGACCGTGATGGCGTGCCTCGAAGCCGGCGCGGACGACTACCTCGTCAAGCCGTTCGACAAGTCGGCGCTGGTGGAGAAACTGCGGCGGCGGGGCGTTCCGATCGCGTCGCACCGCGAACCGGTCGGCGCGTGACCCGTCTCCGGCGTCTCGCCGCGACCCGCCGATCGGATCAATAGGACGTCGCAACACTTTTACCCGATAGTCGGAACACGTCTTCCAGATCGATCCCGTGGGGCGATCGGAGTCGAGTTCGACGCGGCGGGCTTCGTAGGGCGAACTTCAGTTAGCCGTGCGAAGCCCGCGCCCCCGGACGCTCGGTAAAGCGTTCTGCCGAATTCACCGATGCTGTTCGATGGTGCTTTCGCCGTCGGAGAGTCCAGTGTGCGATGGCGGGCACGACGAACTGAAGTTCGTCCTACCCGCCCGATCGTCGACCGACCAAGTTCGCATCCGCCACTCCGCGCTCCCTCACATTCGCGGCTCGGAGAGCGAATCTCCGTCGTCACTGCTCGCGCGCCAGCGACCGGGCGGTGTACCGCAGCACTCGGAGCGTGTCGGACCAGTGATCGCTCGCGAGTCCCGCCTTCCGCTTGAGAGTGCTCACGAACTCGCACGGGTCCGAGAGTTGCTCCCAGACCGCGGGAAGCAACGTCCCCCGGCGGTCGCCTTCGATCAGAATCAGCCCGTCGATGCCCGGCCGCACGCGGGACAACAACTCCGACTCGTCCGCGAACTCGATCGGCTCCGGCCGGCTGAGAATCGACAAGTGGATGTCGATCAAGTCGAACTCGGCCGACGTCAGCGGCGAGAACCGCGGATCGCGGAACGCCGCCGCGATCGCATTCCGCGCGACGTTCTCCACGAGCGGCTCGATCGCTTCGAGCGACCCCATGCAGCCGCGCAGATCACCGCCGATCCGCAGCGTGACGAACGTCGCCAGCCGATCGCGCAGCGCCGGCGGAACATCTTCGGAAGAAAGCGGAAATCGGAACTCCGCGCGACGCCCGTCGTTCCGTCTCGCATCGCCCGAAGGCTCGCCGCGCAATGTCTGGTCGATCGACGCTTCGGCCACGTCGAGCAGCAGGTGGCGTTCTTCGTCGCTGATCTCGACGACGACGGATTCACTCGACGACATAAGCACCGTATCCCACGACCTGGTCGCGCGGACCGGCCGTGTCTCCCGAGTTGCGCAAATCGATCGTCCGCGCCTGCAACCCGTGCGCGCGGGCCGCGGTCAACAATCCTCCCAACGGGACGTACCCGCACGCCCGGTCGCCGCGAAGGTCTGCCGCGCGGAGTCCCTCGATGGCCCGGCTCGTCTCGCGGTCGAGCCGCGTCGCCGTCGCGTGATCGTGATAGTGGCTCAAATCCGAGCTGACGACGAACAGCGTCTCCGGACCGTCCCACAGCCGGTCGATCGCTTCCGCCGCCTCCTCGGGCGTCGCACGCCCAGCGGCGATCGGAACCAACCGGAAATCGCCCAGCACCGTCTGCAGGAACGGCAGATGCACCTCGAGACTGTGTTCCCGTTCGTGGGCCGCGTCGGCGATTCGCACTTGGGACAGTTTCAGCAGATCCTCGATCGCGTCGAGATCGACCGGCACGCGGCCGAGCGGCGTTTCGAACGCCTCCGCGGCGCTCACCGCCAGCCCCTCGAAATTCACGAAATGGGCCGGCCCCAACAGCACGACCCGCTCGATCGCGTCGCGAAACGGAACGAGCCGCGCATACGCGCTCGCGGCGATCGGCCCGGAAAACATGTAGCCCGCGTGCGGAACCACGATCGCCTTGGGAGGCGTTCGTCGTTCTTGCCGCGAAAAGTCCTCGCTCGATTCCGACTTCGCCGCGGCGGCGATCAGTTCGCGGACCATCCGCGACAAGGCGGTGGAGTCGGCGGGATAGAATCGGCCGGCAGCCGCCGGCGTGCGCGTGGCGGTCATGGCGGTGTCGCGCGAATCGAGACTGGTCGCTTTGACCGAAGAACCCGGCGAGCGAATAATGGCGGTAGTTCCAAGTTCCGAGTTCCCAAGTTCCGAAATCGCGAGATCTCCGGCAGGTGCTTGCCGAAATGGAACTCGGAATTTCGGAACTTGGAACTACTGAATGAGACAAGCTGCCACGTCCCCCTATCCTATCCCCCGCCGCTCCCGGCGAAAAGAGGCGAAATGTTCGATCGCGACGAGTTCACCGTCCCCACGAAATACTGGCACGCGCTTGACGACGGGCGCGTGCAATGCGACGTCTGCCCCCGCTTCTGCAAGCTGCACGAAGGGCAGCGCGGGTTCTGCTTCGTCCGCGCGCGGCAGAACGATCGGGTCGTGCTCACCACCTGGGGACGCTCCAGCGGGTACTGCGTCGATCCCATCGAAAAGAAGCCGCTCAATCATTTCCTTCCCGGCACGCCGGTCCTCTCGTTCGGCACCGCGGGCTGCAACCTGGGGTGCAAATTCTGCCAGAACTGGGACATCAGCAAGTCCCGCGAGATCGACACGCTGGCCGATCAGGCCGATCCCGCCACGATCGCCCGCGCGGCGCAGTCGCTCGGCTGCAAGAGCGTCGCCTTCACCTACAACGACCCCGTGATCTTCCTGGAATACGCGATCGACGTGGCGATCGCCTGCCGCGAGGCGGGCGTCAAGACGGTCGCCGTCACCGCGGGGGAAATCTGCCCCGAGCCGCGAGCCGAGTTCTTCGACCACATGGACGCGGCGAACGTCGATCTGAAGGGGTTCAGCGAGCGGTTCTATCACGACATCTGCCTGGGGCACTTCGAGCCGGTGCTCGATACGCTGAAGTACCTCAAGCACGAGACCGGCGTGTGGTTCGAGCTGACGACGCTGCTGATCCCCGGGCAGAACGACTCCGACGCGGAACTCGACGAGATGACGCAATGGGTGGTCCGCGAACTCGGGCCGGACGTGCCGATGCACTTCACGGCGTTCCATCCCGACTTCCGGATGCTGGATACGCCGCACACGCCGCCGGCCACGCTCTCTCGCGCGCGGCGGATCGCGATCAAGAACGGCGTGCGCTACGCCTACACCGGCAACGTGCATGATTCGGAAGGAGGCAGCACCTTCTGCCACGAGTGCGGCGGGCTGCTCGTCGAGCGCGACTGGTACGTCCTTTCGGAATGGAACCTCACCGGCGACGGCCGCTGCGAGTCGTGCGGCACGCGGTGCGCCGGCATCTTCGACGGTCCCCCCGGAGACTGGGGCCCGCGCCGCCAACCGGTCCGCCTGCGCGACTTCGCGGAGAGCGGCTGAGGAACCATCACGTGAATACCCCTTCCTGTCGGGACCGGGGTGTGGGATAATTCCGGGACAGGCGTCTTTTCTTCGGAGTTCCGCGTCTGCGGAACCCGCGACCTTTCCGACCCGCGCGTCCTGGGGCCGCCGTTGGCGGCATGGAGGGCCTTGTGATGAGCCGTTTCGCGATTCCGCTGCTTGCCGCCTTGGCGATGCTCGTCGTTCCCAGGCCCGCCGCCGCGGACGACCTGAAGCACGACGACATCCGCGTGCGCCGCGCCGTCACGCGCGGGCTCGACTGGCTGGCCCGCGAGCAGAATCGGCTCGGCTACTGGGAAGCCAATCAGGGGCAGTACCGCGTGGCGATGACCGCCTTGTGCGGCACCGCGCTGTTGGCCGAAGGCTCGACCACCACGCGCGGCAAGTACGCCAAGAACATTCGCCAGGCCGTCGATTACCTCGTGCAGATGTCCCGTCCCAACGGGCTGATCGGTTATCAGGAAGACTACCGCTACACCTACGGCCACGGCTTCTCGATGGTGTTCCTGTCGCAGGTCTACGGCGAAGAGGAGGACCGCGAGCGGCGGGCCGAATTGAAGCGCGTGCTCGAGAAGGCCGTGCAGTTCTGCGCCGAGGCGCAGACCTCGAAGGGGGGCTGGGGCTACGTGTCTGCCAAGGACGGGAACGATTTCGACGAAGGCTCGACCTGCGTCACGCAGGTGCAGGGACTGCGGGCCTGCCGCAACGCCGGCATTCCCGTCTCGAAAGAGATCATCGACCGGGCGCACGAGTACATCCGCAAGTGCACGACGTCGGACGGCGGGATCACCTACAGCCTGCAGAACCGCGGGGGCGCGCGGCCCCCGATCACGGCGGCGGCGGTCGCCACCATGTTCAGCACCGGAGAGTACGACTCCGAACAGGTCAAGAAGATGCTCGCCTACTGCGAGCGGAACGTCTGGCCCGGCGGAAACCAGAACAACATCTCCGGCCATTGGCACTACGCCCACTACTACTACGCCCAGGCGATGTACCGCCGCGGCGACAAGGAGTGGCAGAAGTATATCAACGACATCGGCAACGACATCCTCCGCAAGCAGTCCGCCGCGGGCGACTGGAAGGAAGGCTACGTCGGCTCGGTCTACACGACCGCGATCAACCTCACCATCCTGCAACTCGGCAACGGATACCTGCCGATCTATCAGCGGTGAGCGGGCGGTGCAGCTCGTGAGAGACCGTCTTCGAATCGCCGCAACGGAAACGACGATCGCGTGGGAGCAGCGGAATTCGCAAGAATACGGCCTTCGATCACTGCGTCGACCGGTTGAGAAAGACACATCCGAGGACTGCGATGACCTTGATGATCGAACTTCCGGACGATCTGCAGGAGCGCCTGCGGCGCGAAGCCGAGCGTCGTGGACTTCCAATCGAGACTTGCACATTGCAGTTGCTCGAACGATCCCTGCCTTCGAAGGATCGTCGGGAAGCGGTCGTGGAACTGCTGCAATCGTGGATCGACGAGGAGGATTCCCGCGAACAGCAGGAGACCGGCGATAGCCTGATGGAGGCGCTGGACGCCGATCGGCCTTCAAGCCGGACCCTGTTCCCTCCCGACCTGCGAGGAGTCACGTGGTGACGCGAGCCGTCCTTCTCGATGCGGGTCCGTTGGGGCTCGTGACGAATCCGAAACGGTCGCCGCAAAGCACCGCCTGTGCTCAATGGCTTCAGTCTCTCGTCGCCGACGGCGTGCGGGTGTTCGTGCCGGAGATCGCGGATTACGAGGTCCGTCGTGAGCTGATTCGCGCCGGGAAGTCGCGCGGACTTTCACGACTCGACGCACTCGCGAATTCTCTGGGATACTTGCCGATCACCACGACGGCGATGCGGCATGCGGCCGAGCTTTGGGCGCGCGTTCGCCAACAGGGGCGGCCGACCGCCGATGACAGCGCGCTCGATGCCGACGTCATCCTGGCGGCCCAAGCGCTTTCCCTCGCTGAACCGGATTGCATCGTCGCCACCACCAACGTGGGACACTTGACGCGAATGGTGAACGCGGCGAGGTGGACGGAAATCGCCGCCGAGTAGTCGCGTCGACATCTTACGGTGCCAGTAGAAACAGCGAAATGCCGGTCGACGCCGAGAATCGCTCCATGTCGCGCCGTAAGCCGAAGTACATCCGCGAGGCGGCAGAGGCCGCCGCCGATGCCGCGCGGGACGCTCGGTTGGAGCGTACCGAGCACTCGCCGACGCGAATTCCCGCCGATACGTCCCAGCAGGCGCCGCACACTTCCTTCGGCGGTGTCCCGCTCTGGTATGAGGACCGCACCTTCCGCTGCGTCGATTGCGGTCGCGAAGAGATCTGGACCGCCGAGCAGCAGAAGTGGTGGTACGAAACGGCCAAGGGCTACTCCTTCTCGCGAGCCATCCGCTGCCGCGAGTGCCGCAACGCCCGTCGCGACGCGCACGGCGGAACGCCGAGACGCTCGCACCGCGACCGCCGAGAAGGCACGCCCGCCGACGATTCATGAGACGCCCCGGAATTCGGCGTGATCCAGCGACCC
>JBBDNT010000217.1:7842-16923 GCA_040877445.1 Planctomycetaceae bacterium
CGCTTCCTCATCGGACACCGTGGGACGTGGCAACCGTGCCGATCATGGAGATCGCAGGGCGCGGCTTCTTGTCGCTGCGCGACACGGCCTATGGCGGCCAATGGCCGTGCCACCCTGCCGGCTGGAGGACTCCGTGGAGCCTTGCACGGCGACTCAACGGCTCGCCGCCGCCGTTGCGTTCTCCCGCGCCTCCGCGGCCGCCTGCACCGCGCGGACGATCTTGTCGTAGCCGGTGCAGCGGCACAAATTGCCCGCGAGGTAGAAGCGGATTTCGTCTTCGCTGGGATGCGGGTTCTCTTCCAAGAGCGCCTCGGCCTGCACGATGAACCCGGGCGTGCAGATGCCGCACTGCAACGCCGCCCCTTCCAGGAACGCCTGCTGGATCTCATCGAGCCGGCCCTGGCGGGCGATCCCTTCGATCGTGCGGATCGTGGCCCCCTCCGCTTCGACGGCGAGCACCAGGCAGCTATCGACCGGCCGGCCGTCGAAGATCACCGTGCAGGCGCCGCAGTTGCCGTTCGAGCAGCCTTCCTTCGTGCCGGTGAGATCGAGCGCGTCGCGCAGGACTTCGAGCAGCGTCTGCCGCGGCTCGCACAGGAACTCGACGGAGTCGCCGTTGATCGTGGCGGTGACGACGCGTTTTTTGGTCATTGGTCCGCTGTCAGTTGTCAGTTGTCAGTTGTCGGTGGGACGCGCACGACGACTCGACTCCGCATTCCGCACTCATCTCAATGTCCGGGACGATACGCCGGCTGCTCGCCGCGGGCGCGGGCGATGGCGATCTTCAGCACGCGTTCGACGAGCACGCCGGTGACGTGGCGGCGGTAGTCGATCGTGCCGCGCATGTCGTCGATCGGGCGGACGATCGCGCGGGCCGCCTCGGCCGCGGCGGCGATGCTGTCGTCGTTCACCGGGCGGCCGGCGAGCGCGGCGCTCGCTTCGGTCGCGAACAGCGGCGTCGGCGCGACCGCGCCGAGCGCGATCCGGGCCGATTCGAAGTTCGTCCCCCCCTCGTCGAGCACCACCGACGCCCCGACGCCGACGACCGCGATGTCCATCTCGTTCCGCGGAATGAGCCGGCGATAATGCGAGCCGCCATGCGCGGGGGGCGCGGGAAAGCGAATCTCGACGAGCAATTCCCCGGCCCTCAAGACGTTCGTTCCCGGCCCCGTGCAGAACGCCGCCGCGGGAACCTCGTACGTTCCCCGCGGACCGGCGATGACGCAAGTTCCCTCCAGCGCGATCAATGCCGGCGTGGTGTCCGCCGCGGGGCCGGAGTTGCACAGGTTCCCGCCCACGCTCGCCCGCGATTGAATCTGAATCCCGCCGATGATCCGGCAACTGTCCGCCAACGCCGCGTACTCGGCGGCGATCCCCGGATGCTCGTACACGCGATGACACGGCACGGCGGCCCCCAGCCGCAGGCCGTCGGGACCGAGTTCGAGGACGTTCAACTCGGGAATCTTCTTCACGTCGACCAGCAGATCGGGCGCGAGGCGGCCAGTGCGCACGTGGTCGATGAGGTCGGTGCCGCCCGCGAGCGGCCGGCACGCCCCGTTCCCGCGGGCGAGCAAATCGACCGCCGCGGCGAGCGTCGCGGGAGCTTCGTATTCGAAATCGCGCATCGGGTTCGGTCCTGCCGGTTCCGGAGAGATCCGCGAGACCAGCATAACCGCAGTCGGCGTGCGTTCGAATGGATCCGGCGGAAGTTCACCGCACGAGTTCCAGCGTGCTCCACAAGCTGGGGTCGTTGGAATAGGGAAACTCGGATCCGAGGGTGAGGTGCTGTTCCCCGAGTTCGGCGTCCTTCAAGACGTAATAGAAGCCGAGCCGCGGGCTCGCTTCGGGGTCGAAGCCGTGCAGCATTTCCGCCGGAAACCAGACTTCGAGCAGGTAGCCGTCGTCCGTCGGCGCGGACCGAACCGGGATGCCGCTCGCATCGACCCGCGGCGCGTCTTCGCGGGCGCGGGCGATGGGCAACTGCGCGACGGTCGGCTCTCGTTCTTCCGGACCCGATCCGGCGGGGAGCACGCAAAAGCAATGGCAATATCGCCCGGCCCGGTGGATGGATTGCGTGTCGCGGGTGTCGATCCACAATCGCAGGCCGTCCGCTTCGTCGGGCTGCCGGGCGTCGCACGCGAGCGGCATTCGCTTCCCCGTGACGGCGACGGAAAGTCCGAACCCCTCGTCGTTCCACGCCGCCCGCAATTCGCCGAATTCGATTCCCCGTCCGAGCCGCGCGGCGGGACTTCCCACCGCGCACTGCGGCGGCAGATCGAGCAACTTCTCGCGTCGCCCGGAAAGCGGCACTCCTTCGATCCGCATCACCGGCAAGGCGTAACGGAACAGGAACGGGGGCGGCAGTGTCGACATCGATCGGCTGAGAGACCGCCTTCGAATTGGTAGCGGAAGTCGCAAGACTTCCGATTGTCGTGTGGCAATGCCCGGAATTCTTGCGAATTTCGCTACGACCACCGAGAGCTTGTGAAACTCTATTCCCGCTGAATAAGCCCCGAAATCGTCATTCCCGCGCAGTGCCTGCCCTCGTGCCGGCGGGGGCGTGAATCCAGCAATCGTCAAGGCGGCCACCAATCGGACACCGTCCGTGCATCGACTGGATTCCCGCCTCCGCGGGAATGACGCGCTGTGGACGACGATCGAATGGCGAAAGATTCACACACTCCGACGATTCCCGGCGTCGTAGAGCTTATTCGACCAACTCCTCTTCCAGTTCCCAAGTCATCAGGTGCTCTTCCAGCCCCTTGACCACCAGCTTCTCCTTCTTGGCGTCGACCTCTTCGCAATCGAAACCATGCTCGCGGAGTTTCGCCACGTGCTCGGTATCTCCCTCGACGATCCCGCCGTCCTTGACGGCCCGCCACCATTCGAGGTGGGGCCAGTCGCGGCGAACGGTTTTGAGACAGGTGACGATCGTTCGCCCGTTCGTTCCCGCACTGAAGCCGGCACGCTCCGCGATCAACGTGAAGGTGGCGATCTTTCCGGCCCGCTTGAGTTCCCATAGAACCTCGGCCACTTCCGCAGCGCGCTGCGACGCCATTGGGGTCTCCTGAGCTGATGGATCCGGGACTGCGACCGCTGCCCGGCGGCCAGCTTTTCCGAAGAGAGATGAAGGCAACGAGAGGAATTCGTCGCTTCCCTTCGACAGGTTCGACTATAGCCGATTCCCCGAGTTTTCTCAAGCCAGCCCCGTGCCGACCTGTTGACCAGCCCCCCCCGACCGGGCAGAATAAGGGACACGACGGGTTTCGTCATGCGGCGGCGGACGACGTGCCGACCGTAATCGTGACGGCCCGCTTCCGCGGGTTCCGCGGGAAAGTCCGACCGATGAGTCGCAGCGGAGTGTCGCCCATGAGCGCGTCGCGAATGCCGCCGATGTCGTCCAGTTCACCGCTCGCGGGACTGCTCGCCGGTCTCCTGCTCGTCTCCGCCGCGCACGCCGCGGAGGGAACCGAAACCGGGGCGGTCGTCTTCGGTCCCCCCGCTCCTCCCCTCGCGGTCGAGTCTCTTCTCGACGGGCCGCGCCTGACCGTCGAATACGAGACCGTCGAACACGAAATCATCGAGCACGACGCGGCGGCCCACGACCCCATCGACCTCGACGTCCGCCCCAGCATCGTCCGCTACCAGGCGGCGTTCATCAGCCCGCGGCGCATGCTCCTCGACCGGCGGGGCGACCTGCTCATCGCCGACTGGGGGGCCGGGACCGTCGTTCGACTCGACGCCGACGGCGCTCCGTCGATCCTGGTCGCCGGGCTGGACGAGCCGGCCGGACTGGCGCTCGACGATTACGGCAACCTGTACGTGGCGCAGCACGGCGGCGGAATGCTCAAGTCGGGAAGCATCCTGAAGGTGGCGCCCGACGGCATGCACTCCCTTCACGCGGCCGGGCTGGGCGGGCCGACCGACCTCGCCTTCGGTCCCGACGGCATGCTGTACGTCGCCGCCTTTCACGACGACGCGATCGTCCGCATCGACGCCGACGGAATGATCGGCGTGGTCGCCGACGACATCCCCGGTCCGGCGGCGCTCGTGTTCGACGACGACGGCGCCTTGTTCGTCGCCAGTTCCACGAGCGGATCGATCTTCCGCATCGGCCCGATGAGCGAACGGCACGAACACGCCCGCGGGCTCGACGTCCCGTCCGACCTGGCCTTCGATTCCAAAGGGCACCTGATCGTCGCCAACTACGGCGGCAACATGCTTTCTTACGTGGATCGGCAGGGGAGCGTGCGGCCCTTCGCCGTCGTGCCCAAGGGGACCATCGGGCACCTCTTCGACCGCGACGACAACCTCGTGCTGGCCAACTGGGACCAGCACTATCTGATGAAGGTCATCACCGCCGTGACGATCCCCTGCCCGCACTGCGGCCGGCAGGTTCCCGTCCGCTTCCGCCCGAAACCGGAATCGATGCCCCCGATGCCGCCCTCGCCTTTGTCGTCGCCGATGCGACAACCGGAACCCCCCGCGATCTGAGAGAGTGTCGTCGAATACACGGAGGGATTTCGATGCGGCCATTGTCCAGCGGGCATCCGTGATTCGCTGGAGCGAGCCTCCCGCGTCAGCGGGGGGAGTCTCTTCCAAGGGGCTGAATTGCGTCATTTCGAAGGAAAGGCGATGATTGCTCGGACGACGATCATGGCATTCGGAACGACGATCGCCTTCGTAGTCCTCGCCGGCGACGTACTCGTTTCCTGTCGCGCCGCCGATCGCGCCGCCGCGCCGATCGTCGTCGAACGCGATCCGCATCAATCGGTCGACGCCCCGCATGCGCATCCGCCGGTCGAAGTGTTCGGCGATCCGATCGTCACGCGGCTGCCGGTTCCGGCGCGCGATCCGCGCCGAGTGGTGATCGACTCCGCACAGCGCGTGCTGATCGCCGACGCCGCCGCGGGGAAAGTCCTGCGGGTGTCCTCTTCGGGGATGGTCGAGACGCTCGCCGCGGATCTCGACGAACCGGCGGGACTGGCGCTCGATTCGCAAGGCCGGCTGTACGCCGCGATTCGCGCGGGGGGCCGGCCGCGGGCCGGTTCGGTCATCCGCATCGACGCGGCCGACTCCACGACGACCGTGCTCGACGGATTGAGCGCGCCGACAGCGATCGCCTTCGATGCCGACGACGTGTTGCACGTCGCGGTCGCCGGCGACGAGTCGATTCTGCGCGTCGCGTCGCCGGGCGGGCCGACCGTCGTCGCCCGCGGAATCGAATCTCCCTCGGCCCTGGCGCATCACCGCGGCGCGTGGCACGTCGCCAGCGCCACGAAAGGAACGATCACGCGGATCGACGCGGACGGCCGCGCGACGATCGTCGCCGAGGGCTTCATGAGCCTCTCCGATCTGGCGATCGGTCCCGAGGGGGAACTGATCGCTTGCGACGAGGCCGACACGCTGCTCGCGGCGGTCGGCCCGGACGGCCAGCGGAAACCGTTCCTCCCGGTCCCCGCCGGAACCCGTGCGATCGCCTTCGACGGCGACGGCAACCTCGTGGCGGCGAGCGGACAATTGCGAATCGTCGTCCGGCTGACCACCCGCCTGTCCGTTCCGTGTCCGCATTGCGACCAGCGAATCCCCCTCCGCATCCGGCCGCGCCGGCCACAGCCGGACACCGAACCCGACCCGATTTGAGCGGACGTAGGACGCGAACCGCAGGTCCATTCTGCCGGAATGGACCTCGGGTGCGGGAAACGCCTCGCGTGACCCCACGGCTCCCGCTCCGCCCACCGACAACCCACGATTACGCCGTGCCGTCACGGCAACATCGCCACGCGCTTCACGTCCCGCCCGGCAGGCGGGACGTACTGGTACGTCCATTCTGCCGGAATGGACGTGGGAAGCGGGAACGCGGTTGCCGAAAGTGTGATCGTCGTCGTGAATCGTGACTTCCCAAACGCGACTGCTTCGTTCGATCGGCGGGCACGACGGTTTGCCAATCCGTCCTACCCGCCCGCAGGACGGAATCGCATTCCGTCCGCGACGCGGACTCAATCGGTCTTCGCCGCCGTTCCCTTCAAGAACTCGGCGAAGGCCTTGTCGACCTTCAGCAGGCCGCCCCCTTTCGCGGCCCAGCGGGCCTGGACGATGCGGTACAAGTCCTTGAAATCCGGCTCGTGAAACCGGGCCCGCGCTTCGCCCGTGGGCGGGTCGAGCGGGCGAATGATGCGGAAGCCCACCTCGAGCGCCTCTTCGTTCGTGTACCACCACGCGCTTTGCGGAGGCGAGTTCGGGTCGTGCGTTTGCCAATCCGAATCGGCCGATTCGAATCGCCGCGCCGAACGATGCTCGTTCGCCAAGCCATAGTACGATCCCCCGCGGAGCGTGCGCGGCTCCCACTTGGTCGGCCACGACACGGCATCGAGCGTGGCGACCTCCTTGCCGTCGAAGCGGCCGTAACTCTCCGGATCGTACTGATCGAGCACCCATTCCATCACGTTGCCGTGGATGTCGTGCAGGCCCCACGGGTTCGGCTTCTTTTGTCCGACGCGATGCGTCTTCTCGCCCGAGTTGCCGTCGTGCCAGGCGTGCTCGTCGAGGAGGTTCGGATCGTCGCCGAAGGAATACATGGTGCTCGTGCCGGCGCGGCCGGCGTATTCCCACTCCGCCTCGGTCGGCAAGCGGTGGAACTCGCCGGTCAGCCCGCTGACCCATTTCGTGTACTGCCTGGCTGCGAACTGCGTCATCGTCGCCGCCGGCAGACGCGGATCCTCTCCGTGCTGGAAGTTGAACCCCGGCTCCCACAGCGGCGTGGGAGTGGTCACCGCGTCGGCGTCGTCGAAGGACTTCGCCATTCGGGGATGGTTCTCCCCTTCGGCCGACAGCTTCACGTAGAGATTGTAGGTGTCCATGTACGGCCGGTATTCGGCCCAGGTCACTTCGTGCTTGCCCATCCAGAACGGTTCGACGCGTACGGTGAACCGCGGGCCTTCTTCCGGAAGGCGTCCCTTCTCGTCCTCCGGGCTGCCGATGCGGAACTTCCCGCCGGGAACGGGGACCATCTCGAACGTCACGTCGGTCCCCGGGATGGTCGCCGTGTAGGGAACCATGTATCCGCGGCCGGTCTTCACGAACCGCCCCTCGGCGGGCTGCTCGGCGACGAGGCCGAGGGGAAGCGCAGCGCTGTTCGGGCAGGAACTCGTCGGTTCTTCGGCGAACCCGGCGGACGCCGCGAAGGCGACGGCGAGAATCGCGGCGAGGCGCGTGAGATCGCGAATGGTCGATTTCCCACTTGGTCGAGCCGACATGCGGAGTATCCTTGCTGTCGATGTGTTCGCGATCGACCACCAAGCATCGATCGCCGCGAACCATATTCGGCGAATCCGCACGATTTGGCAAGCCGCCGATCCCGGCCCGTTCTCCGCGGTTCGATCCATGCGCCGCGGAAGCATCGAACCGCCGAGTGCGCCGAGGACGCGGAGAAGATCAGAGAAGACCGAAGAGTGACGGCGTTCGACGAATTCCGCCGAATCGCTTGCTCCATCAGTGGCCATCCGCGACGGACGGATACGGACAGAAAAATGTGGGACAGAAAAATGAGAGCGACGAATGCTTTCGCACGTTGGCCGTGCCGGCTCGTTTGATCCGACCCGATCTTGTGATCAAGTTGCGGAGGAATGACATGACCGCCGACGGTGGCCTCGCGCGAGATCCTTTGATTGGGGCTTTGCGGCCTCCGCGAGCTTCTGTTCGGACAGAATCGAACAGAAGGCCGCCAAGGGCACGAAGACGAGCGGGCCGATCCCGTAGCGATGGATTCCCTCGCCGCCCTCGGCATGCCGGGTGAGCAGACCGGGAACAAACGTCGGCAGAGATCTGTGTATTACCGGAGAGATGTCCGCCAGACGTATTTCGGCCCCGGGTCCATTGGTCCGCCTTGGAGAGCGAGGACCAGCGGGATCAGTCCGCACGCGATTCGAGCCGTGATGGCTCTCATGGCTGTCGTCCTTCGTCCAGAGAACCTGGTTCGCAGCGAATATCGATTCGCGCAAGAGACTACCGGGGAGCTGACGCCCCCCGCTCGCCTATACCAGTTCGCGCAGCGGCTCGATCCCTTCATCGACCAGGTATTGCGGGACGCCCGCGCTGTCGAACACGCGGCGGTCGTGCGCGCCCAGGCCGATTTTGTGGTACAGCGTGGCGAACACTTCCTGGAACTTCACCGGACGTTCCACCGCTTCTTCCGCGTATTTGTTCGTGCGGCCGATCACCTGGCCGGTCTTCATCCCGCCGCCGGCGAGCATCGCGCAGCTCACGCGCGGCCAGTGGTCGCGGCTGGCCTGGCGGTTGATCTTCGGCGTGCGGCCGAACTCGCCCCACAGCACGACCGACACGTCGTCGGCCAGTCCCCGCTCGTGCAGATCCTGCACGAGTGCCGACATCCCCTGGTCCAACATCGGGAACTCTTCGCGCGACATGGGGAAGTTCATGCCGTCCGGGCCGTGCCAGTCCCAGCGGCTGTAGTTGAGCGTGACGACGCGGGCGCCGGCTTCGACGAGGCGGCGGGCGACGCAGAAGTTCTCGATCATCCGCGGGGCGCCGTCGCGCTGGAATTTCTCGTCGCTTGCGCCGTAGCGGGCGACGATCGCCGGGTCTTCCTTCGAGAGATCGAGCGCGTCGGCGAGCTTCGTCGAGGTGAGGATGCCGAGCGCCTGCTGGCCGTAGGCGTCCATCCCTTCCATCGTCCGCGACTGGTCGATGTCGCGGCGGAGGTTGTCGAACGCGGCGAGCAGTTCGTTGCGGTTTTGCAGGCGTTCGAGCGTGACGCCCTGGAGCGTCATCCCTTCGGGCCGCTTCCGCACGTCGCGGGTGACCATGTTGAACGGCGAATGCCGGACGCCGAGGAATCCGCCGTCCTGCAAGTCGCCCCAGCGGCGTTCGCCGGTGGGATACATCAGGCCGAGGTTGGGCGGGACAGCGGGGTGGGCGTTCCCCTGGAAGTGAGAAACCCACGAACCCATCATCGGCCAGCCGCCGGGGGGAACCTGCTCCGCGCGCTTGCGGCCGGTCATGCACTGGAAGGCGCTGTGGTCGCCGTCGGCGTCGCAGATGCTGCGGATGGGGACGAACTTG
>JBBDNT010000218.1:0-16684 GCA_040877445.1 Planctomycetaceae bacterium
CAATCGATCGGCCCGACGGCGAACGGCGGTCGGAGGCCGTGGGAAGAATGAATTGTCGGGTTGTCAAAGAACTACTCGCGCCCAGGAATCACTCGACAGGAGCAAACAGGCCGAGCCCGAAATGGCTCGAATAACCGAGGCTCAATGGCCCGCGAATCGCCTTGGAAAACGTCAGTCGATAGATCGCACAAGGCCGATAGCTCTCACGGCCCTTGGATCGAATCCGGCGATATTGAATCGGGCGCGGTCGCCCCCTCCAGGACGGATCGTCGGGTGAAATCTCCATCGGCGTCATGACGATTTCCTCGAACTCCGGAATCTGCTCCGTCAATCGCCGCCACTCGCGCGACAATGCCTTGCGCAGGTAGCGTGATCGGCCGTTGCGTCCGATGTGTGCCGGCCCCAGAAAGGGCGTCGCTGAGAGGAACGTCGTGGACTGCTGGAAGAGCGCCGAGTTGAAGTCGTCCGGCTGCCCCAGGCCGACGAGTTGGACTCGCAGTTCCTGGCCGTCTTTCCACGCAAGTCGTCGCAGGGAAGACAGTGCCGCAATCTCGGGATCGTTCAGCCCGTCGCGTGCGAAGACCGTGACGTGGGTGATCCGATGGCGATCTTCACCGTCCGCCGTGGGGAGGTAGTGCGCGTGCTGGTGCGCGCTCGCAATCACGCCATCGGCGGACTTGCCCGCGAGGATCGGCGAGGCGAATAGATCCCGTTCCCCGACTCGACGATATTCGCCCGCTTCCTCGGGATGCCGTCGGCACCAGTGGTCGAACCGGCACATCGCCGCGCGACGAAATCGCTCGGCAATATCGATAGTGTCGGTCACCAGCGGCAGCACGGGGCCATCGAGCAGGAAGCGGGCGACGGTGGGCCGACGGCGAGGTTTCCGCACGACGGCGGAAGACCGCGCCAGGAATTCCACCGGACGGGTGTAATTGACCCATCGGGATCCCGGCACCATCGGCCAGCGGCGGGCGTGGATGGTCTCGGTATCGAGGCAGAGGTGCCAGCGCGGGCAGTCGAAGAGGAATTTCTTCGGATTCAGCTTTCCCTTCGCCAGTTTCTTGGAATCGAGGAGCGGGTAATGCTCGTCGTCGAAGGCGGTGGCGGGATCGGGACTGAATACGGGGAGCGGGTCGTTGTCGGTCGGCGGCGCGGGACCGCAATTCCACTCCGGCGTTTCGTCGGCCAATTCCAGACAAGCCCAGCTTTCGGCACGCCCCAGCGATGACAGGTTCGCGAGCAGCGCGGCGAGGGTGGAACGATCCTTGGCGGAAAGGTCCACCTCGGGCCACCCGATGTAGAGAGGCGCGCATCGCGCGACGCTGACGAACGTGTCGAACACCAGAGTCCGATCGTCCGGCCCCTTCTTCTCCCACGGCATGTAGTGCCGCGTGTGCGCCACGCGGTGCGGGGGCAAATGAAACAGCGGGGGGTGGACGAGTGCCGTCAGAATTCGTTGCATCTCCTCGTCGGAGATGGAAGGACAAGTGCGCTTCCAGACCGCGACGAGCGCCCGCAATAAGCGCCACGGCGACGGCGGCCATTCCGGCACCCCTTCGTTGACGTGCCGTCCCCACGGCGTGGCGTGATACCGCCCCGCGGGAAACGTCAGCTTGATGATTGCGGACATGGGTGGCTCCGTGGCTACGGCTTGTTCCAGATGAGTTCAGTAACCGTCGGCTCGGCGAGTTGCGACTTGCACTTCTTGATCAGTTCGCCGATCGTCGTCGCCGACTCCGCAGCGGGCGGCAAATCGAAGTTCTTCGGCCGCTTCACGTGAATCGACCCGTCTCCGTCCGCCAATTCCAACTCACACGCCGTTCGCAACCGCATGTTGGAGTCGAGGAACTTCCGCACCTTCCACAATGAGAGGGCGATCAGCAGTCGAGAAGCGTCGACCCCCAGGCCGTAGCCACAAATCTGCGCCAGATCGAGGCTGAAATAGGCCGTGATCGACTTGGCGGTGAACTCACTTCGGTGGAAGGGCACGTTGCCGTACCCCCCTTTCGCGTCTACTCCCGCGACGCTCGGCTTCGGCAGAGCACGATCGAACTTCACCCCCCCGCTGTCGGCTCGACCGACACCACTCGCCTCGATGAACGCGGAGAGCGCCCGCGGGTGGCGCAGCCGCCCGGCGATCTTCTCGAGGAACACGCCGTGAACGAGCGAGTTCGGGTCGTATTCGAAACAGACTTTGGCGAGCTTGCGGAGATTCACGACTCCGGCCACGTCGTCCGGCTCTTTCTGGCCGTTCCCAGCCTCGGCCATCGCCGTGTCTTCTCCCTTTGCCTTCGGCTTCTTCTTCTTGCTTGCAGCCGGGACCGCCGTCATTCCCAATTCAGGCTTCAGCGTGTCGGCAAACGTCTTCCCGTCTTGCGTCACGCCGTTCATGATGTAGGGCGAATTCAGCCGATGGAACTCGAGGAGACTCGTGGTGGTGTCGGTGCCGTTGCCGAGTCCCGCGAGTTTCACTCTCACGTAGGGCAATCCCCGCAACTCCGGCGAGAGATCGTCGGCCGCGTCGTCCCAACAGACGGCTTCGAGACGATTGGCCATCGACTGGGCCGACTCGACAAGCAACGTGGCGATCGTGCCCCCGTTGCCGTCGGGGGCGTCGTACGTGGCGGGACCGAGATCGGGAAAGCCCGTGGGTTGAATCCGTGTGCCGGCTACCGGCTTCAGCGCGGCTTCGATCAGGACACGGGGTTGGCCGTCAAGAGTTTTGAAATCGATGGGCATGGTGGCTCCTTGTGTTGGGGTTCGTGGAATCGTGGGCGTTTCAGTCCACGGACAGCGGTGGGCTGAGCGATTGGCGAGCCAATCGACTCAATGACGGAGAAGACAGTGGAAACAGGCATGCGGCCAAAAGCCGCGTGGGATCGGCGGCGAACTCGGAGTGGTGCCGCGCTCGCTGTTGTCGATTGGTCCAGCCGAACGGAACGATGCGGTCCGACCAGAGCCGCCGCGCGGCGAGCAATTCGGCCCGCGCGACATCGCCACCGGCGAGCGCGAGGAATGGGGCGGCGCGGGGGGTAGTCGTGATGGAAGGCAGATCCGTGTTCGTCACGACTCGCCAACGGTCTTCGCCATCGACTCGGTTTCGGGCTGGTTCGGCCGCCAATCGGAGTTGGGTCAACGTCAGCCGAATCAGCCCGAACGCGGCTGGCACGGGCGTGACGCCGGGCGAATGAAGCATTTCCGCCTGCTGCCGGCGGAACGAGCGGCGGCGGAACTCGTTCGAGTTCCAATCGAGTCCGATCAGTCCCCACAGCAAGTCGGCCAGCGCCTCGTCGTCCGTCCGTTCGTCGATGAATGCGATCACGTCGTTCAATGGTGCGAACACACGGGCGCGGAGGGCGCAACCCGACACTCCGGCTCGATCGGATTCCATCAGACGTCGAACGAGAACGGCCGACAAGTTTTCGGCCAGCGGGCGGCGGGACCAGACGGCCGAAGTCGACCCGGGCGACCAGTTCACCCACTTGCTGGCCTGCACGACCGGCTCGAGATGCGTTCGCAGACCGCCGAGTTCGGTTTTTCGTTCGGCCATGATGGACGCCAGGCTGGCCGCCAGTCGGAACTCCCGCCCGGCATCGCCGCTTGGAGCGGCGTCGATCAGCCATTGCGGACTCAGCCCCGACATGGGGCGAATGTGCTTGTCCTCGCAGAAGGCCAATCCATCCGCCATGGTCCGCTCCGCAGATCCCAATGCCCGGAGCACTTCCAAGAGGTACTTCGGATCGTTGCCCCGCTCGCTACGAACGGCGAATTCGTACATCGAACGGTCGATGTGGCGCAAAGCGGATTGGTAGCGGACGGGGGTTCGATTCTTGTCGCGGCAGGCCGCACGCAGGCGATCGATCCAGCTAACGAGCGGCGGATCGTCGAGCAAACGAGCCTGCGGGCGGTGTGTTACTAGAATCCGGCCGATCGGCGCTGCCAAGAAAGCGAGGCCGTTTCGTTTGAGCAATCCATATCGGGTGAATGAGCCGATGCCGCGATCGATCCCCAATAGATTGACCGCCAGCGCGAACTCGACCGCGTTGCTTGCTTGGCGTCGCCCGAGCTGTGCGCGGCCTTCCGCAAACAAATGCTTCGCCTCTTCGAAACTGGTGGGATTCGACCACAATGGAAGCCAAATCTCCGCGCGCGAACCATCGCGGGTTTCCTCGTTTGTGGCCGAAGAACCATAGCCGACTGCGACTGTCTCAACTGTGAACGGAAAAACGCTTCGGGAAAGAGCAGTGCTTCCCAGCCGTCGAGCGACCGCGCCCGCAAGCAACAAAGCTCCTTCGATCATCAAGATGAAGTCCCATGGATTGACTGCTGAAGCCGCTTCGAACTTCCCTTGCGTGCCGTTCGGGCCACCGATGCCCCCCGGGTTGAACTGACCCACCGCCGACTTCGTCAATTCGGGAAGCGCGTCGTCGAAAAGCGATGAGCGCAGCAATTGCGTCGTGCGTGACGTCGACTGGGCTTCTTCGGCGAAAGGAATGGCATCGGCCAAGCGCTGCATGAAGTTGTTCGTGAACTCGAGCCGACCATCATTGCCACCGGTGCCGAGCAGTGGAAAGTAAGCGGGCCCATCCTCTCCCAGTACGAAACACGCATCCAGCCACGGCACGAGCACGTCCGCAAGTTCCGCGCGACACCGCGTCAGCAACGAGGCCTTTTCCGTGTCCTTCGGCTTCGATTTTGGGACAAATGTTCGAATTTGATTGATGGTGCTTCGATATGTGGTCAGTCGGTCCACCGTGGATCGTGCGATCGCGTCCAGCGGCGCTGATCCGCCTTCGTAGAAGCCACTTCCGCCATTCCACGGTCCCACGATGGGTGTTGGCTCGTAAGCCTCCAAGAAGAATCGCGCCAGCCCGTCATGGTCGAGCGCAGTCGATAGATGAGCCACGCCGCCGGACCAGGACAGGCGGGCTTCGGAATCCGCCTGTTCGGCGACGAGGCGGAAGATGCCTAGCGCCTTCAGATAGTTCATCAGCGGCTCCGGCGTGCAGCCGGTCAATGCGATGTCAGGCATTCTTCGCCTCCTCTTGGCTGGCCCGCGCGTCGGCGGCCCGCAGGATCGCTTCCAGATACGCCAGCTTGAACGGACCCAGTTCCGACAGAAGTCGCAGGGCGCGGGCCGTCCAACTGCCGTCGCCGCCCAACTGCATCGGCGACAGATCCAACTCGGTCGCGGGACAAACCTCGCCGTCGCCCAGATCGACGCCGGGAAGCCCATCCCCATCGCGAATTCCGAGGGCGAAGCGGATCAGCGGATCATCGGGGGGATCTTCTCCCGGCAACGCGCGAATCGCCAGCCGCACGCGCCCGTGGTGGGTGGCGATCAGGTAGGCGACGACGAACGGCGCATCGGCCCGTTGCTGCAACACGGCCAGGGCCGAGCCGAGTTCGTGCCGAAAATACTTTCGGCCGAACTTCCCGTAATCCAGTCGCCCCTTGCGACCGGACTTCGCCAGCAGCCGCGACGGGTCCGGGTTGTCGGTCCCGTGCAGCGCCTTCTGGCCGACGGGCAGTGCCTTCCCGGCGTCGTGCCAGCGGGCGGAATCCGTCAATGGGCCGTGCCAATCCCCGAGCCATGCCCCGACCGCCTTCAACAGGTCTGCCATGTGCCGGCAAACGTTGTCGGTGTGATCTGCGATGACGATCGGTTTACCGGTTTCGCAATACCGATCCGAGCCGGCCGCTTCGGGAGTTTCCTTCCGGGCCGGAGTGAGCGGGGAGACCGCGGACTTGTTATCCGGATCCCATCCCAACTCGGAATAGCCGCCGGCGGTCGCGGGAAGCAGGATCGTCAGGCCGGGGCGGAGCTCGCGTTCCGGCGCACGGACCGCCCGCCACTCCTCGTCGAGATGATCCCAGACGAACGCCTCGGCCTTCGACTTCTTCAGGAACTCCTTGAGGCTTCCGACGGGAACGCTGCACAACTCGTCGCGTTGTGGGGAGGCGTCCCAATTCTCGACGGTCACATCGCGCCAGAACACCTGCACGTCGATGTCGGGATCGTCGCCGCGGACGAAGCGTTGGATGTCGATGTCGTTCCCCGACAAGTCCGGCGCCGTGTCGAACAGGTCGAGCAGGTCGCGGCGACGCAGGACGTGCTTGTGCCCGAACGGTAGCGTGATTGCCTCCGCGCGCTTGAAGTCGTCGAGCGCCTGCGGCGACACGCCGCGGCCTTCGAGCTTCGTCAACTGCTCCCGCGCGAATTCGAGATCGACCGGTTCATACGGTGCGGCGTGCTTGGGGGTGTCCAGATCGATCCAGAACACCTGGCCGGGACCATCCGTGCCGGTCCGGTTGCAGCGGCCGATCCGCTGGACGACGCTCGCCCAAGGGGCCAGTTCCGTGATGAGCGTGCGGCACGAGATATCGACCCCGGCTTCCACGACTTGCGTGGCGACGATGATGCGATCCCTCGCTGCATCGCCACCCTTCTGCAACTCCTCGTTGAGCACCTTGCGTTCCTTCGGCCGGAAACGGGAATGCACCAGCAGCAGGCTTGGAGCGTCGGGATTCTTCTTCTGGAGCTTCGCCAATTCGCCATAGACCGCCTTGGCGCGATCGACGGTGTTCAGCACGACGAGCGTTTGCGTTCCCTTCTCGTGCCTCTCCACGACGGCCTTCGCCAGGTCTCCAGGTCTGGGCGATGCGAGCGCCATCGAGTGCAGCGACTTCGCGGCATGCAAACGAACTTTCAGGCCTTCTTTCTCGTCTTGAGCGGTCAAGCCGAACGCCTTGGGCGAGAACTTGCCGGCGAAATCGACCGTTTCGAGCCACGAGGGTTCCAGCGTCGCCGACATCCACGTCGTCGGGCAATCACCGAAAACGCCGAGCGCCTCGCGCAATCCGGCAAGCTGAGCCGACGTGCTGACGCCGCTTCCCATCAACTGCGGTTCGTCGAACACCCACAGGCAATCGTTGTTCAGCAGGCCGAAATCGATTGTCCAATGGAAGCGACTGGCGGCGTATCCGCGATTCAGCGCCCGCGAAAGCAGCATGTCCTGCGTGCCGATCAGAATCGCCGAACTCTCGGGGCGCAAATGCCACTTCTCGGCCTCGACACCCCCCATCAGGACATGGACCGGCACATCGAGGTCCGGATTTTCCCTCTTCAGGTTATCGATCCACGTTTTCGCTTCCCGTTCGGTCTGCTCGACCAGAACCCGCATCGGCAGGCAGTAGACGAGCCGCCGCGGCGTGTGATCCGGTCGAACCATCCGGCGGTACAGCCAGCCGAGGATGGCGCAGGCGGTTTTGCCGCAGCCGGTGGGGATATCGAGAAGGGTGGGAAAGCGGTTCGCTTCCGCGAAGGCCCTTTGGTATGGGTAGGGTTGGCGGCCCGTTGTGGCTTGCTTGAAGAATTTCGCGAAGTCCGGCATTTCGCTGCGCCTTGGCTGGGGTGTTGACCTACTGTGCCGTTGAGTACGCGGGGATGCAAGAGAACAGTCGCGGCTGCGCTCCGATCGGGGCGCGCTTTTTCGGGATCAGCCAGGTTCGGCATTTCACGACCTCACTTTCTCGTGCGGACCTTGGGTTCGCCGTCGGGGCGAGTGCGGGAGAATTTTCTTGGTTGATTCGGCGATCGAGCGGCGCAGTTCCGGCGGTTCCAACACTTCGGCCAGCGGGCCGAAGCCGAGGAGCGACTGGTAGGTGAGGACCGTCAGCCGCCGGTCTTCGATCGCCACGAGCAGCTCGTCGAGAATTACGGCTCCCCCTCGATGTATCGGATCTCGTCGCCGGCAGTCGTCGAGGATCGACGTCAATCGGCGTTGACAGCATGCGGCCGCACCAGCTGTCTCGATTCCGCGAACTCGGTCCCGATGCGTTCGCGGCGGAGTACATGTCCCTGATTGGGAGGGCCTGTGAATTCGGCTCGGTTCTGTTACCATTCAGGCCGGGTCACGAATTCGAAAACGCTCGTCCGCTCGCGGAAATCGCCTCATGCCTTTCGATCCCTACTCCCCGTGCCCGTGCGGCAGTGGAAAGAAGCTCAAGTTCTGCTGCCACGCCATCGCCGACGACATGGAGAAGGCGCAGCGGCTGCACGACGGCAACCAGTTGGAGGCCTCGTTGCGGCTGTTCGACGCGATCGTCGAGAAGCACCCCGAGAACCCGTGGCCGGTGCTGAGACGAGCGGCGATCCTGTTCAGAGCGGAACGGGGGCCGGAAGCGATTCCGTCGTTGGAGCGGCTCGTCGAGGCCCGTCCCGAGAACTCGTTCGCGTTGATCCTGCTTGCCGCCATCGTCGCCTCCGCGTCGGGCTTCGCGGCGAACAAGCCGCTGATCCACCGCGCCTTCCAGCGCGGCGTCGGCTTGCTGCCGGAGATGTTGGTGCAGCTCGCGATGATCGGCGCCGCGGAGGCGATGTCGCGGCGGAAGTACATGGCGGGCCGGCAGCACCTCGTGCTCGCGCTGCGGCTCGCGCCGGAACAGGTGCGATCCGATATCTTCCAGAGCCTGCTCCAGGTGGACGCCGACCGACGGGTTCCGTTTCCGTTTCGCAGCGTGCACCGGCTCGCCGAGGTCGTCCCGACGCATGAATCGTCCGCGGAATCGCTCCGGAAGGAGGCGGCGAAAGCCGCCCAGGTCGCCGAACGCGGCTGCTACGCCCCCGCGGGAGTTCTGTTCCAACGCTGTGCCGGGAAAGACACCGACAACGCCGCCTTGTGGCACAACGTCGGCTTGTGCCGCGCGTGGGACGGCGACGAAGCGGGCGCGGCCGAGGCGTTTCGCCGCTCCGCCCGGCTCGAAACGGACTTCGACAACGCGGCGGAGATCGAAGCCCTCGCCCAACTCCTCGAAGGGAACGCCGATCCCGAACCGGTCCGGCAATACGCCGTCTCGTACACGGTCACCGGCTCGGTCGGCCGGCTGCTTTCGCTGCTGGACGAATCGGATCGGCTGATGAGAGTCTCCACCGAGCAAGACGATCAGGTAGCGCACGCCTTCCACCTGATTGATCGGCCGTTGCAGGTGGTCTCCGAGGCGTCGTCGGCCGACCTGTCGGAGGTCTCGCAATTGCAGGGAGTCGTCACGATTTCCGAGGCGGACCCGAACGACCAGTCGCCGCCGGAGGCGTGGATGTCGACGACCGGGCCTCTGCTCGACGAAACGCGGCGATACTTCGAGGAGATCGCCGGGACCGAGGTCGCCATCTCGGAAGAGCCGGAGGCCGGGCAAGTGATGATGTCGCGCGAGTGGTGGGCGCTGCACTGGGCGTTTCGGTTCCATCCGGAAACCCGCCCCGCGGTGCGCCTCGCGCTCGAGCGACGGCAAGCGCGGCGCGTGGTCGACGAGATCTGGCCGAACCGGCCTCTCGCCGCGCTGTCCGGCCGCACGCCCGCGGAAGTGGCGGGGGATCCGGAATCGAAGGTCGCGCTCGCCGCCGCGGTGATCGCGCTCGACGCGTGGTGCGACACGCGCTCCCACGAACTCGACGTGGCGGCGGTCCGCGCCCGGTACGACGTTCCCCCGCCCGCCCCGCTCGAATTGGACGAGCGCACGCCGATCGGCCGGCTCACCGCGGTCGAGTTGGAGCGATTGCCGCTGTCCGCGCTCGACGATGCCCAGCTCCGTTCGGTCGTCAATCGGGCGACGCTGGTCAACCACGGCCGGTTCGCGCGGGAAGCGCTGCTGGAAGTTCTCGAGCGGCCGGAAATGAAGAACACGCTCGAACTGGAGGACATCTACCGCACGCTGTTCGAGTTGGCGCGGAATCGCGGCGATCGCAACGAAGCGCTGCGCTGGCTCACCCTCGGGAAGGAAGTCGCCGCCGCCGCCGAGAATGCTTTCGAGCGTCTTCTCGATTGGGAGATCCGCGAATTGGCCTTCCGGGCCGAGGTTTCCGACGATCCGGAAATCCCCGCGCTGGCGCGCCATCTGTGGGACCATTACGGCCGCAAAGTCCCCCAGGTTCGGACGTACGTTCAACAAGTGCTGCTCACGTTCTCGATCGACCTGCGGCTGACGGACGACGACGAGCAAGCCGTCGGGAGCGCGGCCGGCGGGTTGTGGACTCCGCGGGAAGACGCCGCGGAGACGACCGAATTCCGGAAGATCTGGCTTCCCGGCCAGGATTGATTCGAAGTGCGATGGCCGTTCCCTTTGCCGATCCGCCCGCGGTCATGAGGCGGGCGCTCGAGTTGGCGGCGAGCGCCCGCGGATGCGTCGAACCGAACCCGATGGTCGGGGCGGTCATCGTCGACGAGGCATTGCGGCCGGTGGGCGAGGGCCGGCACGAACGCTTCGGCGGACCGCACGCCGAAGTCGCCGCCCTCGACGACGCCGGCGACCAGGCCCGCGGCGCGACGCTGTTCGTCACGCTCGAGCCGTGCCGGCATTTCGGCAAGACGCCCCCTTGCACGCGCGCGGTGATCGCCGCGGGCATCCGCCGCGTCGTCGTGGCGATGGAAGACCCGTCGCCCCATGCCGCGGGACGGGGAATCGCCGAATTGCGGGCCGCGGGAATCGAAGTCGAAGTCGGCTTGTCCAGTTCCGAGGCGGAGCGGCTCGTCGCGCCGTTCGTCAAACGCGTCCGCACCGGACGGCCGTGGGTTCACGCCAAGTGGGCGATGACGCTCGATGGAAAGATCGCCACGCGGACCGGATCATCCCGGTGGATTTCGAACGATCGGTCGCGGGCCGTCGCTCACGGGCTGCGCGGTCGCATGGACGCGATCGTGATCGGCGGCCGCACCGCGGAACGCGACGATCCGCTGTTGACGGCCCGCCCTCCCGGACCGCGCGTGCCGACGCGGATCGTCGTCGATCGCGACGCGGGGCTGTCTCCCGACTCGCAACTCGTCCGCACGCTGGCCGAAGCGCCGCTGCTCGTCGTCGCGTCGCCCGAAGCGACGGAAGAAAACGTCCGCCGATTGACGGCGGCGGGCGTCGAGGTGTTGCGGCTCGCGATCGGCGAGGCCGGTGATGCGCACGCCCCGGAAATCGCCCTCCCGGTCGCGGCGCTGCTCGACGAACTCGGCCGCCGGGAGATGACGAACGTGTTGGTCGAAGGGGGCGGCGAACTGCTGGGCGCATTCTTCGATGCGGGCGAGATCGACGAGGCGCACGTTTTCATCGCCCCGAAACTCGTCGGCGGCCGCGGCGCCGTCACACCGCTCGCGGGGATCGGCCTGGCCGAGATGCCCGCCGCGTTCGCGCTCGACCAGCCGCAAGTCGAACTGCTCGCCGGCGATGTCTACATCCACGGCAGACCGCGCCGGGAACGATGAATCGCCGCGTCGCCGGAAGCACGACGCCCAGCGGTCGGGTAAGGCGGCTCGTCCAGTCCGTCTTACATGCCGCCAACCTCCAAATTCGATCTGGACGCGACGGTAGGACATCGTCAACCTTGATCTTGTGGGCGACCGATGGGCGGGTAGGACGGAATTTCATTCCGTCGTGCCCGCCCGCTCGCTTCCGATCTTGCGGTCGACGTTCCCGTCGTGTGCCGACGCGGCTCGGACGGACTGGCAGTCCGTCCTACGGTCAACCGACGAAATCGCGTTCCGTTTTCCAGAAGTGCGGCGGCGGTTCAGTTCCGGCTTGAACCGGCGAAGCGCACGACGTAGTACAGCAGCGTGAGGATCGATTGCAGCGTGGCCGCGACGTAGGTCCAGCCAGCCGCGTTGAGCACCTTCCCCACCGCGACCGCCCCGTCTCCGTCCACGATCCGCTCTTCGCGAAGGATCGCCCGGGCCCGGTTGCTGGCGTCGAACTCGACCGGCAGGTTCACCAACTGGAAGAACACGACTCCGGCGAACGCGAAGATTCCCAGCCAGATCAGCCCCATCATCCCCAGCATCGCTCCGAGAATCACCAGCACGATGAACGCCATCGGCCCGAACTGCGCCGCCGGGACCGCCAGGTTGCGGATCACCAGCGGACCGTAATTCTGCGCGTGCTGCAGCGCGTGCCCCGCTTCGTGCGCGGCGATTCCCACCGCCGCGGCCGAGTGGCTTTGATACACGTCCGGGCTGAGACGCAGCACGCGATGCCGCGGGTCGTAGTGATCGCTGAGCATGCCTTGCGTCATCTCGATGCCGACGTCGTGCAAACCGGCCTGATCGAGAATGTGCCGCGCGGCGGCGGCCCCGCTGAGGCGGGCGTCGACCCGCATCGCCGCATGGTAGGTCGCCTTCACGCGGTATTGCGCCCAGATCGCGAGCAGGATGGCCGGGCCGATGAACAGGAAATACCTGGGGTCGAAGATCATCGTCGTTTCCTTTGGAGCGACGTTCGTGGGGAACCGCGAGACTCCGGTGAGCATGGCCCGTAGGATGGATTGGCAATCCGGCGGTAAGGCCTCCACTGTCGCCGGAAGTCGATCGATCTGCCGGTTTCGCTTGCCATTGGAAGGATTGCCAATCCGTCCTAAATGCCGGCTACGAACGCATTATACGCGGCATTCGCGCCGGCGGATGGAACGATTCGCCCCGGACGATTGTGGATTTCACCGGCTCGCGACAAACTGTCGGGCCTCGGGGCAGCGGCGGGAATTGATTCTATCGCCAGCCGACTCCCCGCAGATCGAGCCGCGACGGTGATGGAAGCCGCCCGCGCGCGTCATTCCCGCGAAGGCGGGAATCCAGAGGATGCGCGGACGGAGATCGCATAGTTAGCCACCTTGGCGATCGCTGGATTCCCGCCCCCGCCTCCGCCTCCGCCTGCGCGAGGGCAGGCATGCGCGGGAATGACGGAAGGCGCCTGCCCTCGGTCACCGGTAGAAGATTTTCACGCCGCTGCCTTTGGATGTCGAGACCCGATTTCACTACACGAGTTGCATTACCGACGAGAGGAACGACGATGCGCCTGTGCCGTTATCGCGATGGAAACGAGGTTCGCGCCGCCTTTTACGAAGACGACCGGCTGATTCCGCTGTCCGCGGCCGCCGCGCTGGCGGGGGTCGAACTGCCGGCCGGCGACTCGCTGTTGCCGCTGACGACCTGCGGATCGGCCCGCGAGAGCGTGCGGCGAATCGAGGAGGAACTGGCCCGCCGCGATGCCGGCGAGATCGCGCAGCTCGCGGCGCCGACGTCGTCGGTCGAACTGGAGGTTCCGGTTCCCGATCCGTCGAAGCTGCTGCTCTTGGCGGGAAATTACGCGAAGCACGTCGAGGAGACGGGCTTCCGCTCGGAAGAGCGGGCGCGGACGTTTCCCTACGTGTTCATGAAGCCGCCGAGCACCACGCTCACCCGTCCGGGCGATCCGGTCCGCCTTCCCGTCGGCTCTCCCGACAAGATCGACTGGGAACTCGAACTGGCGGTGATCATCGGCCGCCGGTGCCGGAACGTGACGGAGCAAGACGCGCTCGCATACGTCGCCGGCTACACGATCGTCAACGACATTTCGGACCGCGGATTCCGCCCCAATGTGAACCGGACGCAGCGCGACAAGGACCAGTTCTTCGACTGGCTGCATGGCAAATGGCACGACACTTTCTGCCCGATGGGACCGTGCCTGCTTCCCGCCGATGAACTGGCGGACCCGCAAACGCTCGCGATGAGGCTCACGGTGAACGGGCACGTCGAGCAGGAGGCCTCGACCGCCGAAATGGTGTTCCCGGTGGCGGCGGTGATCGAGTTCGTCTCGTCGTTCGTGACGCTCGAGCCGGGCGACGTGATCTCGACCGGCACCCCGCAGGGGGTGGGGATGGCGAAAGGAAAATTCCTGCGACCGGGGGACGTGCTCGAGGCGTCGATCGAACGGATCGGCGTGCTGCGGAACCCGGTGGCGGGGGAAGCGAAATAGCGGTCGCGGGAGGCGGAGACCCGCGACGTGTCGTCATTTCGTCCTTTTATCGTCGCGATAACGAGACGGCCTGGATCGTTCCGACTCGTTCTGCGAGACTGCGCAAACGCCAGCGATGGAAAGGATTACAAAAGTTTTGCAGCTTCCGACATTACGATGGCATGGCTCGTGCCTTTCCTTCGGAACGTCGTCGAGCGACGCAGCTCGACGGAAATCGTTCTTTCCCACACGTCCAGAAGGGGAGTGAGCCATGAAGACTTTGCTGTTCGCCGCGGTCGCGGCCGTTGGAATGTCGTTCGTGTTCGGCGGCGGTTCCGCCCAGGCGGGGCATTTCGTGGGCTACAAGCCCGCCTACTACCCGTACTCGAACGGGTACGTCTACTCCGCTCCGGTCTACCCGATCTACACGACCGGCGTGATCTACAAGTATCAGCAGCCGTATCTGGTCTACCCCTACGCCTACCAGGGGCACTACGGCTATCACGGCGGCAAGTTCCCCATCCACATTCATCACCACGGCCACAAGTTCCACCACGGCCACAAGCACTAGCGCGCCGTGCGGCCGGGATGCGAACGAGAACCAGAGGGGATCTTCGCGGTCGGCGACCCGGACGCCCGGCGCGTCCGGGTCGCCTGATTTTTTTCGGTCGGCGAAGAATTTCGTGGCGGTCAGAGCGATCTCCCGAGACGTGCCGCTATTCGATAACCGATGAACGGAACACGGCAGTTGCATTGCCGGCTGTCTTCGATTCGAACTCATCTGTGGCAATCTTGCGGCGCTTCTTCAATGACGGGTTTCCGCATGGAATCGCGTTCCGAATTCCACAAGAATCAGACATGAAAGGGGTTATGGAATTCGGCGACGATCGGCACGGCGAGCGGCATGGCACGTGCTTCATTCTTGGCACGTCGTCGGGCCAAAGGGTTCGGCGGAAACCGTCTTCCCTGAAACGTGCGGCAAGAAGGAGTCGTCATGAAGAAGTTGCTCATCGTCGCCGTCGCGGCCGCTGGAATGTTCTTCGTCTTCGGCGGGAAGAACGCCGAGGCGAGTCATTACCACGCCCCCGCCTACGGGTGCGCCCCGGCCTACGGCTTCTATCGGCCCGCGCCGATTCAGTTCCAGCCGATCTACTCTCAGCCCTACTTCTACACGCAGCCCCGCTACTACGGCGGATCGCGGTTCGGCGGCTGGAACAACTACGGGCGCGGTCACGGTCACCACGGCCATCGCCACAACAACTTCCGCGGCGGCCGCGGAATCAACATTCGCTTCTGATCGGATTCGCTGACGGGTTCGGACCGATCCGGCAGTGATCCATTGAACGGCGCCAGAGAGGGGAACGAGGCGCAGGGCCTCGTTCCCCTCTGGCTTTTCGATCGGGCGGCGATTCTCCCGGTGTCGAAACGACCTCACGCCTTGGGCAGGCCGCGAGACTTCAGGTCGCGGCTGGTTAATCTTCCGGCGCGTCGCGGATGTCGAACTCCGTGTCGCCCGTCGGGATCGGGTCGGTCGGAGGAGAGCCGGACGCCGCCGGCGAAGAAGGCGGGGCCGTCGACGGATCCGCGGAAGTCGGCGTCGCGCCGATGGGCGGCAGACGCTCGACCACCGGCTGATCAGACGCCGCCACCCCCACCAGCGGAAGCAGATCGTCCTCGTCGGCGTCGCCGGTGAGTTGTACTTCGTCGAGGTCCGTCCCATCGTCGCTGTGCCGCAGCAGGAAGTAGATGATCGTGGCGGCGGTCCAGAAGTAGCTGTACGCGAACCCGGAGACGAGCAGGCCGATCACCGACAGCCAGCCCCCCGCGAGCGCCGCGCCGATCCGCAACGGCCCGGCGGGTGAATCGGCCGGATCGACGTCGAGGCCGAACAGCGGCCGCATTCCGGAAAGCAGCGCCTCGGTGTTCGCCGCGCCGAAGCCGGTGGCGGCGGCCGCGGCCGACAGATGCAGCACCAACAACGCCACTCCCGCCACGAACAGCACCAGCAATCCGCCGTAGATCATCGCGACGAGGGCCGTCCACAAATACTGCCACGGGCGGCCGAACACGTAGCTGTACGATCGGCTGAAGCCGTCGAACGCATCGCTGTCTTCGGTGCCGATGGTGGCGTACATCAACGGCCAGCCGGCGGCGACTCCCAGCAGAATCAACGTCATCACGAACGCCAACACAAGCGGAATCAGCCACAGCGCGCCGACGACCGGCGGCCCGGCGACGGGAATTCGTCCCAGCAGTCCCAGGAGCGCGACGATTCCCCACAACACGCCGATCCCCAGCACGGGCAGCAACGGGGCCGTTAGAAACGACGGAAACCGCGCCACCGCGAACCGCAGCGCCGGCCACAGGCCGAGCTTCTCGTCGCGGGCGAACTGCACCGCCGCCATCCGCGCGAGCGCCCCGCCGAACAGCGCCGTGACGATCAACAGCCACAACAGTCGCGTCCAGGCGTGCGCCGTGCCGGACCAGTCGGCCGTCGTCTCCCGTCGAAAGATCGCGCCGCCGCGATCGACGAAGTCCGTCCACGGTCGGATGACGGCCACGAACTGATCCGACAGCCACGATCCGACACCATCCGGCCGCCCCGCGAGCGGACGCGTCGCTTCAACCAGTGTCGACCGGGCTTCGGCGAGGTCGGTCGTCACGCCGGCGCCCATCCCGCGGGCCGCCGCGGGCGGACTGAAGGGCAGCCTCGAAATCGCCAGATCCCCCAGCAACAGCACGAGCAACCCGAGCGCTCCGACGAGCACTTTGCGGAAATCGACGGCGATGCGGAACCCGCGGAACAGGTGCGTCCACGGGAACACCGCCCGATAGTCGATGCTCCGCAAGCGAGCGCTGTCGTCTGGCATGGAACGCGTCGAGAGTTGAAGGTTGAAGGTTGAAGGTTGAAGGTTGAAGGTTGAAGGTTGAAGGTTGA
>JBBDNT010000219.1:0-16626 GCA_040877445.1 Planctomycetaceae bacterium
GCGCGGGCCAGTTGCAGATACGCCTGCCCGAGCAGGCGGGCCCGCTGCGCGTCGTCTCCGCGGGCGACCTGTTTCGCGTCGTGTCGGTTCACGGCCGGTTCGAGGACCGCGCGGGCTTCCTCGTGCAATCCGAGATCGACGTACCGCGAGGCGAGTTCGACGCTCGTCGCCAGGTCGGTCGGGGCCGCCTCGTGCCGCGCGACGAGTTCCGCGATCGCCCGCGGCCCGAACCGCGATCCCGGCTCGGTCCACTGCCCGCGGATTTCGTCGGTCACCGGGCGGAGTTCGCCGGCCGGTTTCAAGCGATTCTCCCAGTCGGCGAGCTTCCGCACCACGCCATGCTCATCGACGAAGAACGTCAAGGGCACCACGCCGAAGCCGGTCGCGTAGTTCGGATCGACCAGCGCGGGAAAGGTGACGCCGTGCTTGTCGTAGTAGGGCTTCGCGGCGGCGGCCCCTTCGACGTCGAGCGCGATGCCGACGACCGTGAAACCCTGATCGCGATGTTTCTCGAACCGGTTCTGCCACACGGGCAGATTCTCGCGGCAGAATCACCAACTGGCCCAGCAGTAGACGATCGCCTGCTTTCCGAGAAAGCGGGAAAAGCGGACTTCGTTCCCCTCCAGGTCGTAGAGCGGAATGTCCGGAAGCGTCTGGCCGACCTGAAACCCGCGGCCTTCGCCCCACGCGGCGTTGTAGGCGGGCGGCGCAGCGTCCGTCGCCCGGCTCTCGGGATCGGCGGAGGGCGCGCGCTCGGCGGCGTCATCGGCGGCGCCTTCGTCGCGAGCGACTGGTCGCGCCGTCAACAGCAGCCCGCCGTCCTGCGCTTCGACGGTGAACCCGAGCGCCTTGCCGAGCAGGTCCGCCTCGACGAACAGCCCGCCCGGCGTGTCGCGGAACTTTCCTTCGACCAACCGGACCGGCACGCAGTATTCGGCCTTCCCGGTGCGGCACACGGTCGCCAGTTTGCCCGGCAGCGGAACCTTCGGCTCCCAATCGAAGGCGCGGGCAGCGGCGGAAAAGTCGAGCAGCACCGTGTCGTCGCCGCGAAGCACCGCCACGCGAACATCGGCCCCGGCGACGCGCGCGGCCTCCGGCTCTTGCGCCAGTGCGAACGCCGCCGATCCGAAACAGGAAACCAGCGACAACCAGACTGCTGGAAGCCATCGCCGTAGTACGTCGTCCAGATCGAATTTGGATGTTGGAGGCGTGTAAGACGGATTGGCAATCCTTCCAACGGCAATCAAGTCGGCGGAACGATCGACCTCCGGCGACGTTCGAGGCCTCACCGCCGGATTGCCAATCCGTCCTACGGGCAACTCACGACTTCGATCTGGATGAGGTAGCAGGTCTCCGGTCCGATCATCGACGCGGCGATGGTGCATGGCGATCTCCTGCGGCTTCGACTTCGCTCGAAAGGTGCGGCGTGGATGCTGGATTCTCTTCCATCGGAACGGAGCCGCCTCTCATGCCGCCAGTCTGTCCGATCGCGGCGCGGCATTCAAGCGGATCCGCATGCCAGGGGCAGGGAGCGGTCACTTCTGTCGTCCTTCGATCGCCACCAGCAGAATTCCCGCGGCCAATACAAGCAGCGGATCGACCGGGCATTGCGGCAACACGCTGACGGTCATCCGATGCACGAAGGGGTTGAAGTGGGTGTCGAAGGCGGCGTAGCGTTCGCCGTCGCCGTGAATGAGGTGATACTTCTGCGGGATCAGGTTCGACAGGAACCGGCGGAGCATCGCCATCAGGGCGCTGTCTTCCTGGATTCGGCCGATCTCCTGATCGTGTTCGTCGAGCACGGTCCACGAATCGCGGAGGATCGAACTGAACCCCTTTCGCCGCAGCGCCCCGACTTTTCGCCGCTCGCGGCTGTCGACGACGTCGTAGGCCGCGCCGAAATCGATCACACTGCGGGCGGTGATGACCAACCGCTCTTCCGACATCGTCTCGTCGGTGTAGACGCGGATGTCTTCCTTGAGCTTGAACGCCTTCTGCCGGCAATATCCCATCAGGTCGCCGCGAGCGTTGTAGATGTGGAACTTGGCCCCGAACAGCGTCAGGATCTTGCGGCGAATGGTGAACTCGGTCGCACTCATGCGGAATCCTCGGTGAGGGGAAGTCGAAGCGGCGGCAAGCCATCCGCGGGCGGCGCGGCGACCGTCGTCGAATCGACGGCGTGACGAGCATGTTATGATCCAGACAGAATGATCTGCGCGGGCGCCGTCATCAATGGAAGAACGGCGTCTTTCGCCTGGTTTTCTCGAAACGGTCCATCGCCGGAGCCACCCCATGAGTCCCGTTTGGATCTATTACCTGTGGGCCACGCTGTTCGTCGTCGTGTGCGTCCTCGCGTGGGCCGCCAATCTGTTCGCCCTGCCGGGAAACTGGGGCATCGTCGTCGCCGCCGCGCTGTTCGCGCTGGGGCTGGGGGTCGTGGAGGGGCGCGGCATCGGCTGGTGGGCCGTGATGTGGCTGCTGGCGCTCGCGGTCGTCGGCGAGATCGTGGAATTCCTCGCGGGAGCGGCCGGCGCCAAGCGACTCGGCGGAAGCCGCCGCGGAATGGCCTTGGCCGTCGTGGGCGCGGTCGTCGGAAGCGTGACCGGAGCGATCATCGGCATTCCCGTTCCCATCATCGGGCCGATCGTCGCCGCTGTCGGCGGCGGCGCGGCGGGCGCCTTCGCCGGCGCTTATCTCGGCGAACAGTGGAAGGGCCGCACCTCGGCCGACAGCGTCGAGATCGGCAAGGGAGCGCTGATCGGCCGGCTGCTGGGAACCGTCGGCAAAATGGCGATCGGGGCGATCATGCTGATCGTCGCGACCATCGCCGCGTATTCTCCGGCGGCGTGAACGCCGGTCTTCGATCGTTTCGCGAAGCCGACTCCGGACCGACAGGCGACCTCGGCCGGATGGAGGGCGCGTTCGCAAAATCGAAGACGGAAAAATCGCGGCCGGTCGACTTCCTGCCTTCGATTTTCTCTGACGGTTCGGGCCGAGCGAGTGTTGCTCCTGCCGAACCGGGTCCGTTGTTCCCGACCGACCTCGGCGGCTATCATCCAGCGAATGCCCGGCAAGGGACCGAAGACGACCAACAACGGACCACTCATAACGGACAACCGACCATGCCCACTCCCGATCAACTCTACGATGAAGCCCACGACCTCAAGGAGCGGGGGGAATTGGCGGCCGCCGTCGAGAAACTCGAAGAGGCCCTCCGTCTGGAACCGGGGCACGTGCTGTCGCACTCGGCCCTCGCGGTCCATCTGCAAAAGCTCGGCCGGCTCGACGAGGCGATCGCCCACGCCACCCGCGTCACCGAACTCGAACCGGACGACCCCTTCTCCTACACGCAACTCTCGGTGATCTGCCAACGCTGCGGCAAGATTCCGGAAGCGGAAGAGGCCATGGCGAAGGCCCACGAAGTCCAACAGCGGCGATGATTTCTCCGGCAGAGCGGACCTACGGCTACAAGCCTTCGAACGACTCCGGACCGATGTTCAGCGACAGCGGTTCGCCCGCGGGCGTCGGCCACGTCGCTCGATGCGCGTCATCGACGCGGACCACCCGCGGCGGTTCGGAGATCGGTTCCCGGTCCGAAGTCGATAATTCGATTCCGACGATCAGGTCGATGTCCAGAGGCCGGCGAAAGTCGAAAGCTCTCGGAGGACCGTCGTGGCAGATCGCATCGACGTGGGCCGACCCCATCGCGTGCCCGACGCTCCACGTGACCGCTTCGCCCGCGAAACGGCTCGGCCGCGTGTGAATCACGACGCGCCGCTCGCCCGCGACCAGCGCGTAGCGTCCCTCGCCGAGTTCTTCCGCATGGACGCCGGTGCCCGTCAGTTCGAAGCGGAGTCGAAAGTCGCGGACATGGAACGTGCCGTCCGCCGGCCGATCGAGCGAGGGGTGCCAGTCGCCGCGGCCGGCGACCGAACCGATGCCGGCGAGCACGCGCGGTCCGCGCTGCGCCGCGCGGATGCCCATCGAGACGAAGTCGCGGCCGTCGTGCAGGAACCGCGCGCGGAACACCACCGCCGGATCGCTCACCGTTCGCCAGTAGCCCAGCAACGGCCGCCTTTGCGCCCAGAACGTCGAGCGGTTCGCGCTGCCGAGACAGGCGTCGGGGGCGAACCACGAAGTGCCGATCGTCGAAGTGTCAGGAGTGTCGCCGGCGATGTAGGTCCGCACGCGCTGGCGTTCGGGGGCGGGATCGTCGTCGGGAGCGCGGCGGAATCGATCGGCCAGGTGTTCCGGACAGGGAAGCGGCGGCACGATCTCGTGGCCGCGCGGCGGATCGGCCTCGGACATCTCCGGGTGCAGGGCAATCGGCTCGCCCATCCGCCGGCGCAGGAAATCGACCGTGCTCCGGCGGAGGCGGTCGCGCGAGTTGCGGCTGTGCGGCCCGGCCCACTGCTGCGTGCCGGGATGAAAGCTTCCCGCGATGATCTTCCACGCCGTCCGCCGCAACGACTCCGCCGCGGCCCGCGTGGCCGGATCGCGGACCAGCATCAGCGTGCGCTCGCATTCGAGCAGCGCGACGGTCGTGTATGGCGGGCTGTTGTACTCGTTGAAGCTGCCGTGCCGGGCGGTGTGCGCGACGACCTTCCGCAAGCGATCGCGGCCGTACGCGAGGAGGTCGTCGTCGTCGAGCAGTTCGCCCGCCGCGGCGCACACGCCGCCGCCGAGGATCGCGATGTTCGTATACGCCGGGCCGACGTCGCGGGCGCGGATCGCCTCGGCCGCGCGGCGGAGCGCGGCGCGCACTTCGTCGCGGAGATCGCCCGGGAGCGCGGCGGAATGCCGGGCGAGGACCTGCGCGAGCGAAGAGCCGCAGAAATCGGCCCAGTTGAGATCGGGATCGGCCATTTCTTCGAGCGGCTCTTCGTACAGCCACGGCCAGACGCCGTGGGTGGGGCTGTCGCCGTCGGCGTCCTGCAAAGGAAGGATCGTGCGCACGATCCGCACCGCCCGCGCGACGTCGTCCGCGTCGCCGCGCTGCAACAGCGCGACCGCGTAATACAGCGACTCGCGGGTAGGGTGGACCGTTTCGCCGGAGGGAACGCGGCTGTGATAGCCGGGATTGCGGAACCGCTCGCGCAGCAGGCCGACGCGCGGGTCGAACTGCGCGTCGCCATGCGCGAGGAACTCGTCGAGACCGGCGTCGAGCCGCGACGGCGCCGCGCTGGTGCGCTCGACCGGCGCGCACTGCAGCGCGGCGAAGATGCACAGCCAGGGGATGAAACATGCGGCGCGCGACGTGGAACCCATGCCGTCGATGTTAGCAGATCCGCGAGCCTCCCATGTCCGCGAGAGAGAGCCGATTCCAGTCCGCGACCGTTCTTCGAGTTCCGTCACACTTTACTCGGACAGTGGAGTTGCCGATGCGAACTTGTCGGTCGGCGATCGGGCGGGTAGGACGAACTTCAGTTCGTCGTGCCCGCCATCGCGTTCCGAATTCCCCGATCTGCGGGCTTCGCGCGGCGAACTGAAGTTCGCCCCACGAAGGCCGCCGTGTCGAACTCGACCCTGGCCAATCGGGTCACGTGTTGCCGGATCCCCAAGCCGCCGGAAATCGCGCGGCCTTCGATTCCGCATCTTCCGCAAGATCGGCGCGATCGACCGTCTTTCCGATCGCGGTCGAGTTCCGCGGCCGGACTCCGCTCGCGAGCGGGTCGCGCGCGGAGTTACGCTGGAACGAGGCCGACCGCCGACGCGCGGCGACAGCGACTTCCATGAACGAGGGCGAGCGATGTTCGACTTCCGGCTGCGAACGCGAGCCAACCAGATCAAGCGGTTCATGCAGAGCCGGATGAATCGCCATTACGTCCGGCAGGTGCGGGCCGGCGATCGCCGCGCGACGCGCGGAGCGTTCTGCGAAGTCGTGTGGATGGTCGCGTTCGATTCCGCCGACCGGCCGGAATTCGGCCGGGCGACGCCGGCGCTCACGCGCGACATCTCGGCCGACGGCCTTTCCATTCTGCATCACGAGCCGGTCGACGAGGGGCGGCCGCTGTTGATCGGACTGCACAACGGCGACGAATCGTCGTTCGTCCGCTGCCGCATCGAGCACGTGACCCCGCTCGGCTTCGGCTATCGCCAACTGGGACTGCGGCCGGAAGAGATCGTGGAGTTCGATCCGCCGGAGTTGCACGCGTTCCGCCGCCGCGTCGAAACGGTGCGCCGCGAGCAAGGCCCTGGCCTCCCGCGGATGAGCGGGTGAGCCGCGGCGCCGTGGGACGGCTACGTCTCCGTCGCCTCGAGCCAGCGCGGGATCGGGGGGAGTTCGTGCGCGGCGAGGCGGTCGAGCAGCGCGGCGGGCCGCTCTTCGATGACGATCAGCTCGCGGTGTTGGGGCTTGATGAAGCCTTCTTGAATGGCGTGGTCGATCAGCCGCGCGAGGGGGTCGAAGTAGCCGGCCACGTTCAGCAGTCCCGCCGCCTTGCGGTGATAGCCGAGCTGCGTCCAGGTGACGACCTCGAACAGTTCCTCGAAGGTGCCGAGTCCGCCGGGGAGGGCGATGAAGGCGTCGGCCAGTTCCGCCATCAGCGCCTTGCGGGCGTGCATGCTCTCGACGACCCGCATGTCGGGGACGCGGGGATGCAATAGCTCTTTCGTGGCGAGCTTCCGCGGGATGACGCCGACGACATCGCCCCCGGCGTCGAGCACGGCATCGGCGATCGCCCCCATCAGGCCGACGCTGCCGCCGCCGAACACGAGACCGATGCCGCGTTCGGCCATCAGCCGCCCGAGTTCGTCCGCGGCCTCGGCGTAACACGGATCGACGCCGGACTTCGACCCGCAGAAGACGGCGATGCGAGGCATGGCGGTCGCTTTTCCGGACGACGAAGGCGAACAAGACTTACAGGAATGAAGCGGCTCGCCGGGCGTAGCGGAATTCGCAGAGTATTTCCAAGTTTCCCGACACACGTCGAATGGACCAACTCCGAACGTTCTCGTGCCGCCTCCCCGGTTCGACGCACGCCGCAGGGCACCCTGAAGGGGTGCGATTCCAAAGCCCAGGGTCGCGACCGGAGGGAGCGCACGCTGGGTTCGAGACCCATCGAATCGGAGTCTACCCTGAAAGGGTTGCACTCCGGGCGCCGGCGCGATCCGCATCGTTCATCGACGACCGTGATGCAGCGGAGTGCAACCCCTTCAGGGTTGATTCGCGCGACGAGCAGACCCAGGGTGCGCTCGCTGTCGCTCGCGACCCTGGGCTTTGGAATGCGACCCTTACAGGGTCGAAAATCGACCTTCCTCCTGCTGGAACTTGGAACTACTGTCGCAAGAATTCCGACGCGCGACGGTGGAACTCGGAATTCTTGCGAATTCCGCTACGAAGAGGGCCATCGTTCCTTTTCGAAACGATTCGGGCGAAGTTCGTCGAGAATCAAGCGCGGGCGATCCGCTCCACCACGTGGTCGCCCATCTCCTCGGTCGAGACGCTCGGCCCTCCCGCGGCGATGTCGCGGGTGCGGCAGCCGGCGTCGAGCGCTCGGTCGACCGCCGTCTCGACCGCCGCGGCTTCGGCTTCCAGTTTCAGCGAGTGCCGCAACAGCATCGCCGCCGCCATGATCGTTCCCAGCGGGTTGGCGATTCCCTGGCCGGCGATGTCGGGGGCCGAACCGTGAATCGGCTCGTACAATCCCGGTCCGGACGCGCCGAGCGACGCGGAGGGGAGCAGCCCGAGCGAGCCGGGGAGCATCGAGCCTTCGTCGGTGAGGATGTCGCCGAACAGGTTGCCCGTCACGACGACGTCGAAGTTCCGCGGGCGGGAGATGAGGTGCATCGCCATCGCGTCGACCAGGACATGCTCGAATTTCACGTCGGGAAATTCTTCTTGAAGAACGCGGGTCGCGGTCTGCCGCCACAACCGCGACACTTCGAGCACGTTCGCCTTGTCGACCGAGGTGACTTTACCGCCGCGTTTGCGGGCGGCTTCCCCGGCGATGCGGACGACCCGCTCGATCTCGCCGGTGGTGTACGACATGGTGTTGTACGCCTCTTCGCCGCTGGC
The DNA here is from genome assembly GCA_040877445.1 of Planctomycetaceae bacterium. Classification (GTDB taxonomy): domain Bacteria; phylum Planctomycetota; class Planctomycetia; order Planctomycetales; family Planctomycetaceae; genus JBBDNT01. The sequence continues at coordinate 8,018 of JBBDNT010000219.1, forward strand.
GTGCGGCTTGCGGCCGGACTCGCCGAAGTAGATGCCGCCGGTCAGTTCGCGAATGAAGAGGATGTCGACCCCTTCGACGATCTCGCGCTTGAGGGGCGAGGCGTCGAGCAGTTGCTTCTGCGCGCGAATCGGCCGCAGGTTCGCGAACAGTTCGAGTTCCTTGCGGATGCGAAGCAGTCCCGCTTCGGGACGAGTCTTGGCGGCCGGGTCATCCCACTTCGGCCCGCCGACGGCGCCCAGCAGCACCGCGTCCGACTGTTTGCAGGCGGCGACGGTCTCTTCGGGAAGCGGGTCGCCGTAATCGTCGATGGCGTTTCCGCCGATGGGACAGCGTTGGAAGGTGAAGGAATGTCCGAAGCGGCCGGCGACCGCTTCGAGCACGCGCTGGGCCTGGCTGACGACTTCGGGTCCGATCCCGTCTCCGGGAAGCAAAACGATCCGGGCGTCCACGATGCGGCCTCTTGGGAATTCAAAGGACGAGCCAGCGAAGATGTACGCACAGTAGTTCCAAGTTCCGAGTTCCGAAATCGCGGAGAAATCTCCGGCAGGTGCGTGCTGAAATGGAACTTCGGAACTTCGGAACATGGAACTACTGACGCAGGATAGGAAAATCCGCGCGCGGCGAACAGTGAGGGTCGTTCCAAGTTCCAAGTTCCGAGTTCCACTTCGCCACGACAGCGACGCTGAAATTCTCGTCCTTCGAAACTTGCAACTCGGAACTTGGAACGACCGAGTGAGCGATCATCGCTCGCGGATCGTGACATGCACCGCGGCGCCGATGGGGACGACCGGCCAGAGCTTGCCGGTCGGCTTCACGCGGACCGACGCCAAGGCGTCGTCGCCGCCGAACAGCAATCCCGCCTCGCGCGGATGGATCGCTTCGGGGCGCACACTCTCCACGCGGCCGGTTCGCCGTTCGCCGCCGGGGAAGAGCAGCTCGACGTCGATCCCCGGAGCGTACTGCGGCGCGTCGCGCGAAGGCACGGGCAGCACCAGGTGCGATTGCGCCACGTCGTAGACCTCGACCAGCGGCGTGCCGGCGGTCGCGACCTCGCCCGCTTGTCGCAGAACCGTTCCCAGCACTCCATAGGCGGACGAGACCAGCGGGAAGGTCGTCGGAACGGCTTCGACCCGCGTCAGTTCGGCCCGCGCCTCCGTCAGCCGCAGTTCGATTTCATCGACCCCGCACGCCTTGAGGATCTCGGCGGGGAGCTTCGCCTCGAGTTCCTCGAGGGAACGCAACCGGGCCTCGCACAAGTCCATTTGCGCCTGATGGACTTCGACGGCGTTGCGGGCGGCGTCTTGCCGGAGCAGCGCTTGCAGACGCGTCGCTTCCGGAACCTGCCGCTCGAACACGACCGACTCGAACTCGCCGAGCGTTCCCAGTCCGCCGCGGCTGGCGAGTCCGCCGGAGGAGAATTCGTTCCACGCGAAGCTTTCCATTTCGCGCTGCAACTTCTTCTGAAGGTACTCCGCCGCGCGGAGCCGGGTTTCCAGCACCTCGGATTCGATCGACTTCAACCGCCACTTGGTGTCGACCTCCGCCCGCGCTCGCGCGCGGGCCAGTTCCGCTTCGAGCGCGGCGACCGCCTTGCGATTCGGGGCGACGCGCTCCGCCGCCCCTTCGTCGACGAGTTTCGCCACGGGAGTGCCCGCTTCGACCGTTTCGCCTTCGGCCACGAGCCATTCGACCAGGCGGACCTCGCGTTCCGACGACAATCTCGCCGTCTCCGCGCGGAGATAACCGGTGAGCGGCTCGGGCCGGCCGCTTTCGAGCAGCGACGTGATCAGGAAACTCGCGGCGAGCGCTCCGCCCAGGATCAACGAAGTTCGCGTTCTTGACGCCGGCGGAGCGATCCGCCGCTGCCCGATGGGCTCGCCTTCCCCCACATGGGAGGCGTTCCGTTCGTCGCACCGGGGATCAATGGGAGCGGAGACCGACATGGCGGATGGGGGATCCGGCGACGCGCGAATTCGATACGAGAGCGTTCTTATCGAATCGGCACTTCGACCGGTCCGAATTGACCGAAAAACCGGCAATGTCCCCCATTCGTCCCCAAACCGCCGAAGCGGACGTTCCGAAGAACCGAACACGCCCCGTCGGCCCGTGTTGGATTCCGGATCGCCCGCCGGTTAGACTGGCGATCGACGACGAGGCTGGGCGGCGACCGCGGCGGAGCGGCCGGCGTTCCGTCGGCCGATTCGGCGGAAACTTCGTGGAGGAACCACCATGATTCAGCTCGCACGCATCTTGTTGCCGACCGACTTCAGCGAGAACTCCCACCTCGCCCTGAACTACGCCTCGGCCTTCGCGGAGAAATTCGGCGCGGAACTGCACTTGCTGCACGTGGTGCAGGATCTGGTGGCGATGGTCCCCGAGCCGGGTCTCGCCTTTCCGCCGCCGGGCGACTACATGAACGAACTCAAGGCGAGCGCCGAGCAGTCGCTCGCGCGGCTTCCCGATCCGCAACCGAGCAGCGTGGGAACCGTCGTGCGGGACGTGCGGCAAGGCCCCCCCTTCGTCGAGATCATCCGCTATGCCCGCGAGCAGGAGATCGACCTGATCGTGATGGGCACGCACGGCCACACGGGCCTCGCGCACGTGTTTCTCGGCAGCGTCGCGGAGAAGGTCGTCCGCAAGGCGCCGTGCCCCGTGCTGACGGTTCGCGCGGGGGAGCATCAGTTCGTGATGCCGTGAGTGCGGGGGGTCGCGCTCGCGAGGGGCGCGCTCCGCATTCGCGTCGCGGCTAACCGGGGCATTCGCGTCGCGGCTAACCGGGGGTGGTGGGAACCGGTTCAAGCAGCGAGTCGGCGGCTTCCTTGGCGGCGTCGACGAAGGGCATCAGCACGAGGTCCGGCGTGGCCTCGTGAAGCAGCTTGGCGTCGTGCGCGTGGTGCGCGGTCAAGGCGACTTTTCCGTCGTAGCCGTACTCGCGCACCGCGTGCAGCAACGTGAGATTCGTGGACGGCGCGGGCGCGGTGCAGATCACCCAGCGGGCGCCGGACAACGGCAACGACGCGGCGAGTTCGGGATCCTCGATGTCGCCGTACTGCGCCGGCTGTCGCATCTTTTGCCATCCCGCGATGATCTGCGGGTCGAAGTCGACTCCCAGCACGCAGCCCCCGCGTTCGCGCAGGAAGCGCGAGAGGTTGTGGCCGAATCGTCCCAGTCCGCAGACGATGAATTCCGGCGGCGTGGCGTTGGAAAGTTCGGCTTCCATTTCGCGATGAGGAACCGCCCGCTCGAACGGCGCCAGCCAGTTCGCGATCCGTTCGTAGATGGGGTGCGAATACAGAATCAGGTAGGTCGACAGGCCGATGGTGATCAGCCCCACGAGCGTCACCAGCCCCATCTCGGCATCTCCCAGGTGCCCCATCGAAACGCCGAGCTTCGCCAGGATCAACGAGAACTCGCTGATCTGGGCGACGGTGAGTCCCGCGAGAAAACCGGTGCGGCGACGATAGCCCATCGCCCCCATGATGATCATCACGATCAGCGGGTTGCCGACGAGCACGAACGCCGACAGTACGATCGCAGGAACCGCTTGCGTTCGCATCAGCGAAAGGTCCAGCCCGGCTCCCAGATCGATGAAGAAGAACAGCAGCAGGAAATCGCGGAGGCTCGTCAACCGCCCGCCGATCGATTCGCGAAACGGCGTCGACGCGAGCGACACCCCGGCGAGAAACGCGCCGACTTCCTTGCTGAAGCCGAGCGCCTCGCCGGCGCTCGCCAGGAACATCGCCCACGCGATCGCCGAGAGAATCAGCAACTCCTGCGACTGGGCCAGCCAGTGGACCACCCGCGGAAGCACGAAGCGCATCAACAGCCCGACGACCGCCAACAACACGAACCCCTTGGCGACGATCCACATCGCATCGCGCAGAGGATTCGATTCGGCTTCGCGCGCTCCGTAAGCCGACAGGGCGATCATCGCCAGCACCACCACGATGTCCTGCACGATCAGGAATCCGACGGCGATCCGCCCGTGCAGCGCGTCGATCTCGCGCTTGTCCGAGAGCAGCTTGACGATGATGATCGTGCTCGAGAACGTGAGCGCCACCGCCACGTAGATCGCCGGAACCACGTCCAGCCCCAGTCCCAGGCAGATCACGAAACCGGCGATCGAGGTGAACGCCACCTGTCCCAAGCCGGTCGCGAGCGCAACCGGTCCCATGCTGCGGATCACGTGCAGGTCGAGCCGCAGCCCCACGAGAAACAGCAACAGCGCGATTCCCATTTCCGCCAGGAGCGCGATCTGCTCTCCCGGCGACGTCAGCCCCAACGCCGATGGGCCGACGAGGATCCCCACCGCGATGAACGTGACGATCAGCGGTTGACGCAGCAGCCGCCCGATGGCCCCCAATCCTCCCGCCAGCAGGAGAATCACGGCGAACCGTGCGAAGGGATGTTCGACGAGCTCGTTCAGGCCAGCCAATGTGCGAACCCCAGGTAATAGGTCAACGTCGCGAGGTCGGTCAGCGTGAGCACGATCGGGCCGGAGGCGAGTTTCGGATCGCGGTTGGCCGCGTGCAGGATCGTCGGGACCGCCAGTCCCAAAGTCGTGGCGGTCGTCACCGCCAGCAGCACGCCGAGCAGAATCGCGAGCGCCACCCACCCTTCACCCCGCCAGCCGAGCGCGACCGCCCCGATCAATAGACCGCAGCCCGCCCCGAGCATCGCTCCCAAAGGCAACTCGCGCCGCAGCAGCCGCAGCGTTTCCTTCCAATTGAAGCGGTTCCCGTGATGCGCTTGCAGCGTGAGGCTGAGCGTCTGGATGCTCACGCTTTCCGCCACCGCGAGCACGACCGGGATGAACAGCGCGATCGCCACCACGCGGTTGAGCACGCCCTCGAACCGCCCGGCCAACAGCGCGCAGGCGATTCCGCCGCCGATGTTGCACAGCAGCCACGGAAACCGGCGACCGAACGTCGTCGCCAGCGACGCCATCTGAACATGCGCCAGCCGCACGCCGATGAGCTGGAACACGTCTTCGCTTTCCTCGCGGCGGGCGAGTTCGCTGACTTCGTCGGTGTAGAGTTCGACGTCGACGATGCCGAGCAGCTTGCGATCCGCATCGACCACGGGAAACGCGAGCAGCCGGTGCAGAATGAACATTTCGCACGCGTCGAGCAGCGTCGCGGTCTCGGGAAGGGCGATCACCTCGCGGATCATCGAGTCGGCGACGGGCATGTCGGCGGGATTCAGCAACAGCCTCCGCGTCGGCAGCACGCCCCGCAACCGGTGCTCCTCGTCGACCACGTAGAGGTAGACGATCCGTCCCGGCGGCTTGGCGCGCTGAAGCTGCGCGAGCGCTTCCCCCAGCGTCTGATTCTCGTTGACGTAGACATAATCGCGGCGGGCGTGCTCGAGCACGCCGTCGTTGAAATGGTCGTTTCCGCGGCGGGGGGAAGAGGACATGGTGCTTCGATCGGTTCGCGTGGGCCGGAGAGCGTGTGCGGAGAGTGACGGGTTACGAGTGACGAGTGACGAGTGACGAGTGCCTACTGCCGACTGGTGGGCATACCATAACAGGCGACCGCTGCGCTGCGTAGCGGTCGCCGCGGGGGGCCGCGGTAGCGGCCGTCGTCCCCTCTCCCCCGGCTCTGCGGGGGAGAGGGTTAGGGTGAGGGGGCTTCGGCAGCCAGCCGCGTCACGGGGGTCTGATTTACGGCAGCCGAGTTCCCGAGGCATCTGAATTCAGGACTGGCTTCAGAATGAGGGTGGGTTTCGTTCTCGACCGGCCCGGAGGGGCGACGGAGTGTAGCCACGGGTGGAGCGGCGACGCGAAGCGGGTCGTCGCGGAACCCGTGGTCGACGTCGCGTCCAAGAAGAGATTCGCCCCAGAGGGGCGAGGGAGAGATCGGCCTGCGGCGACGGTCGCATTGCTTCGGCGCGACATCGTCGGCGAGGCGCCTCCTCCGCCCCTGCTTGATGCAAACCGTTCCAGCGGCGCGACCAACTCGACCGGTTCGGAGTGCGGCCCCTTGCCCCCGTCGCTCTCCCCCAAACGCCCTCTCCCAAAAAAGGAAGGGGGACTCCGCGCGCAACCGTCGGCGAATAGCGGGCAGGAACGCGCCGCGCAGACATCGGCGTCGTGGTCGAGTATCCTGAAAGTCGATCCGACGGGAGAAATCCAGCTCGAACGCGTCGGCGAGCCGGCCGCCTATCGAATGAGGCGGGCGCGATCTCGGGCAGAAACGGCCGCGCTCCGATAAGCAGCGGCAGAAGCGCGCAACGATCGAATCGACGACGAGGAAATCATGGTCCCCTCTCGACAAGCATTTGGAATCGATTCGCCTTGATGGTCGGCAAGGTTCTTGCCGTCATCATGGCTTTCGGGTCTGTCTCAGGCATCATTACGAACGCGCGATATCTTCAGAGGTATGGGAGCGAGCGCGAGGGGTTTCCATATGCGGTCGCAGGATTGATCTTCGCCGCCTATGTCCTGGTGGCGTGCATTCGGGTGCTGAGGATTCGCTTTCGCGACCGCAATGAAGCAGCGTGAGCGATCGGACTGCGAAGTGCGCCGCTTCACTTGCGTAATATTCCTCCATTCCCGCCCATGCCCGACTGCACCATCATCGGCGGGGGATTCGACGGACTCGTGCGGACAGACCTAGTCTCGCTCGCCGGCGGCATCGGGTTGCTCGCCCTCTGCATGGCGATGCGTCCCGCGCGGGCGGTCGTCGCCGAGACGTCGCTCGTCGCCCCCTGGCGATGGCTGATCGTCGGAGTGGGCGTCGTCTCCGTGGCATTCGTCGGACAGGCGTCCGGATTGATTCCCGAGCGATGGGCCGGGCGATGCGACTATCTCGCCGCCGTCGCGTTGCTCGCCCCGCCGATCGCGGTGCTCGGCGCGCGGCGTCCCGGGGCAGGGGTGTGGGGTTGGTTCGTCGTGTTGCCGATGGTCTGCGTGCTCGGTCTGCCGGCCGTCACGGGCGGTTGGTGGCGCGGAGGGGAAGTCGCTCCGCTACGGCTCGAATGGCCGCCGCTGATCGGATTCGCGCTGGTGCTGGTGATGGGCGTCGGGAACTATGTGGGGACGCGGTTCACGCTGCCGGCGCTCCTGTATGGCGCGGCGGTCGCGCTGCACGCCGCCCCCGCGAGCGAGTTCGTCGCCGTCGATCGCCCCGCCGCTTCGATGCTCGCTTCGGGATCGCTCGTCGGTCTGGGGGTTGCCGCGTGGCTCGCGGTCCGCGCGGCGCGGCAGGCTCCCGCGGCACGGCATCCGCTCGATTCCCTGTGGCTCGACTTCCGCGACCTGTTCGGCATCGTATGGGCGAAACGCGCGCTGGAGCGGGTGAATCACTCGGCCCGCGCGCAGCGATGGCCGGTCCGGCTGCACCTGGACGGCTTCGCCCCGGTCGAAGGGGACGCGCCGGCGTCGATCGACCCGGAAACGAGCGAGCGCATCGAAACCTTGTTGCGGTGGCTGCTGAAGCGATTCGTGGAACCGGACTGGATCGACCGCCGACTGAACCGCGCCTGAGAAGCTGTTTTCGACCGACGCCGGAGGACTCCTTGGTTCCGTCATAGGCCTCCGCACGACGGGCGGGTAGGACGGATTACAAATCCGTCCTACCCGCCGCGCGTGGATTTCGATCGGCCGGCACCTGCCGACGTGCTCACGTTGTCCGCCTCGGCGGAGCGGACCGCCCGAGTTCCAGCCAGGCCTGCGGAAGATAGCGGGCCACGTCGGAGGCGATCAGGCCGGGTTGCGAGAGGTCGGCCGCGGCGAGATCACCGGCCAGACCGTGCAGGTGAGCGCCGAGCCGGGCCGCGGCGAACGGTTCCGATCCCTGTGCCAGCAGGGCGGCGATCAGACCCGTGAGCACATCCCCGGTGCCGCCGGTCGCCATGCCGGGGTTGCCGGTCTCGTTGATCGCGATGAGCTCGCCGTCGGTGACGACGGTCCCGCGTCCTTTCAGTACGAGCACCACGCCCTGCGCGCGGGCGAACTCGGCCGCCAGCTCTTCGCGGTGCGATTGAATCGCCGCCACGTCGCGGCCGCACAGCCGGGAGAACTCCGCCGGGTGCGGCGTGAGAATCCGCGGGCCGGGATGCGCGCCGAGAACTCCCGGAAGTTGCGCCAGCAGGTTGAGCGCGTCGGCATCGACGACCAGCGGCCGATCGACCGTCGAGTACATCCACTGCGCGAGATCGCGCAGCGCGTCCGACTGCCCCCATCCCGGACCGATGGCGATCGCGTCGTGCCGAGCGATGGCATCGTGCAATTCCTCCCGCGCCGCGGCGGCGATTCGCCCGCGATCGTCCTCGGCCAAGGGGATGGTGAGCCACGACGGTTCGATCGCCGCGACGATCGGCACGATGGAACTCGGCGCCGCGAGGAAGACGAGGCCCGCCCCGCCCCGCAACGCGCCCAATCCCGCAAGCGCCGGTGCTCCGCTCATCCCCTGGCTGCCGCCGACGATCAGCACCCGGCCGAACGTCCCCTTGTGGGAATCGGCCGGGCGCTCGGGGAGGGCGGGGAGATCGGTGACGCGGTGCATGGTCGAGGGTTGAAGGTTGAGGGTTGAAGGTTGAGGGTTGAAGGTTGAAGGTTGAAGGTTGAAGTTTGAAGGTTGAAGGTTGAAGGTTGAAGTTTGAA
>JBBDNT010000220.1:0-16525 GCA_040877445.1 Planctomycetaceae bacterium
AAACCCGCTACGAACTCGTGGGATGACGACTACCCCCCGATTCACCGGATGAGCCTGATAGCCTCGCATCAAACGCGACGTATTGCATCAATCGCATCACGAGAGGTCCGGTATTATCCGGCCTTCTTCACCTAAGCGATTAGGTGACACCGGCTTGCGTTGTGACACGCCCGGAGTTGAAGCCTGCGAACGCCTGATTCGGTCCATGAATCCGAATCTCGTCGTAAACCCCTTCACTTGTGCAGTTTACAATAACGCGGCCAATTGGCCGCGAAAGGTTTTACGGCCGGTCGATGGGCCGCATACCGAACGCCTGAATCGCTATCCGACGGCATTTTGTAGATCGCAACTACATACTGTACAACGACTTCTGGTAACCGTTCAAATTCGAACGGAAAGGCACGCGACTTGCTCAGTCGCATTTTCCGCCAGCGCACGAAACAAGGCCGGTCAGGACTGTATCCCGACCGGCCCCCAGCGGGGCGGGGCGCTGACCGATTCCGTCGCGACGATCAGCCGCGCCCACGGCCCCCCCGCAACCACCTTCGTCTACTGGCAGACGAAGGTCACTTCGGAAAGAGCGACCAAAGGTCGCGCAGATCGCCCATCCCCATCATCCTCAGCAAAGCGTTCGATTGGGTTGATGCTCTCGGAACGACGTTCCGGCTGGGGCGCTTCCGCGTCGGCCGTCCGCCGCCGGCGAATGTCCCGCATCATCAATTTGTAGCCGTCCCGCAGCGGCTGGCTGCGGTGCCGCTGCGCGTTGTGACCGAGCCGCGTCGCCCGGCTCAGCGCCCGTTGGTCGCTTCGCTGACCGACGTCCGCAATTCGCAGCCGCCGCAGTGAATCGACCAGGCTCTCGCCGTCACGCTCGGCCGGCTCTCCGGTTCGGCGCGAAAGATGACGAGCCGTGTTCCGATCGCTGAACTCTTTCCGCCGGGCGTCCGACAGCGGCTCGGCAGGGCCGAACTCCATGCCGCCGTCCGCTCGCTCGCGGATCGACACCGGCGATCGCCCAGGCAGCCCGGATGCCTCTCGCGAGATGAAGCCCAACTTCGTGCCGTCCGGCCGAGGGATCAGCGGACCGATCGACTTCAAGAGATCGCCCATCCGCTGCTCGGGCGACTTCGATTCGCCCGCAGCGGCAGGCTGCGGATCGCCGACGACCGCGAGCTACCGGCCGGCGATCCCTGCTCCCGGCCGTGCGACCGTTTCTCCATCGCCGCGGATCGCATCGCCTCGTCGAGCAGATCGAAGCTCGTCGCGGCCGGTCGTACCGCCGGAGAAAGGCGGCCGCGGCGTGCGCCCAGGTTCTGCTCAACCGGCGTGTTCCTCCGGCGGTAGCCGTCATTCTTCGACTGAAAGTAATCTCGGGGGTCGATTGCCATATCTCGTCTCCTTCGTTGGTGGTTCTGCCGGCTGTAACTCACGTTGCAGTGCAGCCCGGCCTTGCTGTGGATTCCTGAATGAACCGCTCGACTTCCGCCGTCGAGAACAACACACGACTGCCGACCCTCGTCGGCCTCAGCGAACCAAGCCGGACGAGCTTGTCGACCATCGGCACGCTGATACAAAGCGACTTCGCCGCTTCACGCTTCGATAATAGCTGTGTCATGTGCAATACCTCCATATAGGGATCGGTCACAACACAACACAGAGGCGGACGATTTTGCTGAAAAAATACCCCAGCGGCTACGGAGAAGTGCATGGGCGCTGGAAAGGGGTTGCTATACCCCCCATCGCCGGAAGCGAACGGAAGCCGATGCCCGTAGGCCGCGCGGCTTCGCCACGCACGAAATCCGATGCCGGACGGCAGCCGAATCGAGAACGTAGACCGTGCTGGTGTGCCAGGCGGGGAAGCCGAAACGCTACGGAATCCGAAAGCAGTTGGGGACCGCCTTGGTCTGCCAGCAAGGAAGCCGAAAGCCGATGGAAGCCGACGCTCGCTGCGATCCCGCCTTGGCGATTGCCGAATGCCTGAGCCGTCCGGCGTCGGTCGCATCCATGCTCCCTCCGCGGCGATACCCGTCCGTCTGGCAGACGCCCCGGCCCCCGCCGCCACAGCCAAAGGGCCGCCTACTGCCCGCCGTCCAGCCCCTCGGCCTGGCATCCTGCCAGTCCTGGGGCTTCCCCACTCAAAAACCGGCAGCCAGGTGACGACGGCGACTCGATCGGACCGGACACCGTACAGACGACGGCTTCGCCTCAACTGCACGGCTCCCGGCTGACGCCGCTCGGATAAAGAGCGAAAGAAGGGGAGCGTCTGGCTGGGCATCCTTGATTCTAACGTCGCCGCCCAAGCCCCCCGCCCAAAGCTGCGGGGGGTCGCCGAGCCGACGACGTTGGTGCTCCGCTATGCCAAGCAGGCGACGGACCTGCACACCACAAGCACCGAAGCGAAAGGCCAATCCGATGACACGCGACCTGAACCCGATCGAGGAGGCGCTGGACCTGGCGCACCGTGCCGAGAGGTTCGCCGCGCGACTCGCGACCGACACGGACCTGACCAACTATCACGCGGAAGGACTCATCACCTTGCACCACGCACTCTCGCGGATCGAGCAGGCGGTCTGCGACTCGTGGACCGAACTCGAAGCCGAGATCGGTCGCCGAACCAACCAAGCGGCCGACACGACACTGTAGGCCACGAATCTTCAACGCCGGCATCGGGACGCGGCCGCCCGGTGCCGGACATCCACACCCGGCCGCAGGAGAGTGAACCATGTTGTGCAAAGACATCGACACCGCAGCCGAGATGATCAGCGAGTCCGACTTCCTGAGCGTCCACCACCTCGACGCGTCGGAAGTGCTCGGCAAGCACTGCTACATGATCGTCACCGGGTTCTTCGACGACGAGGAGCCGATGCTGGTCCGCGTGGAGATCATCGGGGGCCGGACCGAGTTCGGCATGACGCACGACCGCGAGATGCCGTGGAGCGGCGAGCAGATCAAGGTCCGTCCGTTCGGCGGACTCGGGTCGGTCTGGGTTGACCCCTCGCAGCTCCGCATCGGGGGCTGATTCCAACCGCTGGCGCCGGGCGGAGCATGGAAGTTCCGCCCGGTTTTCTCTTGCGCTGTCCGAAGGAAGCCGAAACGCTACTGCCCGGTGCCTGTGGCACGCCCCACGAAGGACTTCATCGACCCGGAATGACGTTGGCCGACTCCCCACTGAACCGAAGCCGAGATGGGCTCTGTAAGGACTCGGCATCGTGCCGAGCAGTCGGACGCGGCGTCCATGCCGCTTGGTCGAACGGCTCGGGCCGGCTGGTCGGTCCAGAGCGACACGCCCAGCCCCCCCGGCCTGCCGTGCGTCTCAGCCGCACGTCAGCCACGCCGCCGACGACCCGGCCGACATCCTGTCGGATCGGCCTCGACCCCCGCACCTGCGCTACGCTTGGCGGGGGGCACGCTTGCCCGTTGGGCCTCGCTTCATCCAGCCGTGAAGTGCTCGCCGATCGCAGCTTGAAGGAACCCGCGAGAGGATGGAGACTGGCCCGCCGGGGCTGCGCTCTTCGGCCGACGTGCCGCCACCCCACCCCCGCGGCTTCGTGCCGCCCGAGTGGCGGCAGGACGGGTCGCACGCGAGCTTCACTCGCGAGCTTCGTCCCGCTCGCTACGCTCGCCTTCCGCCGGCCACAGCCACGCACGCACCGTCTCGACCACCGCCCGCAGGCGATCGTCGGAAATTCGTTCGCGGTACTGCCCGGCCATGCTGGCGTCGACGTGCCCCATGATGGCATTCACAGCGACCTGATCCTTCGATTCGCCGCCGATGGTCTCGAACGCATGGCGAATGCTGTAGAACCCACGACCACCGTCAAGCTTCAATCGCTTCATCAACCGGGCGAACCGTTGCGTCAAGGCGTCGATCGGAATGATCGACCCGCCCAGGTCGGCCACTTGGCCATCATGCTCCGCGATCTTCTCTTGCGTGCGAACGAACCGCCGACCCTGTTGGGTGACGAACACGAGTTCGAAATCGCCCCGGTCCTTCGCAGAAGGTCGCTTCCCCAGCGCTTCCCTCAGCGCGTCGACAGTCTCGCCCCATAGCGGCACACGCCGCGGAACATGGGTCTTCGGCCTCGGGAAGTCGACCCAGCCGCCATCAAGGTCCAGCGCCGACATCGGAAGCGATGCCACGTCGGTATTTCCGAAGCCACAGTTGATCGCCAGCAGGACCATCGCCTTCAACGGCTGCCTCGCCGAGTCGATGATGCGGCGAAGTTCCTCAGCCTCGAACATCTTTGACCCGGCGTCATGCCGAGCCTTCCTCAGTAGACCGGCCTCCGGTCGCGCCAGTGCTTTCTTGTAGGCGATCGGCCGATCAACCAGCCCTTCGTCCTCATCGTTCGCGAACTCGAAGATAGCGCGGATGCGGGTGATCTCGTTCTTGAGGGTCACGATCGACCATCCGCGCGAAGCCAAAGCCGACCGGAGCGCGCGGAAGTCGTGCGGCCGAAGATCGCCAATTCGGCGCTCAGCCCCGAAATGCTCCACGAGCGTCGCACAGGCCCGGAAGTAGTCTCGGAGAGACCGGGGGGACCGCTCGCCGGAATCAACGCGAGCCTTCTTCGTGTGTAGGAACACGTCGCAGAGAGTACCCAAGGTCACCCCATCTCGAGTATCCACCGGCGGCGGAGTTCGGCCATCCTTCAGGTACGGCCAATCACGCTGGTACTGTTCGAGCGCAGCCTTGCCCTCCGGGTCATTCTCCACGTGCCCGAAATAGAACCATCGGAGTTTGGTGGTTCCGTCCGGCTGCGGGATTCGAGCCTTCCTGCACCAGCGCCCGCCCTTCCCACCGCTCGGGTGAACGAAGAGCGGGAATCCGGCATAAGGCTTGCCAGACTTCTTCCCCTTGGTACGATTCGACACGGCATCACCTCCGGTTCCCAGGCCAGGTGGTGTCCGACGCCTGCCGGGCCGCAATCCCGGCGGGCCTCAATTTCGTGCCTCTGATCGTACCGTGGTGTCAGAAGTGGTGTCAATGGAAAAAACAAGTGGATGCCACGAATCACAGAACACACTGGAAATCATCTCACAAGCGCCCGTAGCTCAGTTGGATAGAGCAGCGGACTTCTAATCCGCAGGTCGGAGGTTCGAATCCTCCCGGGCGTATTCGCGTTGGACGTAGTGGTTGTGTGCATGGGGAGTGGGGGGCGGGGTGGGTTCTGTTCGTTCCACGTGGATCCGCGTCGGAACGACGGTTCATCCTTCATCCCGGCGTCGCGGCCGGTTACACTGACACGGACGATCGGCCGCCGCGCGGGAATTCATGGCGGCGTCCTCCGGGAACTCGAGGAAAACAGTGCGATGGCGGACAGCGGAAGCGGCAACGTCAGGAAGCGGAAGATCGGCGGGTCGGTGTCGCGGCGGGATTTTCTCCGCGTCGGCGGGCTGAGCGTCGTCGGCCTGTCGCTCTCCGAGCGGAAGGCCCTGGCCCGGTTGCGCGAGAAGTCGGGGCCGCGGAACTGCATCCTCGTGCTGATGACCGGCGGCCCGAGCCAGTTCGAGACCTTCGACCCCAAGCCCGACGCTCCCTCCGAAATTCGCGGGCCGCTGAAGTCGATCGCCACGGCGATCCCCGGCGTCGCCTTCAGCGAGACGCTTCCTGGACTGGCACAGCGGGCGGGGCGGTTCACGACGATTCGCTCGCTGTATCACGACGCCGCCCCGATTCACGAGACCGGCTTCCAACTCTTGCAGACCGGACGGCTCAACCATCACGCGGTGAAGCATCCCGCGTTCGGATCGGTCGCGGCGAAGATGTTGCAAGGGCGGGGCGATCTGCCCGCGAGCGTCGTGCTGCCGCGCCCCTTGCACACGCTGGGGACCGCCGCGGGAACGGGACAGACGGCGGGCTTTCTCGGCGAGGAGTTCTCGCCCTATACGCTGGAGGAGGAGTTCGCCGAAATCGTCGAGACGCCGCCGCATCTTCCGCCGACGCTCGTCGGCGAGCAGGAGCCGGTCCGGCGGGCCTACGGCGACACGCGCTGCGGACGGTTGCTGCTGCGGTCGCGGCAACTCGTCGAGTGCGGCGTGCGGTGCGTGACGGTCAACCTGTTCGACACGCTCGCGGGACAAGTCACGTGGGACTGCCACGGCCGGTCCGACTTTTCGAGCGGCACGCTGTTCGATTACCGCGACGAACTGTGCCCGGCGTTCGACCGGGCGATGTCGGCCTTGCTCGACGATCTCGAACAGCGGGGCCTGTTGGACGAGACGCTGGTCGTCGCCTGCGGAGAGTTCGGCCGCACGCCGCGCGTCAACGCGCACCTGGGCCGCGATCATTGGACCAGCGTCTTCTCGGGACTGCTCGCGGGCGCGGGCGTCCCCGGCGGCGAAGTGATCGGCGCGAGCGACCGTCAAGGCGCGGCCCCGGCCGATCGCCCGGTTCATCTCGGGGAACTGCACGCGACGATGCTGCACGCACTGCGGATCGAATCGACGGCATCGCTTTCGCTTCCCGATGGAAGCGTGCTGCCGGTCTCCGATCACGACGCGTGCGTGCGATCATAGTCGCGGGCATCGCGGCCGTCACATCGCCCGGCGTTTCCGGCGGCCGCCGACGAAGCTGTCGATCACGATGTTGCCGAGGTCGTCCGCGTCGCAGTACGCGGCGACGCCGCCGGAGACGGCCGCCATGCGTTCGACGAAGTTCACCAGCCCGAGGTAGAAGTAGTCCTCGACGAGGGCGAAGCTCGCGAGGTGCAGCCCTTCGTTGGCGCATCGCCGCGCTTCCGCCAGCGTGACGCGGGCGGTCTTCTCCGACGGCGGATAGATCAGCACCACTTCGCGCCCTTCGACGTGCGCGGTCGGCTCGCCGTCGGTGATCGTGATGATCTGCTTGTTCTGCGCCGGGCGCCGCTTCAGGATCCGCCGCGCGAACTGCAATCCGGCTTGAATGTTGGTGAAGTGCTCCGGCACGAACCGCGGCGGCCGATCGAGATCGATTCGCAGGTTCACGCGCGAATCGAAGATGCTCACCGGCTTGGGGGCCGAATGGACGAGTTCCCGCTCGGAGAGCGGCGTGGCGTAGGTGTGGAAGCCGACCACCTGCAGGAAGTCGCCGGGATAGCGGCCGCGAACGAGCGACGACAGGGCCAGCGCCACGCGTTTCGCCTGCCCGAACTTGCCGTACCGCATCATGCTGCCGGACATGTCCAGCAGCACGACCGTCGCGCACGAGGTGGAGTATTCGGTTTCATGAACGACGAGATCCTCTTCGGCGATGCGAATCCGGGGAGACGATGCGCGATCGCGCCCCGCCGCCCGACTCGTCACTCGTGACTCGTCACTCGTCACTCCTTTCCCACTCGTCACTCGCGACTCGTCGCTCGTGCGGCGGATCGCGTTCCGCAGCGTCTCGTGCATGTCGAGGTTCGAAACCGGGTCGCCGTAGCGGTAGGGCCGCGACTCGTCGTGCATCGTGGTTCCCGCGCCGCGGAGGTCGGTCTCGTGGGCGCCCGGCTTGTCGCGGCGGGAGACGCCGAACAGCTCTTCGAGGGCCTTGCTTTCGACCCGGCGAATTCCTCGCGGCGTGACGCGGTACTTCCCCTCGGCGTCTTTCTCGACGTATCCCCGGCGAACGAGCATGTCGATCAGGTCGGGATGTTCGTCTTCCAGGCGCTCGAGGCCGTCGAGCGCGTGCTCGCCGTGATCGAGCAGGTGCTCGGCGAGCTGATCGAACAGGCGATCCGCCGACTGGGGCGAGAACTCCTGCGATCCGTCGAACCGTGAGAATTCGAAAAGGGCCATGATCGAGCGGGGGATGGGGCGGTTCACGTTCCGCTTCATCATATCGCGTTCCCCCGCGGAGAGAAGCGACGTGGTCCGCCGAGTCAGGCTTCTTCGAACTCTTCGAGATGCGAAGCGTTGCCGGATGAAATCGGCCCCCCCTTTTCGGACGCTCGATCGGCGAGGGGATCGGCATCGCCATCTCGTTCTTCAACGCGCCGCGGAAGCGGCTCGCCTCGCCGGTTGATGGGGTACTCGCCGGGGTGTCGCGCGAAGGGAATCAGCAGCATCCGGTGCAGGCGGTCGGCGACGCGCTCGTCGCGGAAATCCGATAGGCCGATCGTCATGTCGCGATGTCCGTCGGCCGGCTGGTCGCGATAGGTTCCGAGCAGACGGTCCCACCACGGCAGATTGAAGCCGAAGTTGCTGTTCGTCTCCCGTGGAAACGCCGAATGATGCACGCGGTGCATGTCCGGCGTGACGACGAGCCACCGCAGCACTCGGTCCAGCGGGATCGGCATTCGCACGTTGCCGTGATTGAACATCGACGTGGCGTTCAGAAGGATCTCGAAGATCAGCACGGCGACCGCGGGCGGCCCGAGCAACATCACGACCGCCGCCTTGATGCCGAACGACAACAGGATTTCGATGGTGTGAAACCGCAGTCCGGTGGTGACGTCGAAGTCCAGATCCGCGTGGTGAACCATGTGCAGCCGCCACAACGCCGGCACCGCGTGGAACATCACGTGCTGCAGGTAGATCGCCAGATCCAGCAGGATCACGGACGCGACGATCACCAGCCAGCCGGGAGCCGCCACGTTCTGAAACAATCCCCAGCCGCGCGACTCGGCGAGCAATGCGACGCCGACCGCTCCCAGCGGAGCGATCAGACGCAAGAGCACACTGTTGAGGCTCACCAACCCGAGATTGCTCCCCCACCGCAACGGCTTTTCGATGTGCGGCGTGCGGCGGCGCGCCAGCAGCTCCCAGACGGCCATCGCCAGGAAGACGGCGCCGAAGCACCCGAGGCGGATGCCGACTTCGGTCGTCAGGGATTCCCACATCGGTGTTTTCGACTCCGTCGAGTCTTGCTGTGGCGCGCCACGGCCGCGGCGATTCAATCCGCGGCCTTGTGAAACCCCGCGTCCAGCAGTTCCTTGTATCCCGCCTTCAGGGGGCGCACGTCGTACCCGTGCTTCTTGAGGATGTTGCCGGCCGTGACGGACCGCTTGCCGACGACGCAGTGCGTGTAGACGATCTTCCCCTTGGGAAGCCGCTTGGCGAGGGCGTCGGCGTCGATTCCGCCGGAGAGTTCCGTCAACGGCAGAAACACGGCCCCCTCGACGTGCCCGCGATCCCATTCGGCCTTCTCGCGGACATCGACGAGCACGGCCTTCTTCGCCTCGACGTTCGCCTTCACGGTCGCGAGCGAATCGCCGGTGTGCTCGGCGGCGTGCGCGGTCGCGACTCCGAAGCAGACGACGCCCAGACAGATCAGACGGAGGCAGCGGCTCGGCGATCGATTCCCCATCGGCTCGGCTCCTGTGGGTGACTGATATTCGGATATTCGACCATTCGAATGTCTCTGTCAAGGACGATTCGGCGGAACGACGAGATTCGGGCGCGAATTCCCGAAGAGCCGCGCACGAAGTCAGCGGTGGATTCGGCGAATCCGCTTACTTCGTGCGCGGCTCCGTACTCCGTCGCTTGCCGCGCGCGAGCGGCGAGAGTATTTCCACGACCGCGTCGATCTCCGCCTGCGTGGTGCTCCGCCCCAGGCTGAAGCGGATCGCGCCGCGGCCGGCTTCCTCGCAGACGCCCATCGCCTCCAGCACCGGGCTGAGGTGCGTCGTCCCCGCGTGGCAGGCGGAGCCGGTCGAGGCCGCGACGTTCGGCATCGAACCGAGAATCTCACCGGCGACGCGCCCCACGAAGCTCACGTTGAGCGTGTTCGGCAATCGCTTCTCGGGATGCCCATTGAGAACGACGCGATCGCCGAACGCCTCGCGCAGCGACCGCCAGAAAAAGTCGCGCAGCGCGGCGACGCGGCCGTCGTCGATCCACGAATGAGCCGCTTGGCAGGCGGCCCCGAGCCCGACGATCTCCAGGATGTTCTCCGTCCCCGCCCGCCGACCGGCCTCGTGACCGGCCCCGTGCATCAGCGGCTCCAACTCGACGCCTTCCCGAATGAACAACGCGCCGACTCCTTTCGGACCGTACAGCTTATGGCCGGCGACCGACAGCAGATCGACCCCCAGCGCCTCCACGTCGACCGGGATCTTGCCGACCGTCTGCGCGGCGTCGGTGTGGCACAGGATGCCGCGCTCGCGGGCCATCGCGGCGATCTCGGCGATCGGCTGGAGCGTGCCGACTTCGTTGTTGGCGTGCATGATCGAGATCAACGCCGTGTGGGGGCGAATCGCGCGGCGAACGTCGTCGGGATCGACCCTTCCGAAACGATCGACCGGCAGCCGCGTCACTGCCGCGCCGCACGATTCGAGAAACCGGCACGGCTCGAGAACGGATGGATGCTCGATCCGGCTGGTGACGACGTGAAACGGCCGCGCACGATCGCGGCGGGCGAAGAACGCCCCCTTGATGGCGTGGTTGTTCGCCTCGGTTCCGCCCGAGGTGAGCACGATCTCGGTCGCGTCGCAGCACAACAGCGATGCGACTTGCGAGCGGGCCGCTTCGACCGCGTCGCGTGCCGGTAGTCCCGCCCAGTGCAGGCTGGATGGATTGCCGTACGGCCCCTCCAGCAGTCG
Source organism: Planctomycetaceae bacterium (assembly GCA_040877445.1). Lineage (GTDB taxonomy): Bacteria > Planctomycetota > Planctomycetia > Planctomycetales > Planctomycetaceae > JBBDNT01. The sequence continues at coordinate 10,503 of JBBDNT010000220.1, forward strand.
CGACATCGCGGCGACGGCTTCGTCGGCGACGGGCGTCGTGGCGTTGTGGTCGAGGTAGATCGGGCGGCTCATCGACCTACCTCTTCGCGGCCGCCCGCGGGCGGGCCGCCTTCTTGGTCTTCTTCGACGATCGTTCGAGCGCTTTTGCGAGCCGCTCCTTGTCGGCCTGGATCTCCTCGGCCGAGCGCTTCACGACCGGATCGTCGCGGCCGACGAGCGCCAGCATGTCGGCGACGAGGCGGGGCCGGCACAGATAGTAGCACCGCAGCGCGCCGTCCTGGGCGAAGTCGACCAGCCGGGCGTAACGCAGGACCGCCAGGTGCTGCGAGATGTTGGCCTGCCGCGCATCGAGCAGTTCCTCCATGTCGGTCACGCATTTCGGCCCGGCGAGCAACTCCTGCAGGATCGCCAGCCGCGTGGGATGCGAGAAGGCTTTGAGCAAATCCGCCGCCATCCGCGGCTCGAGTGTTTCGACCATCGCCGTCCCCCTCGGAAGTATTCGATTCATCGAATACCGTAGGCGAGCGGGACTTGCGAGTCAATCGCGGCGACGAGTGTGCTCGCGGCCAACTCGGGCGGGGAGGTCGCGGGACGATCTTCGAGAATCGTCGTGATTCTCGCGAACCACTTCGTTCCGCGGTGCGTCCAATCGTCGTCTGTTCGCTTTCGATGGCGCGGCCCTCCAAGTTCCGAGTTCCACTTCGCCACGTCAGCAATGCTGGAATCCTCGCAATACCTTACCCGATTGGCGGAGGTCGAGTTCGACGCGGCGGCCTTCGTAGGGCGAACTTCAGTTCGCCGTGCGAAGACCGCGCCCCGTGCGCTCCGCATGGCTCCGCAGATTCTCGCCGATGTCGATCGATGATGCTTTCGACGTCGGGCGTTCGGTGTGCGATGGCGGGCACGACGAACTGAAGTTCGTCCTACCGCCCGATCGTCGACCGACATGTTCGAATCGGCCGCTCCGTCACTCGTCGCGCCCGGCGCCGAACAGCGGACGATTGGCCTCCGCCAGCTTGTGCAGCCGCGGCGCGTCCTCTTCCAGAAGGTAGCCATCGGCGACCAGCTTTGCCGCGTGCTCCTCGAACCGTCGACGATAGGTTTCGAAGTCGCCGTAACGCTCGAGGAGCGATTCGCGCGGATCGTTCGCGCGGCTGCGTTCATTTGCCGTGCGCGCGAAGGGGATGTATCCGCCGAACAGACTCAGCAGTTCGTCCTCCGCCCCGATTTCCGGCGTTCGAAGGTTCCAACTCGTGAACGTGGCGACCGGAACGGCGACCGTCGGCAGCAGCAGGCAGCCCCGCTCGTCGTCGTCCGGGCCGTAGGCGGGAACCTTCACGACATAGCGGCCGACTACCTTCGGCGGCTGAATGCTGGTGATTCGCTTCGTGAAGAACTGCGGCCCGCGGTCGATGAGGTCCGGCTGATGGATCACTCTCGGATACGAAACGCCGGGCAACCGCTTCCAACCGCTCTTCTCTTCCGGCCAATCGACGAGCGTGCCGTCGGCGATTTTCGGATAAACGCTCGGCGGCGGCTCGACCCCTTCGCGGACCCAACGGTCGAGTGCGACGAGGATCGCGCGGTTCAGCGGACGGTAGTCGGTCGGGTTGCGGGGAAGCCGGCCGTTTCCTCCTGCCATGGGCAGCCCGGTTCCCGGCCCGTGTTGCGCGCCGCCGGCGGTGTAGATGCGGACTTCGGGCGGGATTTCGGAATCCTTCGTCCCCTGCGGATCGGTGTGGACGAGCGAGCCGGCGCGGTGCCAGTATTCCGACGACGTCTGGAAATGCATGATTTTGGGAACGACGTTCGCCGCGGTCGCCGCGCGAAGGATGCCGTCCACCCGCACCGTGACGCTCCCAGGTTCCGGCTCGAGGCGGATTTCCCGCGCGACGAGCGCAGCCGAGAGACGGTCCTGCTCGAGACCGTAGGTGAAGGGGAACACGTCGGCCGGGTATTGGTGATTGTCGTGCTGGGCGTTGTGCCGGGTGGGAGAGGCGAAGCGGTGATTGAAGAAGCCCATCCCGCCGCCGGCGACGTGCGGAATGACGCCGTCGAACACCTTCCGTCCGCGTTCGTCGGCGTTGAAGCCGTCGTACAGGAACATCCGCAAGGCCCGTCCCGACTGCGAGACGCCGAAGCCGTAGGCGTACTTCGCGACCGAGCGCTCGCCGTGACGCAACGGATTCCCCGCACCGTGATCGCGCTTCAAAAAGCCGACGAGATCGCGGATGCCGGCCAGTCCCAATCCCTGGACGATCGGACCGTGCCCTTCGTAAATGAGTTCGTAAATGTAACCGGCGCGGATGCCGCCGGCGATTTCGGCTTCGATGATCGGCAACGCGGAGCGGCGGCCGTCTTCCTCGATGTACCGTTGATGCAGCCTCCATTCGTCGCGGGGAATCGGCTCGCGCGGATCGCGCTCGCGCAAGCGGCGCGTGAGCGTCGCTTCCTTCAATCCTCGCTCGGTCGGCGGATAGCTCCCCTGGTTGTCGAAGTGGGCGATCGTCTTCCGCGGGACGTCGCTGTCGGAAACGAATTCCGCCCGAATCGGCCCGGTGATCGGCCGGCCGTCTTGCGTGGCGACCGGGGCGTCGAGAATCAAACGATCGTTGCCGGGAACGACTTCGGCGATCCACCCGCTCGACACGATGATGTAGCCTTGCCGCATCAGAAACCCGTCGGCCCCGCCGTTGAACATCCCCAGGCTGACGAGGTTCCCGCGGTTGTTGACGTCGTACAGGATCGCGCCGTTGGATTTCGACAGATCGCGGGGGGCGATGATCCGCAAATCGGCGGCGAACTCGACGAGACCGGCCTCGTTCTTCGGCGCGAGATCGAGATCGACGACGGTCGCATTCGCCTGATGCCGCGGATCGACCGCGAAACGCACGCGGCCGTTCAAGACTTCATAAGCCCCGCGATCGCCGAACTCGCGACCGTTCTCGAACGGCTCGCGGCTGGTGATTTCGATCCCTGTGACGTCGGCCAACGCGGCGACATCGAGCGCGAGCGTCGCGATGAAGAGCAGGGCCGCAAGTACGCGAATCGGCCTGCGGGGGATGATCGGGAATCGCATAGCGCCTCCATGTGTCGTGAAGATCGAACCCATTCACGAGCCTCAACCCTCAACCTATCACATTCCCCGCGAAGAATCGCTACACTGAAACGCCGGTCCGCCGCCGTTCGTCTCGCGAAGCCGCCCCATGCCCGCCGCGGAAGAGTATCTCAAGCCCGAAGTCATCCGCACGGTGGCGCGGCTCGATCTGCGGGCGCGGTTCATCGTCGAGGGGTTCCTCAGCGGGTTGCACGCCAGTCCCTTTCACGGGTTCAGCGTCGAATTCAGCGAGCATCGCCGGTACAACCCCGGCGACGACCCCAAGGACATCGACTGGCTCGTCTACGCCAAGAAGTACGAGGCCGAGACGAACATCAACGGCTACCTGCTCATGGATCTCTCCGAGAGCATGGGTTACACGTTTCGGCAAACGCTCACCAAGTTCGACTATTCGATCTGCCTCGCCGCCGCGCTCGCGTACCTGATGATCCACCAGCAGGATCCGGTCGGGCTGATCACGTTCGACACCGAGATCAGGAACGTCTTGCGGGCGCAAAGCCGGCGGACGCAGCTCGGAAACCTGCTCGCCGTCCTCGCGAAGGCCAAGCCGCTCGGCCCGACCGACATCGCGGGGAACCTGAAAAAGGCGGCGGCGATGATCCGGCACCGCGCGCTGCTGATGATCTTCTCGGATCTCTTGGCCGATCCCGAGCCGATCATCGAGAGCCTGCACCTGTTGCGTCACGCGGGGCACGACGTGATCCTGTTCCATGTCCTCGACGAAGCGGAGGTCACGTTTCCCTTCGACGGCACCCTCGATCTGGAAGACCCCGAGACGGGGGACCGGGCGCTCGTCGACGCGGCGGGCATCCGGGCGGATTATCTGGAAACGCTCGCCGAGCTGCGCGACCGCTATCGCGGCGAGTGTTTGCGGACGGGTGCGGACTACGTGCCTCTCGACACGAGCATGCCGTTCGACCGGGCGCTGCTGGAATATCTCTCGCAACGGCGGGCGCGGTATTGAGCGGGGCGGCAGATGCGTAGGACGGAATTGTATTCCGTCCGAGGCGCATGGCGCCACGACGGGAACTTCAACCGCAAGTTCGTAACCGGGCGGGCGCGACGGAATACGACTCCGACCTCCCGCCCGTCGAGTTCGAACTTAGAGGGGTGGCTGGGGTCGAAGCGAAGCGCAGCCCCCAGCGATGTGCCGACACCCTCACCATCCACTGGGGGCGATCTGCCGATGCGGGTCGACGAGCGTGGACGCCGTCCCCCGGCAGATCGACCCCAGCCACCCCACCGGTCGTTCATTTTGCCGCCGCTGCCTTAGACGCCGGCGGCGTGGTCGGACGGATTGGCAATCCTTCCAACGGCAATCGAGCTTGTAGGAACATCCGGCCTCTCCCGACGTGGCGGCCATACAGTCGGATTGCCAATCCATCCTACGGGCCGACTCGTGCGCCCGCGCGCGGGTCTCCGGAATCCCGTCCTCCCTTCACCGAACCGCCGCGAGGTCGCGCGACCGATGCAGCGCGACGGCTCGCTCTTCCGACGTCGACTCGAAGTGATAGCGAATCAGCCTCTCCATCGCCGGCGTGAGTTTCGTCCCGCGGCGAAACATCGCGGCTTGGGCCGTATCCAGGTTGCGCGCGAGATCCCACGGCTCGACGAGTTCCCCGTGCCAGACGCGCGAGAACGAAGGCACGTGCTTGGGAAGGAGTTCGCCCCCGGGCAGGATCAGGCACATGATCCCCACCGACGAGCCGGTATTGAACAGGCTCCCGATCGCCGTCTTCGTGTGATCGCCGATGAAGCAGCCGACCTTCGTGCTGCCGGTGTCGATCGCCTCGCCGACGAGCGGCACCTTGACGGCGGAGTAGTCGTTCTTCAAATCGCTGTTCGTCGTGAGCGCCCCGAGGTTGACCCACGGGCAGACGTAACTGTGCCCCAGGAACCCATCGTGATACTTGTTGACGTGGCCGTGCAGGATCGACTCTTCGATCTCCCCGCCCACGCGGCAAACCGGTCCGATCGTCGTTCCCTCGCGCACGTTGGCGCGGAAGATCTGCGAGTCGCGGCCGATGTGACACGGGCCTTCCAACCGCGTGAAGGCCTGAATTTTCGCACCGGCGTCGATCGTCACTGGGCCATGGCGGGCGTCGATCACGACGAACGGATCGACCTGCGCCGCCGGGTCGATCGCGACGTTCTCTGGCGGACCGAGCACGGCCGCCTGCGACGGCGCTTCGCACCGCGAATGCGCGTCGCGCAGCGCATGGAAGTCACTGACGAGTTGCGCCGCGTTGTGCTCGATCAAATCCCACGGGCGGTGAATCAGCTTTCCGCCGGCCGGCACGAACCGCCGGGTGCGGGCGATGCGGGCCAGCGCGTCGTCCCACGAGATGTCGCTCAACAGCGACGCTTCCAGCGGGTCGAGCGTGAGGTACGCGACCGAGTCGTCGATCACGCCGACTTCGTCGTGCCGAATGGCCGCGAGCGATTCGGGCGTGGGAAGCCAGCGGCCGTTGATCAGCAGCGTCGGCTCGCGCGACAGGCGGGACTCGTCGTTGACCGCGGCTTGCGGAAATTCCTCGCGGTAGGTTTCCGCGAGATAGGGCCGAACGAAGACGCTCCATTCGCGCGCGCCGAACGCCCGCAGCACGCGTTCTCGTTGCGTGAATCGTCCGCAGACGAGTTCGAAGACCGGCCGCAACAGTGCGATCGGCCCGAGATCGCCGGCCGATCCATCCTCGTACAGCGCGATGCGCATGGCGCTCGCCCCCTCCCTGGAAAAGCCGCGGCGGCCTCCAGCCGCCGGTGGCGCATCAACAAGGGCGGGAATATAGACCAATTGGGGGGAACGTGAAAAGCCCGTTTCGCCGGCGGGGCGCTCCCCGGGCGTGCGACGCGCTTTGCGCGGCACGATCCTGCACGCCGCATGGAAGTAGCGGGGGGGGTGGCT
>JBBDNT010000221.1:0-16506 GCA_040877445.1 Planctomycetaceae bacterium
CCGTTCTTTCTGCGCGAATTTTCGACCACGGATTCCACTGATGGGCACTGATGAGAAGCGGATCTTGCGGCCGGTTCCTCCGCGACCTCTGCGGTTTCGAGCGGTTTCGAAGAGGCCGGGTTGAAGATTTCGAACCGCCGAGCGCGCCCAGGGCGCAGAGGAACAGGAGCGCGAAGCCATCGAGGTACTTCTTCTGCCGCGACTTTCGACCATCGGGTTTCGCTCGTCGGCGAGGGTCGAACAGCAGATATCCGTGTCGATCCGTGTGATCCGTGGTGAAAACCGCTTCGGTTGCGGCTTCGCCGCGCTGGGACATCCGTGGTCCGCGAAATTCGCGGACGGCGAACGGAATTGGAACGATTGAAGTGCGAAATTGATTTTGGACAGGTTCCTACATGCCGCCAACCTCCACGTATTAGGTCGAATTCGTAGTCCGTCGTGCGCGCCGGCCGCGAAGACTCGCGGCGTGCGGACAGCATTCCCGACCCGATTCCGGCGGACGGAATGCAATTCCGTCCTACGGCTCGAACCGCCGGCTGGATGAACGGCGGCGGTTCGGTGTATTCTAACGGCGCAGGCAACAGCCGGACCTCCAACGACCGGGGAAACATCGCATGGCCATCGCCGAAGAGCCGAAATACAAGGTCATCGGAACCCGTCCCGTCCGTCACGACGGATACGACAAAGTCACCGGCCGCGCGAAGTACGGGGCCGACGTGCGGCTCTCCGGCATGTTGCACGGGGCGGTGCTCCGCAGCCCGCACGCCCACGCGAAGATCCATTCGATCGACACGAGCGAAGCCGAGCGCGTTCCTGGCGTGCGAGCGATCGTCACCGCGGCCGATCTTCCCGCGCAGAGCGACCGCGTCGTCGATCTGGGCGAGGGGGCGGTCAACATGCGGCATTTGTGCTCGAACATTCTCGCGGCCGACACTGTGCTGTATCGCGGGCACGCGGTCGCCGCGGTCGCCGCCGACAACCTCCACATCGCGCAGGAGGCGGTGGGAAAGTTTCGCGTCGAGTACGAACCGCTGCCGCCGGTGCTCGACGTGCTCGCAGCGATGCGGCCGGAATCGCCGGTGCTCAATCACGACGTGTTCACGGAATCGGTCGGCCGGGCGGTGGAGGCGTCCGCCCAGCCGACCAACGTCGCCAAGCACATCCTCTTCGAGAAGGGGGACGTCGCGAAGGCGTTCGCCGAGGCCGACGTCGTCATCGAGCGCGAGTACCGCACCGCGACGGTGCATCAGGGATACATCGAGCCGCACAACGCCACCGCCCTGTGGAACGCCGACGACAAGATCACCGTCTGGATGAGCACGCAGGGAGCGTTCACCGCCCGGCAGCAGACGGCCGAGATCCTCCACGTGCCGGTCTCCGACGTGAAGGTGATTCCGATGGAGATCGGCGGCGGCTTCGGCGGAAAGATCTCGGTCTATCTGCCGCCGGTCGCGGCGCTGTTGTCGAAGAAGACGGGGCGGCCGGTGAAGATCATCATGGATCGGGCCGCCGTGTTCGAGGCGACCGGCCCGACCCCCGGTTCATTCCTCCGCGTCAAACTCGGCGCGACGAAAGATGGAAGACTCGTCGCCGGCGACGCCTGGCTGGCGTACGAAGCGGGGGCGTATCCCGGCTCGCCGATCGGACCGGGTTGCAGTTGCGTCTTCGCCTGCTATGACATTCCGCACGCGCGGGTCGAAGGGTTCGACGTGTGCGTGAACAAGCCGCGCACCGCGGCGTATCGTGCGCCGGGATCGCCGAACGCCGCCTTCGCGACCGAGAGCGTCGTCGATGAACTCTGCACCGAACTGGGCATCGACCCGGTCGAGTTCCGCCTGAAGAACGCCGCGAAGGAAGGCACCCGCCGCGTCGATGGACCCGTCTTCCCCCGCATCGGCATGCACGAAACGGTCGAGGCGATCCAGCACAGCGACCACTACCGCACGCCGCTCGAAAAAAGGGGACAGGTCCATTTTCGCGATTCGGACCGGACCCGCGAATCGCCCCAGCCCGCGAAAATGGACCTGTCCCCGTTGCCCAACGGCGATGGAGAGCGGCTTCGCGGCCGCGGCGTCGCCAGCGGGTTCTGGTTCAACTGTGGCTTGAAATCCTCCGCGACCGCGACCGTCAATCAGGACGGAACCGTCTCGCTCGTCACCGGCTCGACCGACATCGGCGGCACACGCACCAGCGTCGCCATGCAGCTCGCCGAAACGCTCGGCATCGCTGCCGAAGCGGTCCATCCCACCGTGGCCGACACCGACGGCATCGGCTACACCGACGTCACCGGAGGCAGCCGCGTGACGTTCGCCACCGGCATCGCGGCGGTCGAAGCGGCGAAGGACATTCAGCGGCAACTCGTCGAACGCGCGGCCCTGCTTTGGGAGACCACTCCCGACCAGGTGCGCTACGAGAACGGTGGCGCGACCGGGCCGAACGGCGCGCGGCTGACTTTCAAGGAACTCGCCGCGCAGCTCAACGAGACCGGCGGACCGGTCAGCGGCCGCGGCACGTCGAGCGCGGCCAATCAAGGGGGCGCGTTCGGCACGCACTGCGTCGACGTCGAGGTCGATCCGGACGCCGGCACCGCGATCCACCCCAGCTACGTCGAAGGGCAGATGCAGGGGGGCGCGGTGCAGGGAATCGGCTGGGCGCTCAACGAGGAATACTGGTACGACCAGGCCGGCTCGATGCGCAACGCGACCTATCTCGATTACCGCATTCCCACCTGCTACGACGTGCCGATGATCGATACGATCATCGTCGAAGTCCCCGACCCGCAGCACCCCTACGGCGTGCGCGGCGTGGGCGAAGTCCCGATCTGCCCGCCCCCGGCGGCGATCGCCAACGCGATCTTCCACGCAACGGGGGTGCGCTTCCGGCAACTCCCGATGTCGCCCCCGCGGGTGCTCGAAGGGATCCTCCAACACGATCGAAAATGACCGCACCGGCCAACCACCCGCCTGCAGTTTCGCGCCGGGTCGTTGTGGTTCCTCACACCTTTCGGCGCGAAGCCGCAAGCGAGTCGCGGAAATTCGCGGCTCTTCGACAATGGACGACCTCTCGTTGCCGGAACCGAGATTCACGCGCGCCGAATATTGGCTATTGGAAACAGTGGTCCGGTGGAGCTGTCCGCTCGCATTTCTGGATCGTCCCGGTATCGAATTGGAATTCAACAAGCGCGGGCACGGGCTGGATCACTCGGCACTGATCGACACTCTCGAACGCCTCTTCGCAGCGGGGCTGATCGAGGCGGGCGTTCCGTTTGATGATGCACTCGACCCTTCCTGGGGGCCATTGGACCGCGACGGAATCATCGACGCGCTCGCCGAGCGAGTTGCACGCGTCCACCGGCCATGGACGTATTACCGGCTGACTTCATCAGGAGCGCTTCGGTGGGAAGCGTTCGCCATGCCGAAATGGAATCGCTTCGTCCTGGACGATACGGACTGGGACTCAGGAATGGTCCGATTGACCTGCATGGATCGCAAATGGCTTGAACGCTATCTCGACTGGTCGTTCATCGCGGAGGGGCCGATCGAACACGGCGTCGCGACATACGAGGAAATCGGTCCGTGGGAAGCGACCTATTGGAAAACCTTGCCGCACGGGTGGGTCGCGGAGTTCCATCGTCCACCGCGAGAGCGGATTCCCGAATCCCCATCGGCGATGGTGACGGAGTGGCTGACTCGTGCCGGATTCTGCGACATTCGTGACGGCTGGTATCGCTGGCGGTGAACGCCGTCCGCTCCGCTTGCGGTTCCGCGTCGATCCCGGCGCGAAACCGCAAGCGAGTGGCGGCATTGTGAAATCACTCCTTCGCCCGCAGGTCGTAACAGGCGAGGCGCGACGAGCCGAGGCGCATCAGCAGAAAGCCGTCGGCGAGCGCCGGGGTCGAGCATTCCAGCGGTCCCTGGTTGCCGATTTCGCGCCGCCAGATCTGCTCCGCCTTCTGCTGGCCGTCCGGCTCTTGCTCGATCGCGGCGAGATTCAGCCTCTTGCGGAATTGCTCCTCGGTGCCCAGCGTGCCTTCCTTGTCGATGCGGGCGTGAAACAGCGGTTCGAACTCGTCGCCGTCGGCGGCGAAGGCGATCAACCCGTCCCACGCGAGAAACACCTTGCCGTCGGCGGCGACGAGCGACGTGTACCTCGCCGCGGAGATGTCGAGATCGGTCTGCCAGCGGGCCTTGCCGGTTTCGAGATCGACGCACGCCAGCCGCTTGTCGCCGTAGGCGAACGCCAGCCCCTCCGCCACGACGGGGCTGGCCCCGGCGTCGGAGACTCCCTGGAAGTTCCAAAGAAGTTCCGGCTTGCCCGCGGCGAGCCGGTAGCAGCCGACGCCGTGCTTGCGGCTGCTGGCGTAAGTGATGAGGCGGTCGCCCGCGATCAGCGGGGTCGACTTGCTCGCCCCCGCCTTCTCGCGCCAGACTTCCGCACCGGTGCGCAAATCGAAGCAGGCGGTTTCCGCGCCGCCGCAGTTGGCGATCACGTAAGACTTGCCGTCCGCTTTCCAGACGACGGGACTGGAGTACGTACCGCTCGTCGATTGCTCGTCTCCCCGCCACAGCACCTTGCCGGATCGCGCATCGAGGCCGAACAACCGCCCGGCGAGAATCACCGCGACGCCGTCGGCGACGACGAACGACGACGCGATTTCTGCCTCGTGGTATTCTTCGAACAGCGGCGTCTCCCAGACCACGCTGCCGCTTTTCGCATCGAGACAGCGGGCGACGCGGTCGGACCCCAGCGCGAACAGCCGGCCATCGACGACCGCGGGCGAACTGGACGGCCGATAGAACGTGAACACGCTCTCGCGCTCGTCGGTCCAGATCAGGCGGCCGGTAGCGAGGTCGAAGCAGTGAATCACGTCGGCGACTTTCGTCTTCTGGTCGCGGCGCTCGCGCTGCTCCGCCTGCCGCGATTTTTCGTACTCGGCGAGCGTTTCCGGAGCGAGCTTCTCGCGGTCCTCGCGGGCCAGGGCCGGGTACTTCTCCGGAGGCAGCGTCACGCCGGGACGCGGCTCGCGAAGCTGCAGGCACACGTACACCCGGCCGTCGGAGACCACGGGACACGCCCAGCCGCCGTTTCCGCCGCGCGGCGAAAGCGGCTCGGTGATCCATGCCGGTTTCAGCCCCTCCTCGGGAAGCGACTCGATCAACGGCGGCGAATCGACGACCGCCCCGTCGCGATTCGGTCCCCGCCACTGGTTCCAGTCGGCGGCCTGCGCCGACGCGGCGAACAGGACGAACAGCGAAGCGGGAACGCCGCACGCGGCAGCAAGTCTTCGGTTCATTCGACGATTCCAACGGACGGAGGAACGGCAGGAGGTATTCTACCACTGACCCGCAATCGACACTCGCCACGACCACTTTCGATTCGATCTTGTGGGTTGCCTGTAGGACAGCGTCAAGCTTGATATCGTGGGTCGATCGGTCGGGCGGGTAGGACGGAATCGTATTCCGTCGTACCCGCCCGCCAGCAACCGCCGCTATCCTTCTGGCGAGATTCCGGTGAGGTCGTCGATCGCAGCATGGCCCGAACGGTGGTCTGGCGGACGGAATACAATTCCGTCCTACGACGCCTTCAGTGTTGAAACCGTGGGTAAACGGAGTGAGGAACGGCAGGAATCGCACGATTCTACCAATGATTCGCGATCGCCGCATGCCTCCGCCCGGTTCGGACCCTGCGCCGAGGGCGCGATGCGGCTGCCGGATTGCATCCGCATCGCCCATGCGGCACACTGCGTGTGTTCCGAGCGGCCGGACATGTCCGAGCAGCCGGGTCGTTCGCAGGTAGTGCTGCGTTGCCGCGCGCCGCGGGAAGCGAACCGCGTGCGCGAGTTCCCTTGTTTCCAGGAAAGGCGAACGTGATGCTTGAGACGCCCGGGATGCGGTCCGTATTGCAGCGCGCCGCGTGGGCGTCGCTGGTCGTCCTCGTCGTCGTTCCAGGCGGGAGTTACGTGATGCCGGACGGATTGCTTCCGTGGAAGGCCAGGCCCGTCGAGGCGGCGGAGTACGATCGCCCGGCGGCCGAGCCGCATCAAAGCCGCTCGGCAGTCGTGGCGCCTTACGGGATGGCGGCGACCAGCCATCCGCAGGCGGCGCACGCGGCGATCGAAATGCTGTTGCTGGGGGGAACCGCCGCCGACGCCGCCATCGCCGCCAACGCCGTGCTGGGCGTGGTCGAGCCGATGAGCTGCGGGATCGGCGGCGACCTGTTCGTCATCTACTGGAGCGCCAAGGATCAGAAGTTGTACGGTCTGAACGCCAGCGGTCGCAGCCCGCATTCGCTGACGCGCGACGTCTTCCGCGAACAGGGAATGACGGAGATTCCCGTGTACGGGCCGCTGTCGTGGTCGGTGCCGGGTTGCGTGGATGGCTGGCACGAGTTGCACCAGGAGTTCGGCGGCCTCGAATTCGGGCAGACGCTGGGACCGGCGATCGCCATCGCCCGCGAGGGGTTCGCCGTCAGCGAGGTCGTCGCCGGGCAATGGAAGAAGGTCGAGGAAGACCTGCGGAAGTGGCCCGACTCGGCGAAGACGTTTCTCGTCGACGGCGAGCGCGCCCCGGAGTTCGGCGAGATCTTCAGGAACCCCGCGCTCGCGGCGAGTTACGAAGAGATCGCCAAGGCCGAAAACGGCCGCGACGCGTTCTACTACGGCGTGATCGCCCAGAAGATCGCCGCCTTCAGCCGGCAGAACGGCGGGCATCTCGCGCAGCGGGACTTTCACGAGCACGAGTCCGAATGGGTCGAACCGGTCTCGACCACCTACCGCGGACACGAGGTCTGGCAGCTTCCCCCCAACACGCAGGGGATCGCGGTGCTGCAGATGTTGAACATTCTCGAAGGATACGACATCCGCTCGATGGGCCGCAAAAGCCCCGAATATCTGCACCTGTTCGTCGAGGCGAAAAAGCTCGCCTACGCCGACCGCGCGAAGTATTATTCCGACCCCAAGTTCGCCCATCTGCCGATCGCCGAACTGATCTCGAAGGAGTACGCCGCCCGGCAACGCGCGCGGATCGATGCGAACAAGGCGGCGGTCGAAGTTCCCGCGGGCGACCCGCTTCCGCGGACCGCCGACACCGTGTACGTCACCGTCGTCGACAGCGAGCGCAACTGCTGCTCGCTGATTCAAAGCAACTTCCACAACTTCGGCTCCCACGTGGTTCCCGGCGACGTGGGGTTCGTGCTGCAGAATCGCGGGGCGCTGTTCGCGCTCGACGAGAACCATCTCAATCGGCTCGAGCCGCGCAAGCGGCCCTTCCACACGATCATCCCCGGCTTCGTCACCAAGACCGACCCCGAATCGAACGAGCGTTACCCGTTGATTTCCTTCGGCGTGATGGGGGGCGACATGCAGCCGCAGGGACAGGTGCAGGTGCTCGTCAACATGATCGACTTCGGCCTCAACCTGCAGATGGCCGGCGATGCCGTCCGCATTCAGCACCTCGGCTCGCAAACGCCGACCGGCAAGCCGCAGGCGGCGGACGGGGGGGCCGTGGCGGTCGAATCGGGCATTCCCGCCGAGACCGTGAAGGCTCTGGAAGAGCGGGGCCACAAGATCGGCAGCGCCCCCGGCCAGTTCGGCGGCTACCAGGCGATCCTCATCGACTGGAAGCACGAAACGCTGCAAGGGGCGACCGAATCGCGGAAGGACGGCGCGGCGCTGGGGTATTGACCGTTCGTAGTGCTTCGTTCGTAGTGACCGGCTTCAGCCGGTCCGCCGGGCCGTCACGCGATGCCGCTACTCGCACGGCCGAAACCCGCTGAAGCCGGTCGCTACGAACAAGGGGACCGCCTCTGTCACGGCTGCCGGGTCGGACTTGAATTCAGGACGTCGCCGGCGGCTGCGTCGATCGACTGTTCCGCGGTTGCCAGATCGGCCGGCCGGATGCCTCCTGGCGGCGACGCGCGTCTTCGGCGATCGCCGCGATATCGCCGCCGAAGCGCTCGGCGATGCGTCGCCGCGTCTCATGGATCTCATCCAAGATCGTGTCGCGAATCTCGTCGGTCTCCGTCTGTCGTATCGTCATCGAGCAATTCCTCCGGGGTGCAGATGATCGGGATCGGCTCTCCGAGATCTTCGAGAACCTCGCGGATTCGCGGAAGGATCCGCGCGTTCGCGATGTGCTTGCAGTTCCAAGTCAGAAGATAATCGATGCCATGATGTGCGGCCGTCGCGATGTGCAACGCGTCCACCGATGCCCGCTCGGGAAGAATCGAACGTGACACGATTTCGGCGGCGGCGTCGATGATGCGCGGATCGGAGGGTAGCAAGGGGATTCCCCGCAAGGATTCCAGACGCTCGGCCGCAAGCGCCGCGTCGCCAACCGACGCTTCGTCGATGACGTACTGCGAGGTCACCATTTCGTACTTTTCGCGCTCGACGTTCCACCAGCGGTGCGTCAGAATCTGGCGAGCCGCCATCACGACCTGCGCGCTGGGACGCTGCCGCAGGTAGCTGACGATGGAGGTTTCGACGTACAGCGTCGGCATGATTCCGATTCCACCGATCCCATCATAGGCGACAGTCGCGTCGCGGACGAGAGCAGGCGCGATGGATTGCCGGCCGATCACGGCCAAACCGGCGCGCCCGGCGATTCGGCCGCCATCGACGTGCCGACGCGACTCCCGCGGTCATCGGGGGAGTTCGGCCATCCGCCGCGCCAGTTCCTTCTGATGGCGGGGTTCGTCCGGCTCGCGGGCGATTCGGTCGCGAAGTTCGGCGAGCGACTGTTCTTGCAGTGCGGCGGCGACCGGCGGGCGTAACAGTTCCGGGGCGATCGCCGGGAACTCGACACGCATCGGGTCGCCTTCCCAGCGCGCTTCCCAACCGGCGCCTCCCACGTCGCCAGCCTCCGGAAAATGATAGTAGAGGCCGATATGAAACGGCCCATGCGTGCTGAAGCTCGGAGCAACATCCGCGACATAGCCGGGCCAACCGTAGCCCCATTCCGGCTCGCGGATGACCTGGTCCGCGGCAAGATATCGCGGAACCAGTTCTTCGATCGACTGCGGCCACAACCCCACATCGCGGCGATACGCGTAGATCGCCTCGACCATCGGGGCCGCCCGGGCGGCTTCGTCTTTCGGCCAGGAGTGAACCGGGTCCGCGATGAACAGCCAGAGAATGTTCCACGTGACGATCGCCAGCGGTGTCGCGACCAGGATGATCGCCATGGTGCGGAGACTCCATGACAACCACGGCAGTCCCGGCTTCGGCCGAACGTCATCGAGGCTCGACGTCATTCGCGTTCACTCCTTCACCGTCGCCAGCTCGTCCTCCGGAAACGTCTCCAGCTTCAGGTTGCGGAACCGCACTTCCTGCGCGACCGTGTTGGAGTGAAGCTGCAGGCCGATCGGGGCTTCGTGAATCGTCTCCGGCAGCGGCTCGCGCCAGTCGGAGATCAGCACGCCGTTCAGCACGAAGCGGATGCGGTTCCCCTGCGCCAGGATCTCGATCGTGTTCCAGTCGTGCTGCTTGCCGACTTCCTTCGCCCGCTCGGTGTTGGTGTGGATCCGGTTGCGGCCGTAGAGGTCGTAGAAGCCGTAATTCGAGGGGAACATCACCAGGTGCCCGGCGTAGGTGTGCGGGTCGTTCTTCTCGGGGGCGACGCGGCCCCACAGGGCGACTCCCGAGTGCATTTCCGATGTCGCCAGCTTGAACTCGAACGTCAACCGGAAGTCGCTGAATTTCCGCTCGGTGAGCAGATACGTGCTGACCGCGATCGGCTCGCTGTTCTTCCCGACGATCTCGCCGTTCTCCACCGACCACAGATGCTTGTGGCCGACCCAGCCGGAGAGATCCTTGCCGTTGAAGATCTCCACGCCTTCCCGCTTCCCTTCGCGGGGCGGCGTGAAGTGCTTCTGGACGAAGTCGAGCGTGAGTTTCGTCCATTCGTCGGTGCCGGGGCGGATGTCGGTGTGGACCTCGCAATCGATGCCCAGCTTTTCCATTCGCTCCTTGAGCGCGAAGGCGAACTTGGGATGGTGGATCGCCGCGTTCAAATCGCTGACGTCGGCGTCTTTGGAGAACTGGTATCCCAGCAGGACCGGAGCGTCGTCCGCCGTCAGGTGCGGGAGCGCGGAGGATTCCTCGATCAGCTTGATCTTGTCCGGGGGGATCGCCACCGGATCGCTGATGTCGGTCCCGAAGAGTTGCGCGAGCGCGGGATGCTTGTACGCCTCGGCGTCGGGCATCAGTTCCTTGATGAACCGCGGATCGTAGGACGACTGGCCGTTCATCACGACGGCGCAGGTGATCCGCGTCGATTCCCGCAGCACGGGGTCGTCGCTGTCGGGATCGGCCATGTCGTCGTGGAAGGCGAGCCACATCGAGATGCCGGCCCCCGCCGACTGCCCGGTCGAGGCGACGCGCGACTTGTCGAGGTTCCATTCCTTCGCCTTGGAGCGGACGAACTGCACCGCCCGGGCCGAGTCGGTGAACGGTGCGGGGGCGATCGCGTCCTGCGACAGACGATACGTGATCGCCACGACCGAGATGCCGGCGTCGAGACAAGCCCGCAGGGTCCGTTGCTCGACGCTCTTGTTCCCCGCCCGGAACCCGCCGCCGTGAATCGCGAACAGAATCGGCGTCGGCCCGTCCGCCTTCGCCAGCCAGACGTCCATCACGTTCCGCTCGTGCGGGCCGTATTTCACGTCGGCGTGCGTGGGGGCGGGACGGCCCGCGGGTCGTTGGGCGAACGCATTTCCCGCCGCGACGGCGAGAACCAAGAGCGACGCGAGCCCGATGCGCAACATGGAAGATCCTCCGATCAATGAGTGATTCGTCATCGTTGTCTGCCTTCGCAGTGTCTTGTTGGCGGAAGGGTGGCTGGGGTCGGAGCGAAGCGCAGCCCCCAGCGAATCGCGTGCGCGGCCTCGATCGCTGGGGGCGATCCGCCGAGCAACTCGTCATGAGGTTGGACGCCGTCGGGCGGCGGATCGACCCCAGCCACCCATCGCGACCCCTCTTCGGTCAATGTCCTTTGTTCGTGATTTCGTTTGCCGGCTCCCAGCAGAAGATCATTCCGCTGGCCGCGCTCGGCCAGAACACGCGGCCATTCGACAGCACGACGGGTGGCTGGGGTCGGAGCGAAGCGCAGCCCCCAGCGAATCGCGTGCGCGGCCTCGATCGCTGGGGGCGATCCGCCGAGCAACTCGTCATGAGGTTGGACGCCGTCGGGCGGCGGATCGACCCCAGCCACCCATCGCGACCCCTCTTCGGTCAATGTCCTTTGTTCGTGATTTCGTTTGCCGGTTCCCAGCAGAAGATCATTCCGCTCGCCGCGCTCGGCCAGAACACGCGGCCGTTGGACAGCACGGCGTTCACGCAGCCGCGCGGGGCGAAGCCGGGGGAACGCCACACCAACTCGCCGTTCGCCACGTCGCGGACGTTCAACCCGCCCACCGTGATCGCGAAGGCGTACCTCGGCGTCAGCGCGACGGTTCCGCAGGCGTGCGTCTCGCCGCCGATTTCGCGGCAGCCGGGATAGTCCTTCCCGTCTTCGAGCCGCACCTTGACGCCGTGCCCGCCGTAGCCGCGCATCACGATGAAGTCGTCGCCGACGCTGAACCTGGTGACGTACCCCTCTTTGCGGGTCCAGTTCACCGCGCCGCTTGCCGGATCGACGGTGCGCACTCCCTTGCCGGTCTCGCTGAGCAGGAGTTTCTCCCCCGCGATCACCGGATGACTCGTGCCGAAGTTCTCGCTGGACCGCCAGCGGACGTTGCCGGTGGCGGGGTCGATGGCGACGGTTTCGCCCCGCTGCTTGTCTCCTTCCTGCTTCCATTGCCACTCCTGGGCGCCGGCGGTGAAGAACATCGTCTTGCCGTCCGAACAGCCGCCGATCGAGCCGGCCCGCTCTCCGGCGACGTTCAGTTCGACGGTCCACGCGGGTTCGCCCGTCTCCGCGTTCCAGGCGCGAATCACCGTTCCCTTTGGTTCGCCCGCCGCGGTCGATCCGAACGCGATCACGCCCGCCGCGATCACCGGCGACGTGCGCTCCCAGATGTATCGCCCGCCGACTTCGACTTTCCAGAGTTCGCGACCGTCGCGCAGATCGAGGCACAGCAACGCCCCCTCGGTCCCGTGAAACTGCGGACGCGGCACGTACAATTTTCCGTCCGCCGCGAGCAACCCGGCAGAAGTGGCGTACTCCGGACCCGACATCTGCGTCCGCCACCGCACCCGCCCAGTCGCCTGCTCCTGGCAGGTGATCAGCCCGGCGAGCGACACGCTGAAAACGTCGTCTCCCGCGGCGATGCACGGCGCCTTGAAATGCCCGAAGCCCCGCGACGCCCACCGCACGCGCAGCGGCGGCTTGAGGTCCGGGTCATCCGCGAAGGCGGTGTTGCGCGGGCTGCCGTCGGTCGAGGTCCACGAGTAACGCTTCCCCGTGGCCGGGTCGAGCTTGCCGCGCGGCTCGTGGAGCGCGAGCGATTCGTCCTTTCGCGGTTCGAGCTTTCCGTCCGCCGCGAGCACGTAGAAATAGCCATCGTCGCAGCCGAAGAGGACCTTTCCGTTCGCGATCGCGGGGGACGAACCGATCCCCTTTCCGTGCGGCGTGCGGAAGCGAAACGCCGCGGCCGCGCGAGCTCCGTGCGGATTCAGTCCGACGACGATGATCTCCCCGCGCAACGTCGCGGCCACGAGATGTTCCCCGGCGAAGGCGTGCGACGCGGCGAACGGAACCGAATCGCGCTCGTCGCGCCATGTCGCGCCGGTCCGGCGGGCGTCGAAATCGAACAGCACGACGCCGTTGCGCCCGTTGTCCGAGTTCCGCCCGGTCGCCGTCGCGCCGCGGACGGCGGGGGTGATCCACGGATCGGCGTCGACCCGTCCGCCGCCGCTCTTGTCGACTTCGCCCGTCGCGAGCGCGAAGCGGGTGAGCCGCTGCACGCCGTCGGCCCCCATGCCGGCGTTGTAGATCCATTCCCCCGAAATCGACGACGACATGGGGGCCGCGCCGTCGCGGCCGTTGGGCGCGCGGTTGCACCAGGCGAGTTTCGCGGCGTCGCCGGCGTCTTCCACGCAGACGATGTCCCACCCGAAGCTGGTGACGATCTTCTTTCCGGAAACCGCGACCTCGCCGCCGCCGTAGTGCGGGCGGTCGTAGCTGCCGGGATGGCCGCGCTCCCGCTCGGTGGCCTTGGTGATTTCCGGCGGCTCGGCGTAGCGTTCGTAATGGTTCCAGTTCCAACGTTCGTTGCCGTCGAGATCGAGGCAACGCAGCACCGCGTCGAGCGCCTGGAAGTGGATCGAATCGTTCGCGTGCGTCGGGGCGCTGACGATCGGCGAGCCGATCGCGACCGTGCGGATCGGCTTGCCGTCCGCCGCATTCAGAATGTGCAGATTGCCCGCCGTCGTGCCGTAATAGACGCGGCCGCCGACGACGCACGGGGACGAGGTGTTCGCCCCCATCGCGCGGTCGCCGTCGGGAGCGCTCTTCCAGACGATCTTCGCGGCGGCGACGTCGATGCAGTACGCGGTCCCCATCTGATCGACGACGTAGGCCCGCCCCTCGACGACCGCGGGAGAGGTCATCGCGGCGTCGTCGAGCTTCACCTGGGCCGCCAGTCCCAGCGGCAGCGCGAGCGATTCATCCGCGGCGTCGCCGGTGTGGGCGGCGTTCCGCATGAACTGGGACCACTCGGCGGCGAGGGCGGATGTCGCGCTCGTGCCGGCGCTGGACGCCGCGACGATCGCGAGACCCGCGAGAATGAATCGAGAAATCCGGCGTGGCATCTCGTTCTCCGATCGAGGGCGTTTCGGTGCGTGCGAGTTCTTCGTAGGACGCCTTCAAGCTTGATCTTGTGGGTTTTCCGTAGGATGGATTGGCAATCCGGCGGTGAGGCCTCAACGTCGCCGGAAGTCGATCGTTCTGCCGGTTCGCTTGCCGTTGGACGGATTGCCAATCCGTCTGACACGTCCCCAATCGCCAAATTCAATCTGGATGACGTAGTAGGACGGAATTGATTTCCGTCCAGGTCGCGTGTCGTATGGAGTCGTGGGTCGACCAGTTCGACTTCGGAACCTGGAGGCGTGGTGGGACGGATTGGCAATCCTTCCAATGAGAATTCAGCCGGCAGAACGGGATGGGGCCTCCGACGACGTTGCGGCCTCACCGCCGGATTGCCAATCCATCCTACGAGCAACATCGTTCACTTCAAGCGTTCGACGATCTTGTCGACGTCGAGCGGGCCTTCCTGGAGGGTGAGTTTGCCGCCGGCCGCTTCGTAGACCTGGCGGAGCGGGGCGAGTTCGTTTTCGGGGACGCCCTTCGTGCCGGCGATGAACAGTTCGGTCGGGGCGGCGAGGGCCGCCAGTCCGCCGATGCCGCCGTACTTGAGCGCGCCGGGGAGATAGTTCTGGTCGCCGATGCTCTCGATCTTGCCGAAGCCGAACCCGCCGAGATCGACGAAGGCCCCATCGATCTTGTCGCCGGCGATCGCCGCGGCGAGCAACACCCACGGCCCGGCTTCGCCGGTGCCGATGAGATAGATCGGCTCCCGGCCGCTCAGACCCCGCAGCCAAGCCACGAGCGTTAGCACATCACGCACGCGATGAGCCAATAGGGGGCGATTGTAACCGTATGCAAATCCGTCAAATCCTTCGCGGATATCGAGCGATCCAGGCTCACGATCATCGGTGTACTCACCGGTCAGAAAGAGATCTGGGGAAATCGTATTGATGCCGGCATTCACCAGCTTCTTTACGGCAGGGATGGCCTGTCCCTGCTCGTCGAACATCGCAGTCTTCCCCGTTCCGCCGAACCAGAGGACTTTGGGCTTCCCCGGCTTATAGTCTGGAGACCATGTCTGACCAAGCAGAAGCACGGGAATGGACTCATCGTCGCGTCTTCCGATCAGCGTGTATCGGACCTTCCAGTCTCCGAGGCTCCCGGCGCGGCGATGCTTGCCATCGGAAGGGAGCGAGGCGGGATCCGGCACTTCCCCGAACATCACCCGCGCCGCCGTCCCCACCACCTCCTTGTACTTCGCCACGTCCTCTATCGTCTTCGGCAACAACGCCGCGTACCGCTCTTCGTCGAACTGCGTGAGGTACTTCCGCAGTTCGGCCGCGTTTTTGCCGTTGGCGGGCTTCGGGTGCTTGTCGTCCCACACGGTCAATTCCTGCGGCGGGACGGGGACGAAGTCGCGTTCGATGATCGGGCTTTCCTTCCCCAGGTTCAGGTGCTGGTTGAACCACTCATACATCATCTCGCGGGCGACGCCGTTGTAGTTGTGCTTGAACTGCGGGAACGCTTTCGCGTTCACCTTGTCCCGCTCGCCGTAGTAGCCGTAGATCTGCTGCAACTCCGGCAGCCCCTTCGTCTCGATGGCGATCGTCCAGTCGTCGGCGCCGCTCATCGCCTGCGGCTTGGGGGCGAACAGCGCGGCGAGCGCGATGTTGTTGATCCCGATCCGCAGGTACGGCGCGTTCTCGCACACGCAGCCCCCCTGCATCCCGGTGCCGACCATCACCGCCGGGAAGGCGACGTGCGGCCGCGGATCGACCGCGGTGAGCATGAAGGTCTGCGTGCCGCCGCCGCTCGAACCGGTGACGGCCAACCGCTCGGGATCGACGTCGGGAAGCGTGAGCAGGAAATCGAGGGCGCGGATCGAGTTCCACGTTTGCAGGCCCATCGGGTTGTGCAGCCGCAGTCCCGCCTGGTGATCGTTGAATCCCTGGCGGTGCTGCATCAGATCGCTATCGACGTAGCCCACCATGTCGTAATGAAAGACAACGCAGCCCAGCCGGGCGAGGCCGACCATTCGCGCCTGGACCGGATAGCGCGCCCCGGATTCGTGACGCTCGGCTTTGCTGTCGAGTTCCCTCTTCACGGCAGCGTCGTTGGCCTCGTGCATGCGGCCGTTGGGCCAGTGGCCGTGCGGGCAGAGGACGCCGGGAATCTTGCCCGTGACGTTCTTGGGGCGATAGAGGTTCCCCGTGACGTAATGGCCGGGATGGCTCTCGAAGAAGACCTTCTCGATGGTGTAGTCGTCGCGGTCGATCTTGCCGTGGACGACGGCGTTCAGCGGTCCCTTCTCGGGCATGGGCCACAGGCCGATGCCGACCTGCACCTGCTCGCGCAGCCGCTGCGCCTCCTTCTCCCACGCTTCCTTCGATTCGGGCGGGGTCCAGGGATGATAGGCGTCGTTGAGCGTGCGGAGCTTGCCGAGCCGGGCGTCCTTGGGCTTTTCCCCCTTCGGAAGCACGCGCCAGATTTCGCGCTCGGCGTCCTTCGCCGCGGCGTCTTGCGCGGGGGCCTCCGGGACTTGGAACGCGGCGAACGCGAGGGCGAGAACCGCGACAGTCGAAGCGACGAACGTCTGGCGGCGCATGGCGGATTCCTCGGCGGCTGATGGTCGATTCGGTTCGTAGACGTAGGACGGATTGCCAATCCGTCCGATGGCGTGGGGCAGGCTTTCCAGCCTGCCGTTTCGCCGGTGTGGCCGATGGACGGGCAGACAAGGATGTCTGCCCCACGACGGCGACGG
>JBBDNT010000222.1:0-9250 GCA_040877445.1 Planctomycetaceae bacterium
CCGCGTTGCGGAGCGCCCCCGCCACCCATCGCCGAAGAGAGTTGGCGTCGCCAAAGCTCTTGCCACACCCCCGCCCGACGGTCGCCGCAATTTCATTGCGGGCGGCCGGGGGCGGCCGTATCATCGATTGCGGCGTCGATGCCGTTCCCTTCTCGACTTCCCGGAATTCGAACTCCGGGGGTGTCGCGCGCCGGTTCACTTCCGCGGATTTCCCGCACGAACAGCGACGACATATCGGAACCGTCGATGGCTGGGCCAGTCACGTCGAATGAGGACGCGCGTCCGTCCCCGAGTTCGGATGCGGCGCACTCCGCGCAGGGTGCGCCGCCGCGGCACTGGGCGAGGCGCTGGGCCGCGCCGCTCGCCGCGACGGCGACGGGGCTGTGCTGCCTGGCGCTGTTCCTCGCGATCTGGCCGGTCGAGCCGCGGGCGACGTTTTGGGACAACCTCCAGTATTATTTCCCGAGTCAGGCGAAGATCGTGCGTGACGCGGGACCCGGCGCCCCGGCGGACAACCCGGTGACGGTCCCGGAGTTGCTGGTCACGCCGTTCTTCCGAGTGGTCGGCAACACGACCGACGTGCTGGTCCACGAAGCCAAGCCGGTGTACATCGTCGCGTTGCGGTTGTGGGGATGGTCGTACCGCGCGGTTCGGCCGGCGGCGGAGTTTCCCTCGGCCTTCGAATACATGCTGTTCGTCGCGCTCACCGCGTGGTGGATGAGTTTCGCCACCTGGCTCGTCGCCGATCGGTTGGGATCTCCGTGGATCGGGCTGGCGGCGGCGATCCTGCTGCTGGCGAACGGCTGGCAAACCATCTACCTGTACCTGCCGCACTACACGCAGTTCTCGACGGCGCTGTTGCTGTGCGCGTTCGCGCAGTGTCTGCGAGCGACGCCCCGGGCGACGTTCACGGCGGGGATCGTCGGCGCGGTGGCGCTGCTGTCGAACAACGCGATCTTGGTGTACCTGCCGGGAATGGCCCTCGCCGCCGGCTTCCTGGGACTTCCCGGCTGGAAGCGGGCGGCGGCGAACGCCGCGGCGTTCGCCGCCGGATTATTCGCGGTGTTCGCCTTCTTCGAAGCGCTGGCGCATACCGAGAAGATTCGCCATCTGTGCGGCGACGACGTGATCTCCCCCTGGACGATCCTGTATCGGTACTACGAGTACTCGATGCACCGCGCCCATTTCTTCGAGCTCGCGGGGTTGGACCACACGCCGAAATATCTCGGCGTGTTCTTCGAGATCCTCTCGCGCGTGTCCTACCTGTGGTTGATCGCGTTCATCGCCGGGCCGCTGGCGACGGCGTGGTGCGTGTTCCGCAAGGGCTGGGCAGAATCGTTGCGTGCGCCGTGGCTTCGCGGGGCGATCGCGCTGTGGCTGGTGGCGATCCCGGCGGTGGCGGCGATCGAGTTCGGGCCGAGCATTCAACTCGGGCGGACCTACTTCCCCGCGGTCCCGTTCTGGCTGCTCGCGACCGCGTTGGTGGCCCGTCACGCCTGGGCGGAGTGGTTCGCGGCGCGCCCGGTCCGGATGCGGGCCGCCTGGGGGGCGCTGTGTCTGGCGACGCTCGTCTACGGAGTGGAATTCGGAATCGTCCTCGCCGATCAGCATCGCGCCTTTCACGCGATGGTCGCGCGGACCCTCGACAGCGCGGCCGCAGGCGATCGTGTCCTGTTTCTGCGGAACGACGACGGCGCGCAAGTCGCCTATTCCCAGGTGCTGCTCGCGAGTTCCGGTGAGCCGCCGCCGGAGATCGGTTGGGCGGACGCCGAAGACGGCCTCGAACCGATCGCCCGACAGGCCCGCGAGGGAACGGTGCTGCTCCTCACCGGCGTCCCCGACTCCGCCGCGACCCGGAAGGCAGCGATCCAGCCGCCTCCCGAGGAGGTCTCCCGCTGGTTGGAGGAACTCCGCTCGGGGCGCGGCCCGGCGGTCGCGGAACTGGTCGATCGTTGGCCTCATGGCCGCGTTCCGCACGTCCTGGTGCGCTACGAGGACGAACACCTCGACTGGCTGTACCGCGAGGGGCTGGTCGACGAGGACCACTTCAAGATCCACGTCTGGAAGGTCACGCCGACGCCTCGCTGACTTGCGACTTCTCCCCGGCCGGGGTAGCTCGTCACCATCAGCGAACGTCGTCCTCAAGGAGCATCAACATGCCGATCCGCCCCCGCGTGCTGTTCGCGGCCGCCTTTTCGCTCATCGTTCCCTTCGCTGCCCAACCGTTCTCCCGGGCGGACGAACCGGCTCCGACCGGTGACGGTGCGTCCTCCACTTCACGATCGGCCGCATCGCCGGCCGAACAACCGCCCCCGGCCGAACTCGCCCGCTTCTTCCAGCCCCCGGAAGAATTCCGCGACGACTTCGGCGAGTTCCGTTCGCCGCTCGTCTTCGCCGACGGCACGCGCGTCCGCAACGCCGACGACTAGCGGCGCCGCCGCAAGGAGATTCGCGACACCTGGCAGAAGCTGCTGGGACCGTGGCCCGCGCTCATCGAGAAGCCGCGCGTCGAGACCGTCGCCACCACCCGCCGCGAGAACGTCACGCAGCACCAGGTGCGCGTCGAGATCGCGCTGGGAAACGAAATGGTCGACGGCTTCCTCCTCGTCCCCGACGGCGAAGGCCCGTTCCCCGCGGTGCTCGTTCTCTATTACGACGCGCAGACCGGCGTGGGACTCGGTTCCGCATTGCGCGATTACGGCTGGCACCTTGCGAAGCGCGGGTTCGTCACCCTCTCGATCGGCAAGCCGAACTCCGGCGTCGACCTCGAAGAGCCGGGCAAAGCGCGGGGCGGAACGTATCTCGGCCCGGTGAACGAGCCGGTCCGCGTGCAGCCCCTTTCCGCCCTCGCCTACGCTGCGGCGAACGCGCATACGGTGCTCGCGCAGCGGCCGGACGTCGACGCCGAGTGGATCGGCGTCGTCGGGCATTCCTTCGGCGGGAAGTGGGGGCTGTTCGCCTCGTGCCTGCACAACGAGTTCGCGTGTGCCGCCTGGTCCGACCCCGGCATCGTCTTCGACGAGCGCGACCGCCGCAAGGAGAACCCCGGCGGCAGCGTGAACTACTTCGACGTGTGGTACCTGGGATTCGAGCTGGGCGAGATGAACGACCCGGCGAAGCGGTATTCCTTCCGCCGCCATCCCGACGAAGTGAAGCAGCGGACCGGCTCGTACAAGGCACTGGTCGAAGGGGGGCACGACCTGGTCGAATTGCACGCCTTGATGGCCCCGCGGCCGTTCTTCGTCTCGGGGGGCACGGCCGACATGAAAGAACGCTGGCCCGCCCTCAACCACGCGATCGCAGTCAACCGCCTGCTCGGCCACGAGAACCGCGTCGCGATGGCGAACCGCCCCACCCACGGCCCGACGCAGGAAGACAACGAACAGGTCTACCGCTTCTTCGAATGGTGGCTGAAGCCGAAGCAACCGCCGCAATGAACGGTTAGCCGCGACGCACATGCGGAGCGCGCCGCCCCCAGGTTAGCCGCGACGCGAATGCGGAGCGCGTCTCCGGTTAGCCGCGACGCGAATGCGGAGCGTGCCGGGGGGCAATGCGGCATCACGATATCCGATCGCAGTCGGGGCGCGGGACCGGGCTGAAGCCGGTTACTACGAATGCTCCGCTCGCGGCCGTTGACGTCATGGCGCGCCGGGCGATATAGGGTTTGGTGCACGACCCGCAACGATCTTCCATTCAGGCCCGAGCTCGCGACATGACCCACCGCATCCACAACTTCTCCGCCGGCCCCGCCGTGCTGCCCGTTTCGGTTCTCGAAGAGGCCCGCGAGAATCTGCTTTCGCTTGGCGAGACCGGCATCGGCATTCTCGAGCACTCGCATCGCGGCAAGGCGTTTCTCGCCGTGTACGAGGAGGCCGTCGCGCGCTGTCGCCGCCTCGCGAGCATCCCGGACGATTATGACGTGCTGTTCCTGCAAGGGGGGGCGTCGTTGCAGTTCGCGATGCTGCCGATGAGCTTTCTCGCACTAGGAGCGGGGGCGGATTATCTCGTGACCGGGTCGTGGTCGCAGAAGGCGGTGGCCGAGGCGCAGCCCTTCGGCGACGTCCACGTCGCCGGCACCAGCGAGGACCGCAACTTCTGCTACATTCCCAAGGGATGCGAATACAGCGCATCGCCGGTCTATGTGCATTTCACGTCGAACAACACGATCTTCGGCACGCAGTTCCGCGAGGAGCCGGCCGATATCCCCGCGAGTTCCTTCCTCGCCTGCGACGCGAGCAGCGACATCTTCAGCCGGCCGATCGACGTGTCGAAGTACGGCGTGATTTACGCCGGGGCGCAGAAGAACCTCGGCCCCTCCGGCGTGACGCTGGTCGTCATCCGCAAGGATCTGGTCGAGCGCGGCTCCAAGGCGGCGCCGACGATGCTGCAATATCGCACGCACGCGGCCAACGAGTCGATGTACAACACGCCGCCGACGTTCGGCATCTACGTGATCGGCCTCGTGTTCAAGTGGTTGGAAGAGCAGGGCGGACTCGGCGCGATCGCCGAGCGGAACCGCAATAAGGCAGCGACGCTGTACGGCTTCCTCGACCAGAGCAAGATGTTCCGCCCGACCGCCGATGCCGACAGCCGCTCGCTGATGAACGTCACTTTCGTCACCGGGAACGCCGAATTGGATGCGCAATTCGTGAAGGAGGCGTCGGCGGCCGGGTTCGACGGGTTGAAGGGGCACCGCAGTGTGGGCGGAATGCGGGCGAGCATCTACAACGCCTTCCCGGAGGAAGCGGTCGCGGCGCTGGTCGAGTTCCTGCGGGAATTCGAATCGCGGAACGGGTGACCGCGTTGAGCGACTGTCTTCGACTTGGTAGCGGAAGTCGCAAGACTTGCGACGCTCGCTCCAAACCGCCCGGAATTCTTGCGAATTCCGCTACGCCGACGGTCGCGTCGGACCCGCTCCGGGCATTCGAAGACGATCTCTGAGCCGGGCGCTCGAACGAGGCCGGGCCGGCAGCCCCCGAATTGTTCGGACTGTTCGGATCGAGGTTCGCGCGCCTACAATGAAGGCGTGCCGGAGGGCCGAATCGGCCGCTCCGCATCCCGCCGATCGGCGCATCTCGCCGTTCTCATCCCGCGATGAAGGATTCCCCATGAAGTCCCGCCTGCTTGGTTTCGGCCTCGTGTTGCTGTCCGCCGTCGGTCTGCTGTGCTTCGCCGTGTTCGCCCAGAACCGTGAAGGCGACCCCGCTGCGGAAGCCGCGGCGAATCAACCGGCAGCGGGGGCGGCCGAAGCGTCGTTCACCGGCAAATGGCGGCTCGTGGTCACGCAGGGAGGGACCGACGTGCCACTGATGATCATCGAGGTCGCGCGGCAGGAAGAGGCCCACTCGGCCCGCGTCATCGCGTCGCATCGGCAGTTCCCCGACGCGAAAGTCGAACGGACGGCGGTGGAAGACGGCTGGCTGCACCTCGTGTTCTCGGCCAATGGAGAGAAGTACGAATTGCAGGGTCGCCGCGCCGGGGACGCGATTCGAGGCAACGTGCTGTTCGAGGAAGGGGGTTGCTACCCGGTCCGGCTGACAGCGACCGAGGAGGGCGACTTGGCCGACGCGCAGGCGGGCTCCCATCCCGATCTCGACGTGCTGCGGGCGGCGGCCCGCGCGGAGGATTCCGTCGAGGCCCTCGCCAAGTTCGCGCGGGACAACCCGGAGAGTCCGCTGTCGCTGACGGCCTGGCAGCAGGCGATCATCTTCGCCACCGGAAACGAAGATGCCGAAAAGCAAGTCCGCGAGTTGATCGACGAGTACATTCAAGCCGCGGCGGCATGGGGGCCGCGGATGGTGTGGAACGCCCGCGTCAACGTGGCGGTGCACCTGGTCGAACGCGACAAGTTTCCGCAATTCGCCGAGCAATCGCTCGATGCCGCCGAGGCGGGTTTCGACGAGACGTCGAAAAAGGCTTTGGCCCGCACGGTGGTCGTGCTCCGCACGGCGCTCGAAGATCAGAAGCGGCGGGTGGCGATTCTCGCGGCCCGCGAGGCGATCGTCCGCGGGAACGACGAAGACGCCCGCAAGGAGGCGGTCGCCCTGCTCGAACGGCTGCGCCCCGAGCATCCGCTCGATCCGGTGATCCTGTTCACGCTCGCGCAGCACGCGGAGAACGAGAAACGCGTGGATGAGGCGATCGACCTTTACGGGCGGCTGGCGATCCTGCCGCAACTGGAGGGCATGTTGTTCTCGATGCTCGAGTCCGAGGACGACGCCCAGACCCCGTATCCGATGGAAAGCGCGCGGGACTTGTGGGAAGCCAAGCACAAGAACGTCGACGGATTCGAAAAGCACTTGCACGAGATTTACCGCGCCGCGATTCACTCCTTCGCGGGAGAGCCTTCCCCGGCGCAGCCGGCGGGCAACCACGTCGTGCTGGTCGAGTTGTTCACTGGGTCGGAATGTCCCCCCTGCGTCGCCGCCGACGTCGCCACCGGCGCGCTCGAGACCGCGTTTCCGAAGGAGCAGGTGGTCGTGCTGCGGTATCACCAGCACATTCCCGGCCCCGATCCGCTGACGAGTTCCGACGGCTGGGACCGGTTCCAAATGTACGGTCTGCAAGGGACTCCCTCGGTGCTCGTCGATGGCGAGCCGGTCCAGGGGGTCGCCGGTCCGCTGTTCATGGCGCCGGAAGGCTATCGGCAATTGCGGAAGCAGATCGAGCCGCTCGTGGCGGAGAAGTCCGCCGTGACGATCGAACTGTCGGCGAAGGCGGAGGACGGCAAGCTCGCCATTTCGGCGAAGGCCGACGGTTTGGGTGAGCGGCGGGAACGAGCCCGCCTCGTGCTCGCGTTGGTCGAGCCGGACGTTTCCTATCGGGCGGGGAACGGAATTCTGCACCATGAGATGGTGGTGCGGGCGATGCCGACGGGACCGCAAGGCGTCGAAACCGCCGACGGCCCGCTCGCGTACTCGCAGCAATTGTCGCTCGCCGAATTCAAGGCGGGGTTGGAGAAGTACCTCGCCGACTTCGAGGAGGAAGAGGGAGTCCAGTTCCCCGAGAAGCCGCTCGCTTTGGAGAAGTTGTACTTCGTCGCGATCGTGCAGGACGGCGAAACCGGCCGGGTGCTCGGCACGCGCGCGGTCCCGGTCACCGGGAAACTCGAATATCCGGCCGGCCAAGCGAAGGACGACGAATCGGACGACCGGTAGCACCCTTCCAGCTCGATTCCATCGGTCGGCCGTGGGTGGCGGCGTGGGGGATCCACCGCGCGACCCTGGAAGGGTCGCGGTCGCGACCCGGAGTCGCGAAACCGCAAGCGAGTGGGGATCCGCCGGGCGGCGCTTGACAGTGCCCGAACGCCGCAGCAGAATGAACTGTTCCCCCTGTCTATCGTCGCGTCAACGATTTCACGACCTTCTTCGGGCGGGCCGCCCGGTTTTCATCGCCGGCGCCATCGCCCTCCGCGTTCCGGAGCGGCGGGCGCTTCGCATTTCGTTCACGGACCCGTCGCCTCCGCGACGCCGGTTCGCCTTTCGCTTCGGGAGCATCTTGCATGGCCGCGGACTGGCTCAAGAAACTGGTCGATGACGGCCTGATCGGCGCCGACCAACTCGACGAGGCGCTCGATCTGGCTTCCAGCATGGGCGTCAAGCCGGAGGAATCGCTCGTCAAGCTGGGTTACGTCGCGCCGGACGTGATCGGGCAATACGTCGCCGCCCAGTTCGGCTACGAATACATCAATCTCGATGGTCAGGAGATTCCGCAACCGGTGATCGAACTGGTGACCGAATCGGTCGCCCGCGAGAACGTGGTCATCCCGCTGTCGGTCGACGGGAACAAGCTGGTCGTGGCGATCAGCGACCCGATGGCGTTCGAGGTGCTCGACAAGCTGCGATTCATCCTGAACCGGGAAATCGACGTGGTGGTCGCGTCCCGGCAGGCGATTCAGCAGGCGATCAACCGGCATTACGGGCAAAGCGAGACCGAGTCGGTCGACTCGATGCTGCTGGAATTCACCGAAACGGCGATCGACTTCACGGAGACGGAAGCGACGCAAACCGGGATGGTCGCGGAGGACGAGGACGCCCCGATCATCCGCCTCGTGAACCTGATCGTCACCGAAGCGGTGAACATGCGGGCGAGCGACATCCACGTCGAGCCGTTCGAGGACCGCATCCGCGTCCGCTACCGGATCGACGGAGTGCTGATCGAGCGGGACAGTCCGCCGCGGCGGCTGCTGGGGGCGTTGATTTCCCGCATCAAGATCATGGCCTCGATGGACATCGCGGAGAAGCGCCGCCCGCAGGACGGCCGCATCAAGACGCGGGTCGGGGCGAAGGAACTCGACCTGCGGGTGAGCATCCTCCCCACGAACCACGGCCAGGCGGTCGTCCTGCGAATTCTGGACCGCGACAACATCAAAGTCGGAATTCGGAACCTCGGATTCAGCGAAGAGAACTACCGGGTGTTCCAGAACATCATCCGCCGCCCGAACGGCATCTTGCTCGTGACCGGACCAACCGGAAGCGGGAAGACCACCACTTTGTACAGCGCCCTGAGCGAGCTGAATCGGCCGGACCGGAAGATCATCACGGCGGAGGATCCGGTCGAATACTACCTCCCGGGGATCAACCAGGTGGAGGTGCGGAGCGGGATCGGGCTGACGTTCGGCCGGGTGATCCGGGCCATGCTGCGTCAGGCGCCGAACGTGATTCTGGTGGGCGAGATTCGGGATGTGGAGACGGCGGACATGGCAATCCAGGCTTCTTTGACAGGACACTTGGTTTTCAGTACTCTCCATACGAACGATGCGCCCGGTTCCATTACACGCCTGATTGATATGGGCGTTCAGCCATTCCTCGTCGCTTCGAGTATCATGGCGGTCATGGCCCAGCGCCTGGTGCGGGTCATTTGCAACAAGTGCAAAGAGCCGTACGACCCCGAGGCGGGGGAGCTGGAACTGTTCGGAATCACTCCGGAACAGGTGCAGGGCGCGACCTTCATGCGCGGCCGGGGTTGCAACAACTGTCAGCACACCGGTTACCGCGGCCGGATCGCGGTCTTCGAGCTGATGCAGATGAACTCCACGATGCGGGAAATGACCTTCCGGGCCGAACCCACGCAGAACCTGCGGCGGCAGGCCCGCCTGTTCGGCATGAAGACCCTGGTGGACGACGCGGTAGACAAGGCCACCAAAGGGATTACAACTTTGGCCGAGGTGTATCGCCTGGCCAAGGCCAAGGACTGAAATCCGCACACCTGTCGACATATCATATCGTCGTGGTTTTCCTTTCGACTCGGG
>JBBDNT010000222.1:9260-16394 GCA_040877445.1 Planctomycetaceae bacterium
CTCGCGACGGCGGCGCTGGTTCACTTTTCGAAACCCGTTCGAAGGCACGCGGGGAGCGCGTCGGAAGTCCCGCCGGTCGGGTCCGTCCGCAGGGCGGAAGGCGCGGCGTGGAGGATGGTCGATTCGAGCCGGGCGGAGACGACTCGGGAACACCCGGGCCCGAGCGGATGTTCCCTGTTCGATTTCGGTGGCGACGGAGTGCGAAGGGCGGGCCGGTGACTGCCGGCGAGTCGTGCGAACGAGCGCGGAATGTGGTGTTTCGAGCGGCATTTTTTGTTCGCGGCGCGGTGCGGCGAATAATGCGGTCGCCTTCGGAGACGAAATCGGATGGCCACGGTTCAAATCGATAAGCTCCTCGAGCTGGTGGTTCAG
Source organism: Planctomycetaceae bacterium (assembly GCA_040877445.1). Taxonomy (GTDB): domain Bacteria; phylum Planctomycetota; class Planctomycetia; order Planctomycetales; family Planctomycetaceae; genus JBBDNT01. Next base: position 9,633 of record JBBDNT010000222.1, read on the forward strand.
CAAGGCTGCAGCGACCTGCACATCACCACCGGGCAGCCTCCCGTCGTGCGTTTGCATGGACGATTGGTGCGGTTGGAGACGAAATTGCTGGAGGCGTCCGACACGGCCGCCCTGATGAAGAGCATCACCCCGGAACGCAATCAACAGGAATTGCAGGAGCAGGGAGGAACGGACTTCGGCTTCGCGTACGGCACCAGGGCGCGATTCCGCGTGGCGGTGTTCAAGCAACGCGGTCACATCGCGATGGTGTTGCGGCAGATTCCGACGGACTTCCTCACCTTCGAGCAACTGGGCTTGCCGTCGATCTGCCAGGAACTCATCCAGCGGCCGCGGGGGCTGTTTCTGGTGACCGGGCCGACGGGGAGCGGGAAGACGACGACGCTGGCGAGCATGATCAACTGGCTCAACAACAATCTGGGCCACCACATCATCACGCTGGAAGACCCGATCGAGTATTATCACAACCACAACAAGTGTACGATCAACCAGAGGGAGATCGGGGTCGACGTGCCGAGCTTCTCGGAAGCCCTGATCCGCGGGCTGCGGATGGACCCGGACGTGATTCTGGTGGGGGAAATGCGGGACCTGAAAACCATCGAATCGGCGATCACGGCGGCCGAGACGGGGCACATCGTGTTCGGCACGCTGCACACGTCGAGCGCGCAGAACACGGTGGACCGGATCATCGACGTGTTCCCCACGAATCAGCAGGAGCAGATCCGCACGCAGTTGGCGAACTCGATCATCGCGGTCCTCAGCCAGGCGCTGTTGCCCCGCAAGCCCAAGGGGCTGGTCGCCGCCTATGAAATGCTGGTGGTCACGCCGGCGATCGCGAACCTGATCCGCGAGGGAAAGACGTTCCGCATCACGTCGTCGATTCAGACGGGGCGGAAGTACGGCATGCAACTTTTGGACGACGCCCTGTTCGACCTGTGGCAAAAGGGATTGTGCGACGAACGGGACATCATCGCCAAATCCAATCAGCCGGGCGAACTGCGGACCCGGCTGGAACGGGCGAAGAAGGGAATTCTGGACGACGGCGGGAACGGAGAGGCGGACGACGACGACGATTGACCGCCGTCCGCGGGACGGCGCGGCGGGGGCCGGCCGCGCGTCCCACGGGGACGGGCGGATTCCGACCGACGAAACACGAACCAATTCGGCAGCCGGCGACGTCCGGCGCCTGACGATTCGGAGCGATCATGGCCCAACGGCGACTCGGACAGATTCTGGTCGATCTCGGTCATCTCACCGAGGACCAGTTGTGGGACGTGCTCGAAGAGCAGAAGCAGAGTCCCGGCGAGATCATCGGCCAGGTGGCGGTGCGGATGGGCCTCGTCACCGAGGCGCAGATCACCGAGGCGCTGGCCGAGCAGTGGGGCATGCCGGTCGTCAACCTGGCGGAGACGACGATCCCGCCGAAGGCGCTGGAACTCGTCCCGCAGACGATGGCCGAGATCTACAAGATCATGCCCATCTCGATCCGGAACGACGTGCTGACGGTGGCGATGGCGGACCCGCAGAACGTCGCCGCGCTCGACGACCTGCGGAACTTCCTGGGCTACGACGTGAAGGGGGCGGTGTCGAACGCGCAGGACGTCGAGCAGGCGATCGCCCGCTACTACGCCGATAAGGAAGACAGCATCGAGGACCTGATCGGCGAGATGGACGACGTGAGCGTGACCGAACGGGGCATTCGCTCGCAGTTCGACCTCGCGGATGAAATGGCCGCCGCCGAAGCCGCCCCGATCCGCAAGCTGCTCAACATGGTCCTGCTGCTGGCGATCAAGGACCAGGCCAGCGACGTGCACTTCGAGCCGTTCGAGGACGAATTCAAGGTCCGCGTGCGGGCGGACGGCGTGCTGTACGAGATGGTCCCGCCCCCCCGGCACCTCGCGACGGCGATCACCACCCGCATCAAGGTGATGGCCGAACTCGACATCGCCGAGCGGCGGCTGCCGCAGGACGGCCGCATCGAATTGAACGTGGGAGGCAACCCGGTCGACCTGCGGGTGAGCGTGCTCCCCACGATGTTCGGCGAGTCGGTCGTGATGCGAATCCTGGACCGCACGGTGGTCCAGCTCGACCTGAACAAGGTCGGGATGGACGCCAACACGCTGAATCGCTTCCGCTCGACGATTCGACGGCCGAACGGCATCGTGCTGGTGACCGGGCCGACCGGCTGCGGGAAGACGACCACGCTGTACTCGGCCCTCAACGAGTTGAACGACATCGAGACGAAGATCATCACGACCGAAGACCCGATCGAGTACGACATCGACGGGTTGCTGCAGATTCCCGTCAATCCGGACATCGACGTGACCTTCGCGACCGTGCTGCGGGCGATCCTCCGGCACGACCCCGACAAGATCCTCGTCGGCGAGATCCGCGACTACGAGACGGCCGAGACCGCCATTCAAAGCGCCCTCACCGGGCACCTCGTGTTCAGCACGCTGCACACCAACGACGCCCCTTCCGCGATCACCCGGCTGCGGGACATGGGGGTGCCGCCGTTCCTCATCACCGCGACGGTCGAGTCGGTGCTCGCGCAGCGGCTGGTGCGGCGGATCTGCACGCAGTGCCGCACCGAGTTCGAGCCGAGCGACGAACTGCTGATGGAGTTGCAGTTGCCGGTGGAGATGGCCCGGCAGTACCAGTTCTATTACGGCCGGGGCTGCAACCGCTGCAACAACTCGGGCTACAAGGGGCGGACGGGGATCTACGAGCTGCTGGACGTGTCGGACGACGTCCGCGACATGATCACCTCGGACGCCTCGGTGGACGACATCCGCAACTTCGCCCGCAGCCAGGGAATGACGACGCTCCGCGAGGCGGGGCTGAAACTGATTTTCGACGGCGTGACCACCATCGACGAAGTGGTCCGCGAGACGGTGATGGAGGAGATCGAGGCTTGAGTGACGAGTGACGAGTGACGAGAGGACAATGACGAAAGTCGAAGTCCGAATGATGAAACGGCACAGGCGCGAGCGGTGACCGTTTCGACATTCGACATTCCCAACCGACTGCCGACTGCCGACTGCCGACTGCCGACTGCCGACTGCCTACTGTTCCCCGCGGAGGTGCCCGATGCCGGTCTTCCAGTACGAGGCGATGGACAATACGGGTCTCGAGATCAAGGAGACGATCGAGGCCACTTCCGAGAACGAGGCCCAGCAGAAGATCCGCGAGAAGGGCTTCTTCGTCACCAAGATCCATGAGAAGGGGCGGAAGAAGGGGGCCAAGCCCGCCGCGGCCAAGAGGAAGGCCGCCGCCGGAAAGAAGCGGACCTTCTCGATCGGCGGGGTCCGCTCGAAGCAGTTGACGACGTTCACCCGGCAGTTGTCCACGCTGCAGGACGCCGGCTTGCCGATCCTCCGCAGCCTGCGGATCCTGGAGGGCCAGTCCCGTCCCGGTCCGCTCAAGAACTCGCTGATGGGCGTGATCGAGGACATCGAGGGAGGCTCGACGCTGTCGGAAGCGATGTCGCGGCAACCCAAGGCGTTCGACGACCTGTACGTGAACATGGTCAAGGCGGGCGAGGCGGGCGGTGCGCTGGAAATCATCCTCCGCCGCCTGGCCGAGTTCAAGGAGCGGGCCCAAAGCCTGAAGAAGAAGGTCCAGGGGGCGATGATCTATCCCATCGCCGTCATCACGGTCGCCACGTTGATCGTGACCGGCATCATGATCTGGATCATTCCCGAGTTCGCGAAGATCTTCGCCGGCTTCGACACGCAACTCCCCAAGATGACCGAGCTGCTGATCCAGGTCAGCGGGTACGTGGCGGAGTACTTCTACCTGATTCCGGCGATCCCGCTGGGGATGTGGCTGATGCTCAAGATCATCCGCAAGAACAAGACCGGGAAGTACATCGTCGACCGGGTGAGCCTGCGGATTCCGCTGCTGGGAGGCATCCTGCGGAAATCGACGATCGCCCGCACCACGCGGACTCTGGGCACGCTGCTCGCCTCGGGCGTGCCGATCCTCGAATCGCTGATCATCGTCCGCGACACGGCGGGGAACGCGGTGTTCCGGCGGGCCTACGAGAACATCTACACGGCGATCCGCGAGGGCGAATCGATGGCGGTGCCGTTGAAGGAGTCCGGCGTCGTCGACGACATGGTCGTCAACATGGTCGACGTGGGCGAAGAGACCGGCGCCCTGGACACGATGCTCTACAAGGTCGCCGACGTGTACGACGAAGAAGTCGCGATGATGGTCGACGCCCTGGTGAGCCTGCTCGAGCCGCTGATGGTGGTCGTGCTCGGTCTCATCGTCGGCTTCATCGTGGTCGCGCTGTTCATGCCGCTGATCGACCTGATCACCAAGCTGTCGAGTTGAAACGTTGACGGACCTGGGGACGCCTCGGCCGAAGAAGTCTCGGACGAGACCCCCGCGAGGAACAGACGAAAGGCCCGACTCATGCACTTTTCGCGACTCCGCACCGCGACCCTCCGCGAGGACCGGCTGAAGCCAGTCGCCACGACCTCGTCGACTTCGATCTTTTGGGCTCGACGTTCAGGGCGGGTAGGACGAACTTCGGTTCGTCGTGCCCGCCAGCCGATCGGAGCCGCCGCGGCTACGAAAGAGCCTTCAGCGAGAATCGCCGGCGAACCAAGTGCCGGCCACGCGGGTTTCGCACGACGAACTGAAGTTCGTCCTACGAGCCCCGCCACATCGAACTCGATTCCGACGAACCCGCAAGATCGACTTGGAAGGCGTACTACGAACTTGCCGAACGCGCGAACCGTTCGCGGCGGCTTCACGCTCATCGAGCTGCTGATCGTGGTGGTGATCATCGCGATCCTGGCGGCGTTCGTCGTCCCCGCCGTGACGGGGGCCATCCGCAGCGCGCGGGTCGTCGAAGTCGTCAGCGATATCAGCAACCTCGAAGCCGGCATCGCCGCCTTCAAGCTCCAGTACCACAGCGAGCCCCCCAGCAGTATCGTGCTCTGCCAGGACCGCTCCGGATGGGACGCCAATCCCGAGAGCATGGCCAAGATCCGCCGCATTTGGCCGCAATTCGACTTCGACATCGCCCGCGACTACGACGGGCACGGCCACGCCACGCTGTCGCTCGACGGGGCCGAATGCCTGGTGTTCTTTCTCGGCGGCGTCCGCGATTCCAGCCAGCCGGAAGAAGTCTGGCACCCCACCGGCTTCTCGAAGAACCCCGAGGATCCCTTCGCCTCCGGCGGGAACCGCGTGCAGCCGTCCGTCGAATTCGAGATCAGCCGCCTCCGCGACACCGGAGGCAGCCATGTCCCCGAGTACCTCGACCCGTGGCCCGGCCAGACCCGGCCCTACATCTACGTCAGCAGCTACGGCGGCGCCGGCTATCGCGTCGCCGATCTCGGCGGCCGGATGACCGACATTTATCGCCAGTCGAGCGGCGGGCCGGCCTGGAACCCGAAGGGGTTCCAGATCATCACCCCCGGCGCCGACGGCGCGTACGGCCAGGGCGGTGCCTTCACCTCCGAAAGCGCCGACGCGTCGCTGACCGGCGCCCGCGAGGCCGAGCGCGACAACATCACCAACTTCAGCGGTGGGAAACTCGTGCCGTGACGCACTCGACGCCAGGAGCCTTGCCGATGAATCCCTCGATGACGTCCCGAGCGGGCTCGCCGCCGCGCGTGGCCGAACGCCGCGGGCTGACGCTGATCGAACTGCTGGTGGTGGTCGTGATCATCACGATCCTCGCGACGCTGCTCGTTCCGGCGGTCGGAAGGATGTTCGGCGCCGCCGAGGAGAAGGTGACCAGGGCGACGATCGATAAGATCGACGCGCTCATCAAGCAGCGGAACATCGCGATCGATCAGGTCGACAGGAGCCGCCGGATCGCGCAGGAGAAGATCTTGCAGCCGGGGCTGAGCGACGCCGCGATCAACGCCTACATCCAAAAGGAAATGCTCAAGCAGGCGTTCCCCATGACCTACGCCGAAGCCGGGCTGTCCGTACCGTCCAATCACAACCCCGTCACGGAAAGCGCCGAGATATTGTACTACGCGCTCGTCGAGCGGGAAGTGATTGGCGCGGCGGGCGTGCAGCCGACGGACTTCCAGGCGCACGAAGTCGCCGACACCGATGGCGACGGGCGGATGGAGTTCGTCGACGCGTGGGGGCGGCCGTTGCGGTTCTACCGCTGGCCGACCCGGCTGGTGCGACCCGCCGGTCCAGGCGGGAGCGTCGAGATGCGGGCCGCCGGGCTGCTGATCGCGGGAACCACGCCGGACATGCTGGGGCAGGATCCCGACGATCCCTTGGGCGAACTCTTGAACTCCCCGCGATTCGGCGGCGACCCCGCCGCGTTCGAGGCCCAGTACCACACGCCGGACACGTTCCATCGCCCGCTGCTCGTCTCGGCGGGGGCCGACGGCGAACTCGGACTGCACGAGCCGCACGACCGGGCGAACTTCGGGCACCTCGCGCAGCCCACGAGCGCGGTGCTGTCCGATCCCGGCAACAGCGTGCTCAACGACAATCATTCGAACCTGCAGCGCTTCGGAGGAAACTGATGAGCGACTTCCTTCGCACAGCGAACGAACGCCGCACGCCCGATCACGGCCGCCGCCATCGTCCCCTCTCCCCCGGCTCTGCGGGGGAGAGGGTTAGGGTGAGGGGGACGGAAAAGGGACGGGCAACATCGCGGGGGCGAGTGAGTTTCGTTCGAATTCGGACGATGTTTCCTGCGATTCGTGCCATTTTCCGCAGGCGAGCCGAAAACCCCCTCACCCCGACCCTCTCCCCCAAAAAGCCGGGGGAGAG